>DOPS01000141.1:0-12284 GCA_003512645.1 Desulfosporosinus sp.
AAAAGGCAATTTAATTGGGAGGTGTAAGGGTATGGATGCTTCTACTAATGCAGCAGAGAAGGGTGGTGAGATTATTAGCACCAAGAAACAATTTGGTTTATCTGTTAACCCGATTACCTTTGCAATGGCACACCTAACAATAATTCTGGTGGTTAGTCTTGTGGTTTGGAATGTGTTTGCGGATCCAAAGCAAGGTATATGGAAACTGTACCCACAGCCCTTTGATGCTGTCATGTTCTGGTTCATTTTAGAGGTCGTATTCCTGGCATTTAATGGTGAGCTATGGCCCTTTCATCGGCTAAAGCAACCTTTATCAGGATTGCTTACATTTATCACCGGCGCAGTTTTAGCTTTTCTAACAGTGGGAATACTCGTTTTCGGCATCGGAAGTTTTGAACCGGCTTTTAATCCAAGCGGAGCAGGTTGGACGGCAACCGGCATGATTGTCCTAATGGGTTTTTATTTTTTCGGTATCTTAGCAACAAATATGGGGCATTGGCCATGGGTGGATTTAGGGCTAAAGCAGCCATGGGTCGGGATTATTGAGTTCTTTGAAGGCTTTTTCCTGGCGTTTTTGGGTTATCTGGTCTTAATTTATCCGAGCGTAGCCAGTTGGTCACAGAGCGGAAAAGTGATTCTTCCCTTGGTCACAGCGGTTGGTTGGTTCTATTCAGTTATTGTCTCTTGGCTTACGACAGCTAATGCCTTAGATAACTGGCCGTGGAGCCGATTGGGTTCAAGAGCCAAAACTGCTCTGGCATCACTCTTTGGCAATTTTGTCATCGGTACAGGAATTTATTTCTTGTTCTTGGCTATGCTTAAGAATTTTCTGATTCCCGTTGAGGCGCAAAAATCTCTTGGAGTAGCCATTACAATGTGGCCGGCTCAATTAGGGGTTTGTATCTTGTTCTGGGTCCTAACGTGGTCGACAGTGTTTGACAATCAACCTCTAAATACTGTCTCGAAAAAGGTTATTAGAGTAGTAATTACGTACGGCCTGGGGGTGATAACATTTTTGGTTTATACCCGGTGGTTTGCGATTTCGATACTGCATGAAGCTGAGATCAGCAAAGGGTTCGGTGGAGATCCATTAACGTGGATAGATTTAATGATTTTAGTCATGTTGATTTATGCCGTATATTTTGGTTCTTATGGCTTAATTAAAAAGAACAAATAAGGTTTGGAATAAAGGAGAGATGATTAATGAAAGCAGCAGTGTGGTATGGAAGAAAAGATGTTCGCGTTGTAGATGTACCAGAGCCACCATCACCGGGTGAAGGGTGGGTAAAGGTTAAGGTGGAGTGGTGCGGGATCTGTGGTTCCGACCTCCATGAATACTTGGCAGGTCCGATTTTCATTCCGGTCGCTGAACCAGATGCCCTCACGGGAAGTAAAGCACCAATTATTCTTGGACATGAATTTTCCGGAGAAGTGGTTGAAATTGGTCCAGGAGTTAAGAATGTTCAGGTGGGAGATCGGGTTGCACCAGATGCCTGCCAAGTGTGTTGGGAATGTTATCATTGTAAACGCATGAATTATAGTATGTGTGAAAAGTTAGCGTTTACTGGGTTGATGACCGATGGTGCCTTTGCAGAATATGTCAATGTCCCAGCCTATACTATGTATAAAATTCCAGATGATATGTCCTACGAAGTAGCAGCTGTCATCGAGCCGATAGCAGTTGGAATCCATGCTGTTCGACAGGCACCAGTTATTGAAGGAGACAAAGTTGTTGTCCTAGGGGCTGGAACAATTGGGCTCGCGACTTTACAGGCTGCCAAGGCAGCTGGAGCAAGTAGAGTCTATGTGATTGAAATGGCTAAGGCTAGAAAAGAATATGCTCTAAATATGGGGGCTACGGCAGTCTTCGATCCGAGAGAAGTGGACGTTGTGGCCAAGATTAAGGAACTTACCAATGGATTAGGAGCAGATATTACTTTCGAATGTGTCGGGAATGAGAAGACAGCACCACTGGCCATACAATTGGCACGAAAAAGCGGTAAAGTTATCATGGTGGGTATCTTTGAACGTGAAAGTTCGTTTAACTTTTTTGAGGTAACCGCTAATGAAAAACACATTATAGGATCCTTGGCCTATAATGGAGAGTTTGCTACAGCGATTGATTTGTTGAATGATGGGCGGCTTTCTGCAGAACCCATGATTACAGGAAAAATTAAACTCGAAGATATTATTGAAAGGGGATTTGAAGAGCTGGTAAACCGGAAAGAGGCAAATATTAAAATACTGGTTTCTCCGCGCTAAGTAATACAATTTGTCTGAAAAAACGCCTGGAATATCTAGGCGTTTCAATTTTAATAGTTATAGATTGTTGTTTGTTGTTCGAAGATCGAACAGGTGTTCAATTCGCGACCAACAGAAGGATACCGGCAAAATCAAATATACAACTTTGATATCTTTAAATGAATTGTAAACATTGTTCCTTCAAGGAATTTTCGTATTATTCATAGTATTTTCTATACAAGTTTAGGCTGGCACAGGGTTTGCTTATATATCATTCAAGACGGGCATTCCAAGGAAAGGGATTTGTATGAATCTACATCCGTTCGGTAGAAAAGATATCAAGGAAGGGGGGATGGAAGTAGAGGTGATGTTAGCGCCGGGATTAGGCGATGGCGTTGATAGCATCCAAGTTGTTAAGGTTTGTCTGACAGTCTATGTGGATTTGGACTGGAATCAAAGCTTATTCGGAAGAGGAGTGATTTAAAGTGGCGCTTAATAAAGAACAAATGCTTGACTTATATCGTCAAATGCGTACGATTCGTGAATTTGAAGAGACCGTGGCTAAATTTTTTTCACAAGGTCAAATTCCTGGTTTTGTTCACCTGTATATCGGTGAAGAGGCTGTGGCAACCGGAGTCTGTGCGAACTTAGAAAAACAGGATTATATCGCAAGTACTCATCGGGGGCATGGGCATGGAATTGCCCGCGGAGCATCGATTAACAAAATGATGGCTGAGATTTTTGGCAAGATCGACGGAGAATGTAAAGGAAAAGGCGGTTCCATGCATATTGCCGATGTGGAATTGGGATTTCTTGGCGCGAATGGGATTGTGGGTGCAGGTATGCCCTTAGCAACCGGGGCGGCTTTTGCCGCTAAATATATGAAGACCAATGGAGTCGCGATCTGCTTTTTCGGGGACGCAGCATCAAACCGGGGGACGTTCCATGAGTCGTTGAACATGGCGAGTATTCAGAAGTTGCCAGTGATTTTCGTCAACGAGAATAATATGTATGGTATTTCGATGAGCCAGGAAAGGCATCAGAACATTACAGACATTGCAGACCGTGCAGGGTCCTATGGAATGCCGAGTATGGTCGTTGATGGCAACGACGTTATGGCTGTCTATGAAGCAGCAGAAGAAGCTGTGAAGCGTGCTCGTGCCGGTGGAGGCCCCGTTTTGATTGAATGTAAAACTTATCGGCATCACGGCCATTTTGAAGGGGATCCCTGCGTATACCGATCCGATGAAGAAGTGAACGCCTGGAAAGCGAAGGATCCTTTGCCACGGTTCACGAACCGATTGCAAGAAATGAATATGGCTACAGAGGCGGAAATTAATCAAATCGATACTGAGGTTAAAAAAGTTATTGCTGATGCGGTTGAATTTGCTCAGAATAGTCCTGTGCCCACTCTGGATGAACTAACGAGCGATGTATACTGCGCCTAAGGAATTTGAAGGGGTGAGATTACTATGGCAGAAATGACCTATTCCCAAGCGATTAATGAGGCACTCGAGGAAGAAATGCATAGGGATGAGAAAGTATATATCTTAGGAGAAGATGTTGGGGCATTTGGTGGGTGTTTTGGAGTAACGACAGGGCTTCTTGAAAAATTTGGCGGCGAAAGAGTGTTGGATGCACCGATCTCGGAGACCGCTATTATGGGTTCAGCGGTAGGGGCTGCAGTCGCTGGCTTACGCCCAGTTCCAGAAATCATGTTTGCCGACTTTGTAGGGGTCTGTCTAGATGAGCTGATAAACCAAGCAGCAAAGATGCACTATATGTTTGGTGGAAAGGCTAAGGTACCGCTGACGTTAAGGATGGCCTGCGGGGCCGGATTGGGTGCAGCGGCTCAACACTCTCAAAGCCTAGAGGCAATGATGTGTCATGTTCCAGGGCTTAAAGTAGTTATGCCGGCGACGGCAGCAGATGCTAAAGGTTTGTTGAAATCGGCCATCCGTGATGATAATCCGGTCGTATTCTTAGAGCATAAAGCCCTCTATGGGGTAATCGGGGAAGTCCCCGATGGGGAGTATATGATCCCACTTGGAAAGGCAGATATCAAGCGGGAAGGAAAAGATGTCACGATCTTAGCTTATTCTATGATGCTTCATAAAGCGCTAGGGTCGGCGGAAACCTTAGCTCTAGATGGAATCGAAGCAGAAGTGATTGATCCACGTACCCTTGTACCGTTTGACAAGGAAACGTTGTATAAATCCATAGAAAAAACCGGGCGACTGGTTATTGTGCATGAAGCCGTCAAACAGGGAGGATTTGGGGGGGAAATCGCGGCAATGGTCGCGGAAGAATGCTTTGATTTTCTCGATGCTCCCATTAAAAGGGTTGCGGCACCCTTTACTCCTATTCCTTTTGCAGCTAACTTGGAAGCGGCATACATTCCAGATGAGGCAAAAATTATCGCAGCGGTGAAATCCTTTTTCTAAATAGTCCGTAGGGTTAAATCGTTCTCCGAGAAGGGCGGCCGATCGTTCGGTTGCCCTTAGCTCTTGGGTAGGAGGGGAAGAAATGATTGCAGGAATTATTGCAAATCCCGCTTCAGGAAAAGATATCCGACGTTTGGTGGCTCACGCTACTGTCTTCGATAATCAGGAAAAAGTGAATTTGATCCGGAGAATCTTGCTTGGGCTTCAAGCGGCAAGGGTTAAAAGGGTCTGGTTTATGCCCGACTATTTTGGTTTTTTCGAGCGGGCTTTAGATGTCTTCTGCGGTGAGAATCAATTAACCATGGAGACAAAGCTCTTACCCATGCAGTGGAAGGCGAATCAAGAGGATTCGCAGTTGGCAGCAGCCAAAATGGTAGAATTAGGCGCTAGCTGCTTGATCACTCTGGGTGGTGACGGAACGAACCGGGTTGTAGCTAAAGGAGTCGGGGAGGTTCCGATCATGCCTGTTTCCACAGGAACCAATAATGTTTTCTCTGTTATGGTGGAAGGAACAATAGCGGGATTGGCAGCTGGTTTAGTTGCCACAGGTGTGGTTGAACAAGAGTTTTCTCTGATTCGGACCAAAAAGCTAATTATCTATATCAACGGTAAAGCGGTGGATATAGCCTTAATAGATGCTGTTGTGCTAGCTGAGCAGTTCATCGGTTCGCGGGCCATTTGGGACATGGGTAAGATCCGGCAGATTGTGGCTACCTGCGGCGAGCCCTTTCATATTGGTATTGCGGCAATCGTCGGGGCGCTGCATCCCATTAATAAGCGGGAAGCCAAGGGGATCAACTTAATCATCGCAGAAAGTAGCGAGCAAACGCGAGATCCAACTCAAGGCTCCTCAATCCAGGTAAAAGCCGCAGTAGGACCTGGCCTGATTCGATCGGTTCCAGTTCGTTCATACGAATTAATGAGCCCCGGACAGAAAGTAGTAGTACGCCATGTCCCTTGTGTTATAGCGGTTGATGGAGAAAGGGAGATTTTGGTCGGCCCAAAAGATTGTGCCGAAGTAGAACTAGTGGCAACAGGACCGTATGTGGTCGATGTCAAAAGCACCTTAAAACGTGCTGCAGAAAAAGGTTTATTCATAAATAGTTAAATTAGCTTAAAGAGTAGAACTTATAAGTCAAAAATTAGGAGGTAAAGGAAAAATGGCACATATTATGTTAATGCCAAAATTGGGCTTAACTATGAAAAAAGGAAAAATAGTTAGCTGGCTAAAAAACGAAGGGGAGACGGTTGCCCTGGGAGAAGCACTCTTAGAAGTGATGACGGAAAAAGTAAACATTAAAGTTGATTCACCTTATAGTGGAGTACTTTATAAGATTATTGGTGCTCCAGGTTCGAGTTACCCGATCTCCGTTCCGCTAGCTGTTTTGGCGGAAGAAGGGGAAGATTCCGCCTCTTTAGAAGGCTCTCTGGCTGAAGCTCTAAGTGTTTTGCAAGCGGCATTAGCCGGCGGGAGCGGTGACGCGGAGAAGAAAAAAGAGACAAAACCTATTAAACCCTTTGTGGTTTTTGCCGGTGCTGGCAAGGCATCCCCTCGTGCTGCCAAACTCGCTGATAAGGAAGGCGTTGATCTTGGATTAATTATTGGCAGCGGGGCAAATGGCAAGGTTGTTGAAGAGGATGTCTTAAATTATATAGCTCAAGTTAAAGGAGATAGAACCTCTGAACTGCGTCCAATTGATGCCCTGAGCATGCGGGGTGTCATTGCGGAGCGGATGTCTAAGAGTCGGAGAGAGGCTACCCATGTCACACTCATGGAAGAAATAGATTTGACCGCTCTGAAAGATGTGCGTGAGCAATTAAATGAGTCGGGTGGTGGGAAACGAGTCAAATTCTCCTATACGGATTTCTTAGTTAAGTTTACCGGACAGGCGTTATCAGAATTTCCGCTTGTGAACTCTTGGAGTACCGAGCAGGAAATCGAATTACCAAAAGCGGTCAATGTTGGGGTGGCCGTTGCTTTAGAAGAAGGACTTGTCGTTCCCAATCTAAAAAATGTTCCAATGCTTACCCTGGAACAGATTTCGGCTAAAATTAAAGATCTAGCCACGCGAGCACGCAATTCTGAACTCAATCCGGAGGAGATCGAACAAGGGACCTTCACGATTACCAATCTGGGAGCATACGGAGTGGAAGGGTTTACACCCATTATTAATCGGCCAGAAACCGCAATTCTCGGGGTTGGGGCAATCAAACAGAAACCCATTATGGTCGAGGGACGTTTAGAAAACCGCCATTTGATGACGTTGAGCCTTTCCTTAGATCATCGAATCATCGATGGTTCACTTGCCGCAGAGTTTTTGGGTCGTCTTAAAGAAATGTTGGAAAATCCCTATCCCTGGTTCCAGTTACAACCCCAAGTTATGGAAGACCTTGTCATTCAAACAGGTGGGAAAGAATCTCCACATGATCTATTGGAAGCGTTTTCTGGTGGGTTGGCCGAATTGAAAGAAGAAGCTCCGGAATTGGCGATTGGTTTCGAAAGCCTTATGGCGCCGGTCTTTTGCGAAGGTGAATTGGGGATCATGGAAAAAGAGTTAATGGCGGTGGCCATCGCCATTTATGGCAAATGTGAGTACTGTATTGCCGCTCATGTTTATAATGCTATGAATGCCGGAGCATCTGGTGATCAAGTGCTGGAGGCAGCTGGGGTCGCTGTTGCTTTTGGAGGCGGCCCGGCAATGGCATATACCGTAACAAAAGTTCGTGAATGCATCAAAGCTTTTGGCGGTTAAAGAAAGCGGGGATAACCGATGGTTGGGTCTTTTCACCCCACGTATCTTCTTGACCTCGGGAAAGCGGACTATAAACCGGTTTGGCAACTTCAGAAGAATTTACAAAATCTCAGGATTGAAGGTCAGGTTGCGGATAGCTTTATCTTGGTTGAACACCCTCCCACAATCACGTTGGGGAAAGATAGTCTCAGTGAACATATCTTGGTTGGTGAAGAATGGCTAGCTGCTCATGAATTCCAGGTTTTCCAGATTGAAAGGGGTGGAGATGTTACTTACCACGGTCCGGGCCAACTTGTAGGCTATCCGATCCTAGATCTCAATGCATACAATAAAGACGTCCATTTGTTGGTTTATAAATTAGAAGAAATGCTGATAAAAACGCTTTCTGCATTTGGAATCCAAGGGTCGCGACGTGTTGGGTTACCTGGAGTGTGGGTTGGGAAGAAGAAAATTGCCAGTATCGGATTAGGGGTAAATCATTGGGTGACAATTCACGGTTTTGCTCTTAATGTCAACCCGGATTTGTCTCAATTTAAGACCATCGTCCCTTGTGGTCTGCCTGGTGTGCAAATGACCTCGCTTGCCGAAGAACTGAAACGCTCGATTAGTATTTCCGAGGTCAAAAATAGGGTCATTGAAGAAATGTGTGCGCTTTTTCAATGGGAAATTCGTTCGCTATCCCGAAATGTGGAAATATTGTTGACTGCTGACGGCCTGGAAGCAAAGGCTTTTCGACCAAGTTGGTTAACGGTTCAGGCTCCTCCGGCGGGTGTGATGGAAGAAATGGAAGGGGTTTTGGCAAAAGGGCGCTTGCATACGGTCTGTGAGGGAGCATGTTGTCCTAATGCGGGTGAATGCTTTGCTTTAGGTACAGCCACGTTTATGATTCTTGGTGACGTATGCACCAGGGGATGCCGTTTCTGCGCCGTGAGCAAAGGAATCCCCTGTCCTCCCGATTCGGCAGAAGCGGAAGCGGTGGCGGAAACCGTAAAAACCCTTAACCTTAAACACGCAGTCATCACATCAGTGACTCGGGATGACTTACCAGACGGTGGAGCAGGGGAGTTTGTACGAGTTGTTAGAGCTTTGCAAAAAAAGACCCCAAAAACAAGTATTGAACTGTTGATCCCTGATTTTGCGGGATCAGAACAAGCGCTGGCAACGATTGTTGCCGTTAAGCCAGAGGTCATCGGTCACAATATCGAAACGGTACCCGATCTTTATCCTCACGTACAGCCAGGGGCAAATTATGAGCGCTCGTTGAAGGTCCTGGCAGATGTTAAAAGACTGGATCCTGCGATCAAAACTAAAAGTGGTTTGATGGTTGGCCTTGGAGAGAAAACACAGGAAGTTTGTCGTGTTATGGAGGACTTGCGCAAGGCAGGGTGTGATTACCTGACCATCGGCCAATACTTACAGCCCACGCCGAAGCACCTGCCAATAATGGGATACATTTCTCCGAATATGTTTGCTTGGTACAGGGAACAGGCCCTGGAGCGTGGCTTTGAAAAAGTGGAATGTGGCCCATTAGTCCGCAGTTCCTATCATGCGCAACCATAATGGAGGTGGAAAGTATGGCAATTATTGAAGGATATAATTTACCGGATGACCTCTACTATACGGAAGACCATGCCTGGGTGAAAGTGGAAGGAAATTTAGTCAGAGTAGGAATGAATGATTTTGCCCAGAAATTGGCGGGAGATATCTCGTTTGTTAAACTACCCAAAGTCGGAAAAGACGTAACAATAGGTAAACTTCTCAGCTCTATGCAGTCTGGAAAGTGGGCGGGACGTATCGAGGTACCTGTAACAGGTAAGATCGTGGAGGTCAATAAAGAGTTATTGTATGAACCGCAAAAGATGAACCAGGATTGTTATGGAAATGGTTGGATTGCGTTGATTGAGCCTAACAATTTCCAGGAGGACTTGGGCAAACTCATGGATGGTGCGAAAGCCGCGGAGTGGCTTAAGGGAGAAATTACCCGGAATGTTCCGGGTAAGGAGGGGTAGTCATGGAACAAGCTTTGCAAAAAATATGTGGGAAAAGGGTCACAACCGACCCTTTTGAATGTGCCCCATATGCTAAAGATGTAGCCTATATCCCCGGTATTCTTGTCCATTTACTGACAAATCCCGTACCGAAAGCCGTGGTTCAGCCCATCTCGGCAGAAGAAATCTCTAGTTTGATCAAGTGGGCAAAACAAGGCAAAATACCAGTTACCGTCCGGGGTGGAGGCTCTACCGCCTATTTCAATTCCGTTCCGATGCGAAGTGGTTTAGTGATTGATACGAATCGCCTCCAAGGGTTTTCCAAAATTGAGCTAAGCCAGGGGAGCAATAGAAAAATGGTCTGGGTCAAAGCAGGGATGACTTGGAAAGACCTGGATGACGGATTGCGACAGCAGGGGTGTGCGGTTTGCTCTAGCCCTAGCAGTGCCCCCTCCGCTACTATCGGAGGATGGGTTTCCATGGGGGGGTTAGGTATCGGCTCTGTCCCTTATGGTCCAGTTCACGATCAAGTTATGGCCATTCGGGGGGTGACGGCCGCTGGGGAAATAGTGGAACTCTCACGACCTGACAAAGGTCCTGTAAAGATACAGGGATCTAAGGAATTAGGCTTACAATTTAATGATATGATGGGCACTGAAGGAACCCGGGGAATTATTACGGAGATTAAGTTGTTGGTGCGTGACGTTCCAGAAAAAGAGGAACACCTGCTAGCAGTATTTAATAGCGAAACCGATACTGGCTCGATGATGTCCTGGCTAGGCGGAGAAAATTTTATTTCTCTGTACAATGTTCATTTTAGTAGTCCAGAATTGATCATGACGCTCCAGGAAGCTGGATACGCTCATGAGATTTCTCAGGGAAAGTACAGCCTGGAAATTGATCTTGAGGGCAAGCGTAACGAAGTGGATAAAGCGGTTGCTCGCATTAGAAACCATGTGCAAGTCCTAGGCGGGACTTTATTGCCTGATGAGGTAGGAGAAGAGGAATGGGCCGATCGGTTTAAATCCCTTCGGCTTAAACAAACACTTCCTTCCTTACAAGCGGCTGAAATTACACTCCCTGTCAGTAATTTTGCGGCCTTTTATGAGGGGCTAAGTAAATTGGGCCAAAAGAGTAAGACCCTGTGCGTTACTTATGCCCATCTCGTGTCTTCTGAAATGGCCTTAGTCATGGTTCTTTATCCCTCAGATGAACTTAACACGATCCGTTATATTGCCGATCTTAGTTTTATCAGCCAGATTTACAAGTTGGGACAAAGTTTTGGTGGTAAACCTTACGTCATTGGGCTTTGGAATACTCCCTATTTGGGAAAAGTATATGACCGTGGTGAGAGAGAACGTCGGCGTCAGCGCAAACAAGCGCTAGATCCCCAAGCGCTACTCAATCCCGGAAAGGGTTACAATCCCCCGTCCATTATTCTGAACAGCTATGTCTTTGGGTTTGGTATGATCATGATTGGTTTCTTTCGACCTTTGGTCCTTAAAATCCTCAAAGGAGGAAAAGGACGATGAAAACTATTGAAGAACTTCGGGAGCAAATAGCCAAAACCAGTTATATCTGTGGAAGCTGCGGCAGTTGTCGAAGTGTCTGTCCTGTTTACCGAGAAATTGGTTGGGAATCCTCGGCACCCCGCAGAAAACTTGCTTTGGCCAAAGAGGTATTTCTAAAGAAAAAAGAGCAACAAGTCACGGACCAATATGCCCAGCGTTTGCAGGAGTGTACGCTGTGTGGTAAATGTGCCGAAATATGTGCAGCTGGGATTAAAACACGTGAGATCTGGTTGAATCTGCGTGAAGAATTAAGGGCTCGGGGAATGGAGCATCCCAACTTAACCCAGATGGTTCTGCAAATTAAATCGACGCACAATATTAGTACGTTCTCTAATGAAGCCCGCCTTGACTGGGTGGAAGATTTAGATGAAGTTGAAGTAGAAGTCTCAAAAGCCGGAAGTGAGGTCGCCTACTTTGTAGGATGCGTGTCTTCCTTCTATCCGATGTCGGTTGGCATCTCCCAAAGCATTGTAAGCCTATTGGACCGAGCAAACGTTAATTATACCGTTCTGGGAAGTGAGGAATGGTGCTGTGGATTCCCCCTCATCGCTTCGGGAAACACTCAACAAGTCACTGAATTAGCAAAACACAATGTGAAAAAGGTACGCGCTCTTGGGGTCAAAACCTTAATAACGGGCTGTGCCTCCTGTTATCATACCTGGACACACGAATATCCGACGATCCTTAAGGGGAATCTTGGCTTTGAGGTACTTCATGCTACACAGTATCTGGCTGGATTAATCCGTAAAAGACAATTAGTGCCTGGCAATTTAGATGTAACCGTCACTTATCATGACCCCTGCGATTTGGGTCGTAACAGCGGGATCTATGACGAGCCCCGAGAACTTCTACAGGCCATGGAGGGGCTTAACTTTGTAGAAATGCCTCATCACCGGGAAATGGCCGACTGTTGCGGTGGTGGAGGGAATCTAGCTGCCGTAGATAAAGATTTAAGTCAAGCTATTGCTGTGAAACGAGTACGTGAGGCTGTGGCAACCGGGGCAACTATTTTAACCTCTGCGTGCCAGCAATGTGTACAGACTTTGCAAATGGCGGCAAGACAGGAAAAATTACCGCTTGAGGTCTTAGACGTAACTGAATTGCTGTGGCGATCCTTGGAAGAATAGTCTATTCACGTTCTTGAAATAGAAGAGGATCTTGGTTATTTGCACGAGAGCGATAACAATAAAGGAGGGTGAGGGTATGAAGGTCGGAGAGTGGCATTTCCCAGAAGAACTACTCTATGATGAACACCATCAGTGGCTCAAAAGAGAAGGAAACGATATA
>DOPS01000091.1:0-5977 GCA_003512645.1 Desulfosporosinus sp.
GGTCTGCTGTGTCCGAAACAGCTGAAGGGGAGGGAGATAATAGTGAGCGATCATAGTTGGGAATGGATAGGAGACTCTATCGGTCGAAGGGCTCAGCTCAACCCTAAGCGGGAAGCCTTAGTCGATTTAGATACAGGTGTTAAATATAGTTATCATGATTTAAATGATCGAGCCAACAGACTGGCTAATTATTTAGCGGAACAATTTCAGGTTAAAAAAGGAGACAGAGTAGCTTTTATCTCCAGAAACCGGGTAGAAATGTTTGATGCTTTGTTCGCTTGCGGGAAGCTAGGAGCAGTATTCGTTCCTTACAATGTTCGGCTGGCGTCGGATGAGTTGGCGAAGCTCATCGAAAATGAGCAGCCAAAAGTCTTGTTTTATGAGGAGCTATTTGCTTCTACTGTTCAAGAGTTGAAGAACAAGCTGTCTTCCTTAAAGCATTACGTAATCTTAACGGATGAAAAACAAAGTGAAGAGGATATCACGTATGGTTACCTAATCCACTACGGGAACGACAGTCCCAGGAATTGCCCAGGATTAGACTTAGAAGATATTTACTTGTTAATTCATACCGGGGGTACCACTGGGCTTCCTAAAGGAGCCATGATATCCCATAGAGCGGTTTTGTATAACCAATTAAATAACATTTTGGATTGGGGGATCACTAAGGACAAAACATACCATGTCCTGTTGCCTTTATTCCATACCGGTGGATGGAATCTCTTAACCTTGGCTCATCTGATGGTGGGAGGACGCGTATTAATCAACCGATTCTTTGATCCCGGACTCACCTTAAAAGTTATCTCAGAATACAAACCGAATTACGTCTTTGGAGCAGCGACTATCTTCAGAATGATGGCCGAACAAGCAGAATTTGAAAGCATCGATTGGTCCTCCGTAGAATGGGTGATGTCAGGGGCAGCCCCAACACCTGTGCAATTGATGGAAAAGTTTTGGGAGAAAGGAATTAAGATGTGCCTCGGGTATGGCTTAACTGAGGGCGGTCCGACAAACCTATGTATTCCCGTCAATTTTATGAATTTTAGCGAACTTAAAGAAAAACACGCATCTGTGGGAAAACCGTTTACCTTTACATCAGCTAAAATTGTGGGTGACGACGGACAAGAAGTTGAAGTAGAGCAAGTGGGTGAATTGATTTTTAATGGGCCTCAGATTTTTTCTGGGTATTGGCGTAACGAAGCAGAAACCAAGAAAACCTTGTGTAACGGTTGGGTCCACACCGGTGACATGGCCAAGCAAGATAAAAATGGTTTTTATTATATTGTCGGCAGAAAGAAAAATATGTATATCAGCGGGGGCGAAAATGTATTTCCTCCAGAGATCGAAACTCTAATTTATCAAATCCCGGAGGTGCATGAGTGTTGTGTGATTGGGGTGCCTGATCCCAAATGGGGAGAAGTAGGCAAGGCGATCATTGCCTTCAAAGCAGGCAAGATTCTATCTAAGGAACAGGTGCTCGCCTTTCTAAAAGCGCGGCTTGCTTCCTATAAGGTTCCGAAATATGTAATTTCTGTCGAGGAAGTTCCCAAAAATTCAGTGGGTAAAATTGTGGTCCAAGAAGCGGTTCGCTTATATGGGCAACCCCAAGATAACTAAGAATTGTGGATAGCAATCCATTGGAAATAGCTAGTTTAGTAAGATGGGGTGAAAAAATGGAAAAATTAAGGCCAAATATACCCATTGGGTTAAGAAATATAGGTGTCTATTATCCGAGCGCGGTGGTTACTAGTCAGGAAATTGCCGAACAAAGTGGGATTCCGGAAGCGGTGATCAAGGAGAAATTCGGCTTAGATTCTAAACTTAAGGCAGCACCGGGCGAGAATGTTTCCGATATGTGTGTCAAAGCGGCGCAAAACTGTCTTCAGGGGATCATTGAGCCGGCGGAGATTGATCTTATTATTTACCACGGCAGTGAGTATCGAGACTATTACCTCTACAATTGTGCGGCTCATATTCAACATAAACTGGGTGCTAAGAAGGCCAATGCGTTTCAAATAAGTAACTTGTGTGCCTCTGGCCCGCTAGCTCTAGAACTAGCTAAGTCGTTAATGGTGAACCATCCGGAAATAAAGAATGCTTTACTGGTCACGGGTACCAGAGAATCAGATCTTATCGACTTCAGAAATAAACGGGCAAGGTTTATGTTTAATTTTGCTGACGGTGCAGCAGCTTGCTTATTGCAAAGGGGCTATAACAGGAATGAACTACTGGAGACGTCAATGATAACGGATGGGAGTTTTGCCAAAGACGTTGCGGTTTATGGGATAGGGAATATTAGTCATCACAATGATATGCAGATTGAACAGGATTTTGTAAAAGCTGAAGCAGCTAAAGCGGAGGGAAAACAAGTTGGTTACTACGGTTTAGACGTTGCAGACCCAGAATCCATGAAAGAACGATTGGATGCCGTGTCTCTGGTTAATTTTTTAAAAGTCATCAATGGTGCTGCGGAAAAGAGTGGTTATAGTAAAAAGGATATAAAATTTTTAGCGCCGATCTTTATGAAAAGGTCCATTTTACACTTTATTTTAGAACAACTCGATATGAATCTGGACCAATCGTTTATCCTTAAAGATTTCGGTCATGTTCAATCGGCCGATGCCTATATTGCGCTCTATGAAGCTCTTCGCTTAGGTCGTATTCAGGAGGGTGATTTGATTATCATGCTAGGAGCAGGTACAGGGTACTCTTGGGCAGCGACCGCCGTTAAGTGGGGAGAGAAAGGGGAGGCCGTTTAAAATGAAGGTGATTGGCTTTAATGGAAGTCCACGAGAAAAAGGAAATACTGAGTTTTTAGTAGAGACGGCACTTGAACAACTTAGGAAGCAGGGTTTTGAGACAGAGCTGGTGCGCTTAGGAGATAAGAATATTGACCAGTGTAGCGGTTGCTATTCCTGTGTAGAAAAAAAAGAATGCAGTATCAACGATGATTTCGCTGAGCTATTCCAGAAAATGATTGAGGCAGATGGGATAATTCTGGGTTCTCCGGTCTATCATGCCTCCATCCCCCCAAAATTGAAAGCGTTACTGGATAGGGCTGGATTTCTTGGGCGTTGGGTTGTGAATGAAATGAAATCCGAAGACTCCACTTATCAATGGAAAGGCACGGCTTTTTCGGGGAAGGTAGTTGCACCGATTACAGTAGCCAGAAGGGCAGGGCAAACGTTTGCTTTTGCCCAGCTGCTGCTTTGGGCGACGGTAAACGATACCATCGTGGTGGGTTCTAACTACTGGAACGTTGGGGTTGCCGGCACTGGTGGCAAAGTTGATGCTGATCAAGATACTGAAGGTATAGGGATTATTACACACATGGCAGACAATATGGGATATGTACTGAAAAAGCTTAAGAACTAAAAGGGTACGAGATTTGAAAAAATAGGAGGGGATAAGGGGGGAGTAAATAAAGTTTATCTCGCTGGTTTACTTATCGAGAAAATGAACTCGTTCAACTAAAGTTGAACACCGAGTCTCACGATTGAATGAAAAGGAGGAAAATATTATGTGGAAAAATAGAGTATTAAGCATGATGTTGGTGGTCTTCCTCTTATTAATGACGACTCCTTTGGCCTTAGCCCATACGGTATCTCAGACTTGGGGCACGGCCAACGAAGGGACAGGGCTAATCTTTAACACACCGGTGGCTATGGCCAGAGATTCCGCAGGGATGATCTATGTTGCTGATATGGCCAACCACAGGATTGTTAAAATCAATCAAAGTGGGACTGTTCTAAACAAGTTCGGGACATTAGGTTCCGGCAATAGCCAGTTTAACACGCCTTTCGGCGTTGCGATTGATAACAATGGTAACATTTTGGTAGCTGACACAGCCAATTATCGGATCCAGAAGTTTGACTCCAACTGGAATTTTATCAGGGCTTGGGGGACAAAAGGTTCAGATCCTGGTCAATTCGGTCTTGCTAGAGAAATCAGCGTTGACAGCCAAAATCGTTACCATATTGTAGACGAGTTTAATAACAGAATCCAGGTATTTGATGAAAACGGTACTTACCTTTATACCTATGGCGGTACGGGTACAGCCAATGGGATGTTCCGGCTCCCCCAAGGAATTTCAATTATGCAAAGCGTCACCGGTGATAAAGTTTACATCGCAGATACCTATAACAATAGGGTCCAGGTCCTAGATGTAAACGGTAATTATATAACACAACTGGGGGACGGCACCCAGGGTGATAGTGGTACAAAATTCTTCCATCCTAGGGGGGTAAACATTGATACTAACGGAGATGTTTATATTGTTGACACCTATAACCACAAGATTAAGAAATATAACAGCAGTCACGTCTATAGGTGGTCAACAAGCATAGGCATAACTCGACTGGAACCCTGTTTCCCTAATCAGGTGATACCGCTGGGTGACGGGAGTCGTTTCATCGTTTCCGATACCGGCAACAGCCAGTTAATCAAATATCGTGGGTATTCGACTTACGCCTCTGTAGAACAGCACATCGGTGCCGACCGGAAGGACAATAAAGTCTTTTCCGAGAGCGTCAGCTCGGCGGTTGACAGTGCTGGTAATGTTTACATTTCTGATACCTTCAACCACAGGATACAGAAGTTTGACAGCAACGGGAACCTTCTTGCTAAATGGGGAGGTAACAGTGGCGGCGGCGGACCTGAGGCTTACGGGTCCTATTACTGGCAGTTCATTGCACCCAAGCAGGTCTGGTATGACAAGAAGTATGACGATATCTACATTGCAGATACAGGAAACAACCGGATTCAGGTGTTCACGCCCGGCGGGACTTGGCTTATGAACTTCGGTTATTATAACCTTCTCCTGCCGATGGGTGTCTGCACTACCAGTGATGGCAATATCTATGTGTCCGATACGGGCCATAACAGGATAGTGAAGTATAATGCTTTCGGCTACTTCATGAACAGCTTTGGCAGTGAAGGCATGGGTGATGGCCAGTTCAGGCAGCCAAGCTACCTTGCGGCTGACTCTCTCGACAATATTTATGTGGTTGATAGGGTTAACAATAGGGTTCAGAAGTTTGACAAGAATGGCAACTTCATTACCAAGTGGGGCACCAACGGCGGCGTTCCGCTGGAAGATCCGCTGGAAAACTGGGGGGAGGCTGACGGTGACCTCTTCCTGCCCATAGGCATCAGCATGGACAAGGAGAATAACGTTTGGGTTTCCGACTCCTCTAATAACAGGATTCAAAAGTTTACCAACAATGGTGTTTTCCTTGAAAAAATCGGCAGCTTCAGCGGCACAGACGGCAATTTCTTCTCGCCCTGGGGAATAGCATTTGGTAACAACGGAGAAATGTATGTCACAGATGCCCTGCTGAATAGGGTCATCAAATTTGTCCCTTAAACTGGGAGAGTAGATTCGAAAACCAATTTCCCATGATTAAACACGAACGCTTCCTGATGCATTTGACACATTATGCCGGTTCGTGGACTCGCCTACGGTGGATCCTTTTCGTCAGTTCCTGCCAACCTTTGATTTGACCTATCTTCGGTCGTAACCGAAGATAGGTCAAATATTTATAGCTTTACTACTTTAAAACTACCTTTTTTGCACAAAAATAACATTATATGATGAAGTTGTTTAAACTAGGAAAGGACCCTTTATTTTACCGCTACAAAATCAAGATAAGAAAACATCTTCCAGGGAACTTTAAGCTTATGTTCTATTTGAATGTAAGCGGGAGGTGGTCTTTCGTGTTCAACCGATTTCTGGCTATCCTCATTACCTTGACATTCGTTTTTGGACTTACAGCCCAAGTTTAAGCTGCGGATACACTCCTGACCCAAAACATCGTTGCTGTTAAAAAGAAAACTGATTTTGTAGATATCCTGCAAGTTATCCCTAATCTGGAGTTAGACATCAAGTATGCGACCACGGATAATTTTACTCATACCAAACTTTACGATAGCCCCCCGGGCGTTTCTTCGCTAATCAGTACAGCAAACTATAAAAACT
>DOPS01000321.1:0-19279 GCA_003512645.1 Desulfosporosinus sp.
TCCTGTTCACGCTAGTTATTTTCGAAGCCATCCAAATTGACGTCGAAAAATTTCTTGCAGAGTATTTACTGATTTATGGAGGGTGTGCGGCAGCCATGATTACTGTTTATTTAGTAGAGGCCAAAAAAAGCGTGGTGGAGAACTTTGCACCCATTTTGGCCAAAATATTTCAGTCCGCTCTTCCTAATAATTATGGTTGCTTTCTTAATAGTTATGATTATTACCGGTAATAGTCCATTTATGGAAAGAGAGTTCCTAATTGGATTCGATTTTATGCTGGCTTTAGTACTGGGGTTGGTATTGTACGTCGTTTCGGCGAGAGATATTCGCCAGCCAGCCAATCTGTTTGATTACTTGAATCTAGCCCTGATCCTGACGGCACTTGTTATCGACGGGGTTGCTTTATCGGCTATACTTTTCCGCTTGTCCGCCTTTGGAATTACCCCCAATAAGCTGGCCGCGCTGGGGGAGAATTTGGCTTTGCTGGGCAACCTGGCCGGACTTGCCTGGTTATATATCGGGTATTTCAAGAAGAAATTTGATTTCGCTAAGCTAATAAAATGGCAGACAGATTATCTCTATGTTTATTTCATTTGGACAGCAATTGTAGCATTTATATTTCCGATTGTTTTTAGGTTTAATTAATTCGTTCTCAGATCTATCAACGTCGAAGTTGGCGTTTTTTGTCCATATTGTTCTGCTAAACGATAAAAAAGTTGCAACAATCTCTCTTTAACAGGTAGTCCAGCTTCTTTTCCTAATTTCAACATCGTTAATGTTACGGATAACAATAAGGGCCTTATATTAAAAGCCAAGTTAATAAATGATTTTTACTTATCAGCACATGCCTCGCATTACATAAATTTAAATGCAAATGAGTCGGATAAACAGGAACAATCCAGAGAAAGGATCTTAGAAGCTCTGGAAGAGCTGTCCAAAGTTGGAGGAAGGAGTCTAGTTTTTCATCCAGGCTTTTACTTGGGAGACTCCAAAGAAGATGCGTATTATACCATAAGGGATAATTTATTACGCCTTCCCCTAATCAGGGTAGATTATAGATTAGAGACAACTGGAAAGGGGACACAATTTGGCACACTTGAGGAACTAGTATCTTTGTGTAAAGAAATTAGCTCTTGTAAATTGTGTATTGATTTTTCACATATACACGCAAGATATAACGGCAAACTAAAAGGGTTTAATGAGTTTGCAGTAATACTTCAGTATGTCTCGGATGAACTCGGGAAATCGGCTTTGGAAGACTTACATATTCATATGGGAGGAGTAAATTACAATGGAAAAGGTGAGCTGAACCATCTCCCGTTGCTACAAAGTGACTTTAATTATGTGGATTGCCTGAAGGCTATAAGGTACTTTAACGTAAAAGGTTGTATAATAGCTGAAGGTCCTATGGTGGAAAAAGATGCACTGTTACTAAAGGAAACCTTCGAAAGGCTTTGATTCGATTATAAAGAATAGACCAATGTACTGCCTTAAACCTCAATTATCCGAATCATGGTTCCGAGGCACGTTGGTGTACTTTATTGTAGGCTAATTTGGGATATGTTTCCTTGCGCGCAGCACGTTGAGAGTATAGTTCTGATGACGAATAGTGGTTTGAAGGGCAAATAAGGCGGGTCAACCACTATATGTAGTGGTTTAGGAGCAAAAAAAGAGCAAAAATCGGGCTGAAAAAGTGCATTTCTCGGCCCGTTTTTTTACCCGTTTTATAGATGACATCGGAGATATAGTGGATGATAACTATTATTTTACAGAAATAAAATCAAAAATTATTGACATACTATAGCGTAAGTGTTATGGCAGTATAACACATAATCTCTCTTGTAAACCTTCTAAGACTTCTTCTGGCACTTCCCTGACCTTGATATCCCCACCTAGGAAAAGCAGCCAATTTGTTATTTCGGTCAATTCTTCGGGCTTATTAACATTGATAAAAGTCTTTACAATGGCTGTGGCTTGGTAAGGATTCGTATAGGAAATTGAAACTTTTAAAGGATGGTATTTTTTAAACTGGGCAATCGCTTTCGGACCAAGTTCAAGGATAAGGTTATTTTCTTCTTCCTGCTTACTTAGTTTTTCTAAAATCTTTTTCTTACTTAATCTTTTTTTCGTCGGGTAGGGTTTGATATTGGTGAGATGGTCGACAGGAAAAATCTTCTTCTTTTCCTCCTTTAAGTCAAAGCCTTCAATCAGCCAAAGGCTTTTTTCATGATAAAGGTGCAAGAGATAAATTGGATAAGACTTTATTTCCATCTCTTCTTTGATTGTAATCAGTAAATAGCTATCCAAAAGAAGGATTTGGATGAGTTTTTCCAACATGGGATGGGGGAGGTCCGAAAGATCAAGCAGGTCAGGATTATTGGGGTTGGTCCCTTCAAAAAGCAAGATTTGATTTAAAAGAACAAGGTCATCTTGCTGGTTTTCTGAGATGAGGCCTAGTAATTTTTCAGCTAAAGACTGACGACTCTTTAGATAGGGAAGTTGTTGATTTCTTGTGGCCATAAAGGCAATAAAAAGAGCTTTGAGCTCATTATCGGTAAAGCGAACAACGGGCAGTACAGAGTTGTGCATGACAAAATAACCCCCATCCCTTCCAACTTCAGCGACAAGTGGCACCCCCATGGCCTCAATTTCTCTGATATCTCTAATAGCTGTCGAACGAGAGATGTTAAATTCTCGCATGAGTTCAGAAATTGTAAAGTGGGCGCGGTTGTTGATATACCGCATGATTATATTAATCCGTTCAACTTTTTTCATCGGGACTCCTAAACAGTATCATTTTTTGACGTGATTTAAGGCTATTATAAACCCATCAAGTGAAGCAGACAAGTCATTTGATTAATTTAAAAAAGAGGAAGGTTTTGAATATGGCAGATTATACCCTGGAAGAAAAAGACAGCTTTACCGTTTTAGGTTTTGGAACTGAGCTTAAGAGCGATTACACAGACTTTGCTGGCTTAAACAAGGAAAAGTCAGACTTTTGGCAGGCCGTCAGCCAAGATGGAAGGCTTGTCACTTTAAAAGCCCTAGCCATAAATGACTACGTTTTTGCCGTGAACGAAGCGATTAATAACAAGATGATGCATTATGCTGGCGTCATGACAGAGGCATCGGCACCAGAAGAAGCCAGAGTTATCCAATTTCCTAAGGGGCAATACCTAGTTGTTAAAGGGGAAGGGAAGACGGCTGATGAATTGAATAATAAGCTTTCTGGCCTTGCCTTTGGTCAAGTCTTGCCAGAAGCAAAGAATTTTGCCTATGTTGGTGGGCCAAATGCAATGGTTGAGATGGGGCAGCGGAACGGCTTAGTATTTGGGGAAATGTGGATTCCTGTTGTTAGGAAATAATGAGAAAAAAGGAGGAATGGAAATGTCCTATATCGTTGATTTCAAAAATGTGTCTACGGTTGGTTTAGAGTCTTCACCTGTAGTAGAAGCGCTTGCTGGTTTACGTGCTAATGAAGCCCGTTACTTTATGAACAAATACAAGCATGAATTTACGGTCGTACCAGCTAGCGAAAGCCAGGAGACCCTTGATTATGTGAACCGAATTTTGAAAGAAGAACGTGATATTGAGTTTGCGGCCAAACCTTTAGAAACGTCGCGTTTTCAAGTGGAAAATATCAAATTTGCCTACGTCTTTTATGAGGATGGTCTTGTGATCAACGTCATGTATACGGTTGATGACCCTAAGAAGCGGGCCGTTGGTTTTAAGCTTTCTGAGGGGATGGAGATACCAAAGGAGTTAGAAGAGAAGTTTAAGTTTGCTAGGCAGAAGTCTAAACTAGCTGGAACAATTCGGGGTTCGTTTTTTGTAATTAAAGGAGAATATTAAAGTAAGCAAAAGCGCAAGTGGAGGAATCCAGCCATTTTTTGTATTTGGTCATTCTTTTTCTTCATTGAAATTAGTGAAAGCTATTTTCTCTCTAGGTAAAAAATAGCTTTCACTCGCTAGAAAACCCAATGGATGCGGACATTTTCCTTGGTAACTTCTACTTTGCTAATAGGGGTTCAGGGGGGATGCGTATCTTTTTTCCTCTGAAGATCATCACCTACACCCAAGGCGAATATGGGATGGAGTACAATCCGATGGAAATCTCCCCTGCGGAAGCAGTAGCGTATGAGGATGCTATCCTCGTAGCCATTGCCAAGGAGAATCGTTTCTTTGAAAACGATCGAGGTCTTGCAGAATACATCCACGACGAAGCTCTCAATAAAAAGGTGTATAGCCTGTACCCGTCCGTTGAGATTGTCGACGGTGAGTTGTGGGGAGTAATGACTGCCGGGCTGAAGAAGTCCCTCTCAGGAGAGGAAATCGCTGAGCTTCTTGATTTTGTGACTGGACAAAACAGCGATGGCTACGGCGAAGGTTTTGAACAGCGGCCCATAAAAATTCCTGACAGCGAAATCTACGTCAGCTTTTGGAGTCACTAAAACTATTCCTTAAAACTTGAGCAGGAGATGAAAAATAATTTACCGGGCCTCGGCTACGGAGGCCCGGTGATGGGATGAATGAAAAGTGAACGGACAAATAGTGCTCTTTGGTTTCTTATGAAGCTGAAGGGCGCTTTTTTTGTTACAGCAGATTGCTGTGAGCTATACAAATAAATAAAAGAACGAGAAGGCGCTGTCTTACAAAAAAGGCAGCGCCTTTTTTGTTTTTCCGAGAAAGGAGCTGAACAATGAAGCATGATGTAACTTAAACGCCTTTCTGGATTCCGAGCTGGAGCAGATACTGTGCTTTGACACGGCAATCGATGCGGAAAGGTTCTACACCAGTAAAAGCGCCATCTTTCTTGTAATGCCGGAGGAAGATAACACAAAGTATTTCATCATCAGCCTGATCGTCCAGCAGCTCTACCGTGAAATCCTGTCGGTTGCCGACGAGCATGGAGGCAAGCTCCCCAACCGTGTGATGATGTTCCTCGACGAGATCGGTACCATCCCTAAAATTGAGTCGGCAGAGATGATGTTTTCCGCTTCCCGCTCCCGACGCGTGTCCATCGTTGCCATCATACAGAGCTTTGCACAGCTGGAGAAAAACTATGGCCGAGAGGGTTCGGCCATCATTATAGACAACTGTCAGAATACTGTGTTCGGCGGTTTTGCTCCCAACAGCGAATCGGCGCAGATTTTGTCGAAATCCATGGGAAGCAAGACTGTCATGAGCGGCTCGGTCAGCCGGGGTAAAAACGATCCGTCGCAGAGTCTGCAGATGATCGAGCGACCGTTGATGACCCCCGACAAACTCAAATCCATGCCAAAAGGCCGCTTTATCGTCACAAAGACCGGCGCCTACCCGATGCGTACCAGACTGAAGTTGTTCACGGAATGGGGCATTACCTTCGGCAAGCCTTATGAGATCGCCGAACAATCGGCCAGAGAGGTGGAGTATGCCAACAGGCGCAGAGTGGAGGAAGAAATCATCCGTCGGCACTCTGCCTGTGTAGATGTGCCGGAGAAAGCTGATGCCGGAGCTGCCGCATCGGGCGGATTACTCCACACACCGATCCAAGAGCCAGAAGCGCCGATCAGGACAAAAGCACCTGTTCGGATTGAATAGGAGGTGAAGCTGTGGCTTACTTTTCTTCTCTTCTCTTTATTCTTCGGAGCTGCCGCACCGAGCAAGAGCAGTTTATATGTATCTGCATGATCGTGCCGACAAGGAGGGTAAATGTTATCCAGCGATTGGTACCATCGCCAAAGAACTGAAGCTGTCCCGAAGCACGGTCAAGCGCGCAATAGCTGACCTTGAAAAAAGCGGCCGTCTGCGCAAGGAGCAGAGATGGCGTGAGAACGGCGGCAAGAGCAGCAACCTGTATTATGTGGTACAGCAGGATTCCAGTTAAAGGGGCAGAAAAATGACCTTCTCCGCCAAGGGGAAGGTCTGTCTGCTTTTCGGTGAACTATGCTACGGTTCATGATGAACTGTGCAGTGAACTCCTCACTCTAAAGAAATGACCTAAACATCAGAAAAAAGACAAAGATTTAAAGAATACTTTATAACGTATGACAAAGTCAAATAATTTGTTGACAAAGTCAAGTATATTATATAATATATATTTAAATCAATCAAAATGAAAGGATGATATTTGTGAAAAAAAATATACCTGATAACAAGATCGACCAAGTACGAGAATTTAACCGATTTTTCACACGAAAGATAGGTGTCCTGCGTGAAGGATTATTGCACAGTTCGTATTCCCTTACTGAAGTGCGAATCTTGTTTGAAATTGCCAATAGCGATAATCCAACTGCTACAAAGTTAAGCCGTGCATTGGGATTGGATGCGGGTTATTTTAGTCGTATTTTAGCTCGCTTTGAGGAACAAGGGCTTACTGAGAGAGTTCGTTCAGAGCACGATGGCCGACAGTTTCTTATTCGTCTTACACAGGAAGGCATGAAATTATTTTCACTTTTAGATCAACGTTCACGAGATGAGGTAGCCGAGATGTTGAGTGAACTTAGTGAAGAAGATCAACAGAAGCTCCTGAAATCTATGCACGATATTGAAAACATTCTCGATAAGAAAAGCTTCAAATTTTCTGAAGCGTTTTTCCTGAGAAGTCATCAGCCGGGTGATATGGGCTGGGTTACCCACCGCCATGGTGTGCTGTACGCCCAGGAGTATGGTTGGGATGAACGTTTTGAGGCACTTGTGGCTCAGATTGCAGCGGAGTTCATTAACAACTACAAACCTGAACGTGAGCGGTGCATAATCGCAGAGATGAATAGTGAAATTGTGGGGTCGGTGTTCGTTGTTCAAAGCAGTGATACGGTGGCTAAACTGCGACTCCTTTTGGTAGAGCCAAAGGCACGTGGATTGGGGCTCGGAAGCCGCTTGGTACAAGAGTGCATTACTTTTGCAAGGCGTGCAGGTTACCTGAAGCTTGTTTTATGGACCAACAGCGTACTTGTAGAGGCACGGCATATTTATGAGAAAGCTGGATTTAAACTGGTAGAACAGGAAGAACACCATAGCTTTGGCAAAGACCTTGTTGGGGAGACGTGGGAGCTGGTTCTTTAATGAAAGGTTCTCAAACAAACCCTTCAACTGAATCCAGACAAAGCTTTTGGCAGATTTGGCTGTTAATTTGTTCTAATTTACTTACCTCTATAGGGGGAGGAACTGTATTAAGTGCAGCAAAGGGTATTTCAGAATTAACAATGCTTGGAAGCGGATCAATTTTTGCCTTTTTAGTTGGAAGTGCATTTAGCTTAGGATTGCTAATAGCAGTGAAATGCTACTGCCGCAGTCGTATACTGGCTTATATTTCTATTGCTACCATCTTTAGCTCGATAACACTTTTGGGCATTGTGTGGGGCAATGCATTCCTCATAGAGAAAAACTTGCCTTTGTCTGGAGCTATGGCATGTTTATTTTTGCTAGTTTTAATAATACGGTATGCATTCTGGTTCTTGAGCAGATCATTGCGGTCTAACATTGCTTCAATGGTAAAGTCTTCGTGGCTTGCATTGACAGAAGCTGCATATTTTCTCGGGTTCATTATCGGCCTATTGCTAAGACCTAGTGCCTTATTGGCGGGAGGCAGTATTATAAGGGTTCTAATTTTAGATATCTTTTTATTGTTTATTGTTGCAGTCTTTGATTTTTTACAACAAAAATACGCCTGCAATAGCCTTGGTCAATACGTATTCAACAATAAAGGCAGGATAACCAAACAACCATTTTTTTTGTACCTTACAGGAGCATTAGGATTCCTGACCATCGCGTTTCAAGTGGTAATTTTTTATTTTGCAGATAGTATGGCCCAAGCCAACATACCCATTCTCAGCGCTATGGCAGATGTTATACTTGCTCTGTTTTATACAGGGGTAGCGGCAATGGCCACATTGTGTTTTTATTGGAACCCTAACTTAGAAATTGTTGATAATAGGTCAGCGATAGTTTCATTGCAATTAAATAAGCGGATGGTCAGCATTCCTTTTTCATTGCTGGTTTCGCTATCAGGTTTGCTGATTTTTTTGGGTATTTCAGGGATTACTACTGTAGCCAATTTAAGGAATGATTCAACTCTATGGTTGATGGCCAGGGTAATTTCGTCTTTATCAATAGGTATCGGAGCAGGCTTATTTGAACTTTTGTTTCTTAGCATAGTTGGTCGGATTAACTCTTGGCAAAATTCAACAGTAGCCCTAGCAATTGGGGTTGTGTCTACAGGCGCTGCAGTTGCCATGTTTCTTATGCTGCAGTGGAAGATGTATCTCATAAGCAAGTTAGTTATAATTATAATGGGTGCTGGCTTAAGTATTCTGTTAATTGAGAAGGCTAAAGCTCATCAGGACAAATCATATTAACCGGGAGTTTGCATTAATCCTACCATAAAGCCTGTAGCCAAAACAAAGGCATCACTTGGATTCGGAGGATTCAGGATAAAGTATGGGACAGTTTTATTTTCCGGGACTTTAAACTGAAATTCGAAGAATAAACCCGGTTTGAGGCTATTATTCATTTTTATTGCACCCTCATAAAATACTTTTGCTTTAAATATACCAGAATTTTAATTATGTAAGTAAGTACAAAACGGTGTGTCTGTGATATCATTTCCGTGCTGGAGCTTGAGCAGTCGAATGTATTCCAACATTTAGCGGTACTGCGACATGAGAATCTTATCGAGTCGAGAAAACAGGGACTCCAGAACAAGAGAGTCATTTGTACAGAAGGTATAGATGACTCTCTTGCATTTCTGTTTATGGTATGCTTGTTCTTACTTAAGGGGATTATTCCAACTAAAGCATTACTTAAACATCGGAAGCCTTATCTATGCTTAATAAGTCTAAAGAATTGGGCATAACAGCAACGGTTTCGTTCGTCGATGCTAGCGTTGGCAAGGCCAGAAAGGACCGAGTGGTAAAAAGTCTCAGGATGGGTGCAGAGCATCTGCTGGCAAAGAATGGGGTTGAAGTCATGCGGGGAAAGGGGTTAAGAATCATTTCAGACGTTGGGTTCAATAACCTATATCGTAGGCCAATAGGTCGAGGATATGCTCGCGATCATCTCATTGACACGTGCACCACACCCAGACGTTTGAAGACTGCAAAGTCTCTTTTACTCCAAAGAGTTACCCCAGATTTAATTTTGCCTAAGGATCTAAATTTGTCAGTTATGCTTTGCGGGTTTGGGGTATGTATTTGTACAGCGTGAAAGAGGTTCGGGGGAACATCTTTTAGGGTTTATCGAGTGTATCGTTTAGGTGAACAGGAAAATATTGATTATGTAAATTTTGTTATTGAGTTATGTTATAATAATAGCAAATGTTTATACAAAGTTACTTCAGGTGTATTGGGAGTGTTTCCTCATGGAAGTCTATCGTAACGTGTGTCCGCGCAATTGCTTCTGTACCTGCAGCATGCTGAGTTATGCTGAAAACGGTAAACTGATTCGGGTCACGGGTGATTCGGAGCATGGATTTACCAGAGGGAAGCTCTGCTCCAAAGGATACGCCTATACCCAAAGGGTTTACGATGCAAAACGCATATTGCACCCCATGCGGCAATACCCACGAGGGTCTGGCCGTTGGCACCGGATTGCTTGGGACGAAGCGATGGATATCGTGACGCGCAAAATGCTTGAATTAAAAGGAAGATACGGTTCATTTCGGCCAATCTGTTTCAATAAACAGACTGGGAATATTGGGATCCTGCATTATGCCTTGGATGGTTTTTTTGCAGCTTTAGAGTCTACGGTTGTCAATGGAACCTCCTGTTGGTCAGCAGGACTCGATGCCTTTCTCTACACTTTTGGAGATATGCGCAAATCCGACCCCGAGGATATGGTGAATAGCAAGATTATCATAATCTGGGGAGGAAATCCTGCCTGGACGGCTTTACACCAGATGTATTATATCAATCAGGCTCAAGAAAATGGGGCCAAGGTGATTGTCATTGATCCGGTCTTCACAGCGACCGCTGCTCAAGCCGATATTTTTATTCAACCGAAAGCCGCGAGCGACGGCGCTCTGGCTTTGGGGATGGCTAAGTATATCATCGAACAAAATATCCATGATCAAGATTTTTTACAGCAATTCGTCGAAGGCGGAAAAGAATTTATCCAATATGTTGCAAACCTCTCCGATCAATGGATCGAAAAGGAAACGGGTTTACCCAGGGAAGCGTGGCAAGAGGTCGCTCACCTTTATGCAACTCAGCGTCCAGGGTGCATCTGGCTGGGATTAGGTTTGCAGAGGCACGCCAACGGGGGGCAGAATTTCCGGGGGATTTTAGCCCTTGCTGCTTTAACCGGAAATATCGGGGTCTCCGGAGCAGGTGTCTATTATCCCAGTCAGGAGCATTGGCGCTTATTGAACTGGCACACGCGCGATGCGTTTCTTAAAAAAGCAGAACCTGCGATCCGTACGGTTAGTTTGAATAATTTTGCCGAAGAGGTGTCCAAGCTCTCTGAACCACCCGTTAAAATGCTTTTCTTAGCCGGGAGAGATCTTTGGCAGGATGCCAATACCGGAGCGCTGGCAGCAGCCCTGGAACAAATGGAATTAGTTGTGCAAGCGGATCATTTCCTGAACCGGAGTTCCCATTTCGCCGATATCTTTCTTCCCTCCACGACTCAATTTGAGGAATGGGATCTTGTCCCAAGTTATTGGCATCACTGGATTGCTGTAAACCAACAAGCGATTGAGCCCCGAGGGGAATGCCGCTCAGATTTACAAATTGCTCAGAACTTGGCACATAAAATAAATGAACTGGCTCCAGGATGTGTTTGCGATCCTCAAGTCGGGAGTGAGGAAGAATGGGTGGCTCAAGAATTATCGCCAGAGCTTTTGGAGTCACTTAATGTAACCTCTTTCTCCGAGTTGCTGGAAAAACCTCGCAAACTTCGAGTTTCTCCTCTCGCCTGGGCGGACTTGAACTTTCCTACACCATCAGGAAAGTTGGAGCTTAAATCCGGGCTGGCACTGGCAGACGGCTTCCCGCTTTTGCCGGAATTCAGCAGGGGTTTCTATCCTCCCGTCCATTATCCATACCGTTTGTTAACCCCCCACCTCAATTCGGGAAGCAATTCCCAATTTACAAATTTACACTGGTTGAGTTGGGGTATTGATGAACCAAAGTTGAGAATCAATCCTCGGCTGGCGCAAAAACTAAAAATCCAAGACAATGACCGGATCCGTGTGTACAATCATTTGGGTGAAGTTGTCCTGCCGGTTCGAATCACCGCCACGGTACCGGAGGACACGGTTTTGACCTATACCGGCTGGTTTCCGGGTAAAACTCAAATTAATCGTTTAATTGATGGCAAGTCCTGTGACATGGGAATACGGGGAACAGGCCAGCCCGGGATTGCCCTGTATGACACCTATGTCAACCTTTCTGCCGTCTAATGGTTAAAAAGGAGCAGCACAATATGAGACAGATAGGTTTTTTAATTGATGTCACAAGATGCATGGGATGCCGCTCCTGCGAAGTAGCCTGTAAGAATTTTCGGAACCTCCCTGAGACCCAGCGTTATCGGCGTGTCAAATGTATGGATTGGGAAAAGGATGGAGAAACGGGAATCTATTACCTTTCCTTATCCTGCAATCATTGTGAAAACCCGGTTTGTTTCCTGGTGTGCCCGAATCACACCTACCGCAAACGCCGCGATGGAATTGTGGTGCATGATCCGGGACTTTGTGACGGGTGCTGCCGCTGTGTTAAAGCTTGTCCCTATGAAGCTCCTCAGTATGATGAGGCCACGGGTAAGGTGGACAAATGTGATCTCTGTGTGGAGCGCTTAGATCAAGGAAAACGGCCGTTTTGTGAAGAGTCGTGTGTCAATGGTGCCCTGCACACCATTTGCCTTAATCGGGAACTTGATCCCGGCCTGCACAAAACCATCCCCGGGTTTCCGGACATTCGCTTGACCCGACCTTCGGTTCGTTTTTTACCTCCGAGGCTTCCCCTACAGTGGCGGCAAAAATCTTTGTAGAAAGCTACAATGTCAGCACGGAAGTTTTGTTGGTTTCTACAAGTTTCTTTATTGGAAAGGCGGATAATCTTTGAAGGAATATCATTTGCAAACCAAGTTATTGGAAGCATTGAGCCGCGGTGAAGGATTACCTTCCTTAGCGAAGATTCTGATGGAGTTTTTTAAGAACCCAATCATCGTGACAGATCCTTTTGGCAAAATCCTTATTTTCCAGGTCAAAACGGAGGAAAGTTTTTATTTCGGAGAGTTTTTCCCTCTTTCGGGGGTAAGTTCCCAACTCAAATCTGGTGAGATCTTCGAGGGCAATGTTTTGATTCAAGAGAAAGAACCCCACGTGATGCCTTATGTGGCTTTGCCTTTATATCAAGATGGGCTTGATGGTTATGTGATCATCATCCTCTCCCGCAGCCCTTGGAACAGGGAGTTTGCGGCTGGCCTTAAGGAGTCCCGTTTAGCTTTACTGGTGGCTATGAGGAAGCAAAAGGAACTGCAAGAGATTCAACTGCAATACAAAAATGAATTTCTCCACGATCTCCTCTATAATAACTTTGAAAACAGAGAGACCATCATTCAGCGTGCGCGCTCCCTGGGTTTGGATTTATCCTGTCCGCATGTTGTGGCCGTTATCGAACTGGATGCTGAAGAGAATTTAGAAGAAGAGATTTTAGACAGGCTGCAAGACCTATGGGAGGTTTATTTAGCTCAGCATTGGCCTAAGCCGATTCTCGCCCGGCGGGGCATGGCGCTCGTACTCTTATTACCGTTTGATAAGAACCTGTCCTTTTCTGAACTTAAGCTGAAAATTGATGTTTTCATCCCAAAAATTAAGCAGGATATTTATCCGCGACTTCCTGTTAGTTTCTCCATAGGAATCGGGCACATCTATGCTGAAGCGGAGGAACTCTACCGCAGTTATCAAGAAGCGAAAACGGCCTTAGAGTTAGGACGGTTTTTTGATAAGCAAGATGAAATAACCTATTATGATGAATTGGGTATCTTAGCGCTGCTCTATCGGATCGGGGAACAGGAATTAAAAACTTTCTGCTTTCATACCTTACGTCCGCTGCTGAATCACGATAAAGAACAAGACGGGCAATTGATGGAAACCTTGCGCACCTATTTCCGTTGTAATGGGGACTTGACCATCACAGCCCAAAAACTCTATATTCACGTTAATACCCTAAGATATAGACTTAAAAAAGTCCAGGACTTATTGGGTATGAATTTAACTAAATTGAGTGTCCAGTTTAATCTGGATATTGCCTTACGTATTATTCACCAAAAGAAATGGAAGTAAAAAATTCTTGAGCAGAAACCGGTTGGAGGTTGTGCAAAACAACAATCAACCGGTCTTTTTTGTTGGAGGATCAGACAAAGGTCATTAAAGCCAAATCACGAATTATTTATTACTAGGCAAGACCTCACAGGAAGAGATTCCTGTGAGGGTCGTTTGTACAAGGATAAAGTACGTTAACGGAGGTGAAACAACTCACAATCGCATTTGTGTTTACCCCTTACCCATTCAAAAGGTTCATTGATTTAATCCGAAAGAAGACGAGAAATTGTGAGAAGGAGGTTATATGATGCAAGACAAGGAAATGCAAGGTTTTGGTATTTCCCGACGCGGGTTTCTTAAAGGCTCAGCAGCGCTTGGCGGTCTGAGCGTAGCCGGGCTTGGATCCTCCATCTGGTTCAAACAAACCACAGCCACTGCCGCACCCGCGGTCAATGAGAAGAAAGTACGGAGCGTCTGTTCTCCTAACTGCTGGCAGACGTGTTCACACTTAGTGACCGTGCGGGACGATAAGGTGGTAAAAACTGAAATGGGGTCTTTCCCCCAAGGAGATGAAGATTATAACCGCGTTTGTTTGCGAGGCTTATCTCATGTCCAGCGGATTTATCATCCGGACCGGATCACCCGCCCGCTGAAAAGAGTGGGGGAAAGAGGTTCAGGCAAGTGGGAACCGATTTCATGGGATGAGGCCTTGAATACGATTGCCCAAAAATTCAAGGACACCCAAGCGCAACACGGCAAAGAATCCGTGGCTCTCTTTGGTGGCTCCGGGAATTACGGCATTCTCAACGGAGGATTCGGAGGAATCCTGCGCTTTGCCGGTCTGCTGCAGAGTACTTTCTTCAGCGGCAGCATTGATGAAGCCATGCTGCACGGGTTCAGCACGGTGGTCGGAGGGCCGGCCTTTGGGGCTACGTCCAACGAACCGGCGGATTGGAAGAACTGTAAAGTTGTGATTCTTTGGGGAAGCAGTATGTCCGAAAGCCAGGTTCAGAGTACCCGTTTTATCAATGATGCGCTTGAAAATGGCTGTAAATTGATTGTGGTTGATCCAAGATTTTCGACTATGGCCTCCAAAGCTGACCTTTGGCTTTCCTTGAAACCTGGTAGTGATCCGGCTTTAGCTTTGAGTATGCAGCAAGTGATAATCAGTGAAAAGCTCTATGACCAGGATTTCCTCCTCAAGCGCACCGTAGCACCTTTCTTGGTTCGGGAAGATAACAAGAAGTTCCTAAAAAGTGCGGCTGGAAAATATATGGTCTGGGACACCGTAAGCGGTACAGCTAAAGCATTCGATACTCCGGGAGTTATACCGGCTTTAGAGGCAAGTCAAGCGATTGACGGCGTAAAATGCAACACCTCGTTTGTTTTGCTTAAAAAATTGACGGACGAGTATGCTCCGGAAAAGGCTGCGCAAATTTGTGAGCTGCCAGCTGAGGATATCCGTAAGGCTGCCCGTATGTTTGCCACCGTTAAGCCGGGTGGAATCCGCGGGAGTATGGGGATTGACCGTTACTACAATGGGGATGTCATAGGCCAGGGGATTGCCACCCTGCTGGCCCTGACAGGGAACTTCGGCAAAAGCGGCAACATTCAGAATTTGTTCTTTGGTCCCTTTGAAATGACGAATTTAGGGTGGCTATTCCCTGCCGGGACGTTCTATACCATGAAACGGTTAATCACCATTCAAGATGATGTCGAACAAGGAAAAACCAAAGTCCTCTATGCGATGTGCAGCAACTTTATCAACCAACTGACAGATCGTAACCGCTGGATTCAAAAAGTATTACCCAAGCTTGATCTGGTGGTCGTCGCCGATCTGTATTATACACCGAGTGTAAAGTATGCGGATATCGTTTTGCCGGTGGCGCACTGGTATGAAACGGAAGAAATCGTAATGGGCGGAGAAATGCCTTTCTTCCTTTACCGGGACAAAGCGGTTGAACCACAAGGGGAAGCCAAACCGGATTGGGAAATTTGGAAAGGGCTGGCCGAGCGTCTTGATTTTGGCAAGTACTTCCAGGGAAGCCCGGAAGAACAAAGCCGAGCCTTCATTGATGACCCGGTCTTTAAAAATGCCGGAGTAACGATGGAAAAGCTGAAAAGAGACGGTATGGCCCGGGCCTTTCCCCGTCCGTTTATCCCGTATCAAAACGGATTTAAAACTGAATCCGGCAGGGTCGAATTTTATTCGGAAAAAGCCTTAACCTACGGGCAGGAGCTGCCCTATCATAAGTGGCCGATCGAAGCCGGGCCGGATAGTCCTGAAGCGAAAAAATATCCAATCGTCTTTAACCAACAGCATAACCGTTTCAGGATTCACTCCACGTATTGCAATGTCCCTTGGTTACTTGAACTAAATCCGGAGCCCAGAGCCCATGTCAATCCCAAAGACGCCAAGGCTCGGGGAATTAAAGACGGGGATGTGATTGAGATCTTTAACGACCGGGGGCATGTCCTGGTTAAATGCTTGTTCAGCGAAGCGATTCGCCCCGGAATGATGAACCTGGAGCAAGGTTGGTGGGACGAGTATTATATTAAAGGGCATCATCAGGAGCTAACCCATGCCAAGAGTAAACCGCAAACCACAAACTTCTCCTTCTTCGATATTCGCGTTGATTTTAAAAAGGCCGAGGGGGTGTAATTCATGGCTCAGAAAAAATATGGCATGGTCATTGACTTAAAACGTTGTGTCGGTTGCCACACGTGCGCGGTTGCGTGCAAGCTGGAGAACAATGTGCCGCTGGGCATGTTCTGGAATCGGATTGAAACCATAGGCGGGCCACATATGGATACCCCTAAGGGAGAATATCCCTATCTGGAAATGAGCCATCTTCCGTTAGCCTGCCAGCATTGCGAGAATGCACCTTGTGTTAAAGTATGCCCTGTCGGGGCAACTTATAAGGCGGAAGACGGACGAACCCTGATTGACTATGAGCGCTGCATCGGCTGCCGTTACTGTATGTCAGCTTGTCCTTACAATGTGCGGGTGTTTAACTGGCAGGAGCCGAAAAAGATTCCCAGCCATGATGTGGGGTCTGCTGATACTCCCCAACGGAAACGCGGGGTCGTCGAAAAATGCTCGATGTGTGAACAGCGTACGAATAAGGGAGAGTTGCCTTTCTGTGTCGAGTCTTGTCCGCAGCGGGCCAGGCATTTCGGGGATCTGAATGATCCGACCAGCGAGGTCTCCCGCCTGATCCGGGAGCGAAAGGCGGAAAGGCTCTTGGAAGACAAGGGTACAAAGCCGCAAGTTTACTACATTCGTTAGAAAGGAGGAAAGATTCATGCCACGTAAAAGAATAATTAATGCTTGGACAGTGACCTTAGGCATCTTGGCGGTAATAGGGATAGGTGCTTGGATCTATCAGCTTACACAGGGTTTGGTTGTCACAGGTATGAATAACATTGTCTCCTGGGGCCTGTATATCACATCGTTTATGTTCTTTGTCGGACTTTCGGCCGGCGGATTGATCGTTTCTTCCTCAGCCACAGTGTTTAATATCAAACAGTTTAAACCGGTCGCGAAGCCGGCGGTGCTTCTTTCTACTGTTTGCATTATTGCGGCAGCGCTTTTGATTGTGGTGGATTTAGGGACTCCGGAAAGGATGCTGAACCTGCTTCTTCATCCCCAGTTCAATTCCCCTCTCATCTGGGACGTTATAGTCATAACCGTCTATTTGGTTATCTCTTTGCTTTACTTGTATCATATGACCCGCCCCAATCCCAATGAGAAATCCATCAAAATCTTATCGAGCGTGGCCTTGCCGGTTGCCATTCTTGTCCACTCTGTCACGGCTTGGATTTTCGGCCTGCAAATCGCCCGTCCTACCTGGCATAGTGCCCTAATGGCACCTTTATTTGTCGCCTCAGCGCTTGATTCAGGCTTGGCGTTATTGCTGGTGGTTATCGTTGCCTTAAATAAATTCCGCCTCTTTAACGTCCCAAAAAGCTTAATCTCCACCTTAGCGGGGTTGCTCAGTGTGTTCATCGCCGTCGATGCTTTCTTTGTTTTCTCCGAAGTTCTCACCGCATTATTCCCGGCTGAAGAGCGCCTGATGGCCTATATCAATCAAATGCTGACAGGAAGCCTGGCACCGTTTTTCTGGGGTGAAGTCATTTTAGGAGCCTTGATTCCCTTTATGATTCTCATCTTCCGCAAAAACCGGGAGAATATGACCCTTGTTGTTTTATCTTCGGTGCTGGTGGTCATGGGCGTCTTCTTTAAACGGATCTGGTTGTTATTCTCATCCATGTTATTGCCTTTGCTCGACTATGCTCCCGGCGTGACTTTAGGGAAATACAATTTACCGGTCAGTTTCCGGACAGGGCGTGAGGTCGTACCGAATATTTGGGCAACCCTAGGATCCTATACGCCAAGCTGGGTGGAAATAACCATCGTCCTAGGAGTCATTGCTTTAATTACTCTTCTCTACACTTTGGGTGCCTATGTCTTATTCACTCCGAAGCAGGAAGAACACTCTCACACCCAGGGAGGGGAAGGGCATGCAACCCAGTCTCACGCTTATTAAGAAAAAAGCACTGATGGAGATGGCTTCCAATCGGCAAGCGGTCTATCGGACTCTGGCCCTGCTCTGGACCGAACCAACTCAAGAGCTCTTTGATCAAGTGCAGGCTGAGCCAAGCATCATAGTTGAACTGAAACACTGTCTTACCCGCATGAACCCGGAAAATTCGGAGCTAACAGCGGGCTTGCAGTTACTGGAAAGCTTTTTTAACGAGGAGTGGCCAGAGCTGCAGCAGCCTTTGACCGAGTGGCGTGTCGAGTTTACCCGATTATTTATTGGGCCGGAACACCTTCCCTGCCCGCCTTATGAAGCTTGCTACCGGGAAAGGCTTGAAGACGGGAGTTTTGGGTATTTGATGGGAGAAACAACCCTAGCCGTTAAAAATCTATACAGGGAGGCAGGGCTGGAAGTTAATCCCCCCCAAATGCCGGACCATATTAGTGCAGAATTGGAAGGCCTGGCTCTTTTTACTAGTATGGAAGTTGAGGCTTGGGAAAAGGATAACAAAGCGGCTGTCTTAAGAACGATGCAATTCGGGCAGCGATTACTGGGGGAGCATTTAACGCAATGGGTACCGGCTTTCTGTCTGGATGTCAGAACCTCCGCTCAGAGTAACTATTATAAAGCTCTCGTGCTGTTAACCGAGAGTTATGTAACACTGGATCAAGCTAGGAGTCCCGAATTGTATAGACAAGCTGAACTCTAGGGGAAAGGATAAACTATGCAGATAACATTTGGTTTTATGACGCCAACTGCTTTAATCATTATCTTAGTTATTGCCTTAATCATTTTTGGTCCCGGAAAACTGCCCGAACTCGGAAAAGCGTTAGGAAACGGAATTACTGAATTCAAATCTGCGACCTCAGGGGAGTCCGAGGATAAAACTGAGCGTTCAAGTTCATAAAAAGTTAATTCATTTATGCAAAACGAAGAAGCAGAGAGTGCCTGACAAAATCAAGCTCTCTCTGCTTTGAATTTATTTTTAAGAAATTCTGTATCCTCCGGACAATCCTCATAGTGTATGAAGATGAACTATTCATGTACTCCCATTCATCGTTCCACCCCTTCAATCACAATGCGGTCCCCTTGAAGCACCATGATGGATGCCTCGTTTTTAAGGCCAATACGAACAGTAGTTCTCACTGCTTTTCCCTCTTTAACTACGAGAACATAATCTTTATCATCTCGCGGAGTTCGGGAGCACAAGAGCGGCTAGACTTTGGAAGGAAATTTTACCGGTAGCCGTCATGCCATGTGTTTCCAGTAATTGCCTGTCTCCAGATCCGTAATTTGAACCATTTAGTTCCGTCAACTTCTGCTTGTCCCATAGGGGTCTTATTAGAGGTTGTTACAAAATAACGAAAAATATTAAACTGCCTTACGGTCCAACGCCGCAATCATCAGGTTCAAGAAACCTTCCATCTTCTCTGTTTTGACTTAAAAAGGCTTGGAAAGTTCATTTATCGTATCGTCGCTAATACTCAAAAGTGTG
>DOPS01000325.1:0-3355 GCA_003512645.1 Desulfosporosinus sp.
TTTTATAAAGTTTTGGCAACGGGAATGAAGCTATGACCATGTACAATCCTACCGTTGATCAACGTGTGGATAAGGCCCTCGCTGATGACTTCTTGCGACAAGCTACGCGCAGGGCGACAGACCGCTTGCGCAACAACAAATACAAAGCAGCTGATGAACTGGGATCTTGGGAGGAATGGCGTAACGCTGGAGCAAGTATCCGAAAACATGTGATTGAGAATCTCGATTATTATTTACAACAACTGATCCAGCAAACTGAAAAACGAGGCGTGCAGGTTCATCTTGCCAAAACTCCAGAGGATGCAGTCGCCGTTGTCCGGGATATTGTCCGTAAGCATAATGCTAAGAATGTCATTAAATCAAAGTCAATGATCTCTGAAGAAATCCATCTTAACAAGGCATTGGAAGCAGATGGTGTGCTCAGTGTGGAGACAGACCTTGGAGAATATATCATCCAAATAGCCGGTGAGCCCCCCTCGCACATTATAGTACCGGCGATGCACAAAACCCGCCAGCAAGTAGCCGATTTATTCGAACCCATCGCTGGTCAAGCCTTAAGCTCTGACACCCCCACGCTGACTCGTTTCGTCCGCATCAAAATGCGTGAACAATTTCTCCATGGTGATATCGGTATCACCGGCTGCAACTTCGCCGTCGCTAATACGGGAAGCATCGTCATGGTCACCAATGAAGGAAACGGGAGGATGGTTAGTACTCTGCCACGAGTTCAAATCACCCTCATGGGCATGGAGCGCATCGTTCCCTCATTTCGAGAACTAGACGTAATGCTCAACCTACTAGCTCGGAGCGCAACGGGGCAGAGGCTCTCCAGCTACACCACCATCCTCACCCCACCTAAGCAAACCGCCGATTCGGACGGCCCTGAGGAGTTCCATCTCGTGATTCTCGATCATAACCGTTCTGAAATTCTGGGAGATAAGACCTTCCGACCTGCTTTGAATTGCATTCGCTGCGGGGCCTGCTTTAATGTATGTCCCGTCTACCGTCAAATTGGAGGGCACGCTTACGGCTCTGTTTATTCAGGCCCCATCGGCTCTGTGATCACGCCACTTTTGGAAAAAGATTGGGAAAAATGGGGACACCTCCCCTTCTTCTCCTCATTGTGTGGTGCTTGCTCAGAGGCCTGCCCTGTACACATCCCACTTCATGATCTCTTAGTAAACCTTCGAGCTCGTAAAACTCTCAGTGGACATACACCTCAAATTGAGCAACAAATCTTCAAAGCGTTTCGCTACTTTTTCACTCATGAAAAGACCTTGCGCAGGGCACTACGTCTAGGCTCTCGTCTACAATGGCCTTTTGTTCGGAATGGACGAATCTCAGGCGGTCCCCCACCCCTTTCCAACTGGACTAAAAGCCGCACTCTTCCGATGGTCGCCCCAAAATCCTTCATGCAAATTTGGGCCGACTCAAAGGCTAGCCGTAAATCGCCACATTAAATCCCTAATTGAGATGAGAGGTGAGAGCTATGTCACACGTTAACGATTTTATCAGCCAACTGGCGTCCAGGTTAGGACGTCCCACCCCTACTGATCTTCCACCTGCTGTCGATTTTCAAGTACCCCAATATCGGTTATCCAACCCCGGAGAGCGTACCACCATCTTCCTCCACAATTGGCAGGCCCTTGGGGGCAAAGGGGCCATCGTCAAAACAGAAAACGAAGCCTTGACCTGTCTTAAAGAATGGTTCGGGGACCTCCCGTTGACCTGGGTCAAAAGCAATCCGTTAGCCCTCTTAGCGTGGGATAGTTTGCCACCGTTAGCGGAATCTGTCTTTTCAACTCTAGACTGGACCCTAGCCCGCTATACTATGTCAGCCCCGGACCCTCGAGATCGTTATTCAGTCGCTGCCCAAGCTGAGCTTGGCATCACAGGGGCTGATTGGGGAATCGCACTCTCTGGAACAGTAATCACTAATAGCAGCCCCCAACGAGGGCGAGCTGTAAGCCTACTCCCCCCTCGACATCTCTGCTTTATTGAAGCAGCAAAACTTCGGGATAACCTCAATGAGGTTTGGGAAGAGATTTCAGAGTTAGGCAGCCCTCCGTCAGCCATCGAGATGATCTCCGGTCCCAGCCGAACCTCCGACATCGAAATGGATTTATCGATCGGAGTCCATGGACCTATCGAAGTTTATGTGATTGTAATCGACGTTTAGACAAAAGAAACTTTAAAACTTCCCGGATCTAAAAATTGACACAAACAACCAAAGCAACATGACCCCTGCAACGATAAAGCCGATTTCAATAGCAGGGATCTGCCAAAGTAAAATGGGTTGAGGCGCCAAAGCAGAGGCAATAATCAGACCCGCCATGACAATACTGAAGGAAAGTAAGACAATACTAAACGAAATTCGGTTGGAGATGCGATCTAATTTCCTCAAAAAACTATCCAGTTCCGGAACACTGACTTCTAAATGAATACGCCCTCCCAACAAATCTCGCATGAGAACTTTCATTTGTTTCGGAAGACTTACTAGCAGATCACCAAAATCCGAAACGTTATGCCAGACCCTGCCCGCAATCGAGCTGGGTCGGTAGCGTTCCTTAAGAAGTTGCAGTCCAAAGGGTTCAGCCATATCTAAAATGCTCAGCTCTGGATCCAATTTTTCTACGATCCCTTCAAGAATCAGCAAGCACTTGGCCAGCAGGGTAAAATCTGAAGGAATACGGATTCGATGACGAAAGGCGACTTTAAAAAGATCGCTAATCGCCTCCCCTAAGCTGATTTGACTCATGGGAACATCCAAATACTTTTCTCGCAACTCATCCACTTCATGGGTTAGAAGCGGAAGGTTAACCTCATCGGGCACTATCCCTATTCGCAAGACGGCTTGAATCATACTCTCCGTATTTTGACGCATCATCGCGATCACCATCGAGGCAAAATTATGCTTCATATCTTTGGTAAGCCTTCCGACCATACCAAAATCAATCAAGGTAATCGCACCATCGCTTAAAAGAAAGATGTTTCCGGGGTGTGGGTCAGCATGGAAGAAACCTTCAATTAGAACCTGATGGAAGAGAGAGCGAACCAGCTGTTCTGCGACAGCTTTGCGGTCAAATCCCTGCTTCTCTATCATCTCAAACTGATTAAGCTTTATGCCTTCTACAAACTCCATGGTCAGCACAGTGCGCGTGGAATAATCCCAATAAATGGACGGTATGTGAACCATACTGTCCTTTTTAAATTGTTTGGCGATTTTCTCGGCGTTTCTGGCTTCGATGGTATAATCCAGCTCATTACGAAGGGATTTCGAAAACTCCTCTACCACATCACGCAATTGGAGACGTTCCATCTTAGGCATACGGTGTTCGGCCAGCGTCGCTAAATC
>DOPS01000325.1:3402-11387 GCA_003512645.1 Desulfosporosinus sp.
GACTTCCTCGAAGGAAAAGGAGGGCACATTATCCTGAAGGCTTTCCAACTCCTGAAGAATATCTTCCGGGATAATATCTGCTCGGGTACTGGCAATCTGCCCAATTTTGACATAGGTTGGACCTAACTCCTCTATTACCCGGCGTATCCGTTCCCCCATTGATAATCGATCAATCTCTTCTGTGTCTGTGAAAAGCCGTTTGGGTAGGGACAACATATGTAAAAGTCCCATCTCTTCCACTACATAACCAAACCCGTGGCGAGCTAGGACTTTAGCGACATCTCTATAACGTTTAATATGGCGTATTCTTTTCCCAATCATCAGAAAACGTCCCCTTCTATTCGAGGTTCGTAGTTCGCGGTTCGTTCATGAGATGAGTTAGTATTTTATTATAGTATTATTTTTGCAGAGACCTTAACTCTCTAAGAACCGCGAACTACTTACTTCGAACTATGAGATTAGCAGGCCTTTTGTCTTGGATCTAATCATTATTCTCGAATTTATGCCGGGATTATTCTGGCAGTGATTCCTCTTTTACTTTTTCTAAAGCCGCTATCCGTTGTTCCAAATGGTCCAGATCTGTCTTAGTGGGTATATTCAGGTCCTTTAGGAGCTGAGCAAACTGTCCTCGAAAACGCTCATTAATTTGTTTTCTCTCGGTTTCCCCTTTTTCAAACAACTCCTGCACAAGATCCTTCGACTCGGCAGTAGTTACTTCTCCTTTTTTAACTAATTCATCGACCAGTTTCTCGATCTGTTCCTTACTAACCACAGCCAATCCCAAGCCAAGGGCCAAACCCTTTTTAATAAGGTCTTTCATGAAATTCTCCCCCTTTATTCTTATTCATTCCTATAAAGAAGACTTGGCTAGTTCCAAGCCTTCAGGCGTAAGCGGTCGGTCGAATGCTAAGTCATCTATGGCGCATTCGGCACTAGACACGTCCTGTGTCGAACGCCTTAGTTGCACTTATGCAATACTGCTGCAAGTTATACTTTCTGACTAGTTTTAAAAGTTCAAAATACTTCTGATCCCTCGAATTTTGTAGTTCGCATTTCGACAGCGACTTCAAAAATTCAAACCCCGCCAACGTTATAGATTATACACTAATCATTGTTTACAAAAACAGCAAAACTTATTTATCTAAAAGCATAACAAGTTGCATTAATTATAGGTCGTAGGCTTTCATCCATTATGTACCAAAGACAAACCGAGTTTTATCCGTTATACTTGGGAAAGTCTTCGATACAATCTTGTCGTGAGGTTAAGCACCTTGCTTTACTAAAAAAATAACAAACAAAGAACGAAAGGATGAAGAACATGACAAAGATGTACAGTATTACTTTAGCTAGAATCCTCGCACCGATCATTTCTGCATTCTTATTTGTGACAATAATCACTATAAACCCAATCACTGTAACAGGTGATCTAAACACAAAAGAAATTCAAACAGCGAATGCTATTTTGCCAGAAGTGGAAGCAAATGTTCCAGCAACATCAGCTCCAGCGACCCCTACTAATCCCCCTGCCACCAACTCAGAACCCGCTCCTGCTACGACAAACACGCCAACACCCCCGGCCAAAAAGGCGGAACCACAAGCATCCAGATCGGGTAGTACTTCGACCAGTGCCCCAACAACAAGTACTCCGACCAGTAAACCAGCTAGTACTCCGACTAGTACACCTACCCCTCCTAAAACCACCTCTCAATCAGGGAAAGCAAGTGCGATTATTGCGACCGCTAAACAATATATCGGCGTAAAATATGTCTACGGTGGAACGACCCCCGCTGGCTTCGATTGTTCAGGCTTTGTTAAGTACGTTTTTGCCAAAAACAGTATTAGCCTTCCTAGAGTATCACGTGATCAATATAAAGTCGGAACGGCTGTCTCCTTTAGCAATCTTCAGCCAGGCGATTTAGTCTTCTTCTCCTTGGCGAAAAATGGAGTGGTTGATCATGATGGCATCTATGTTGGTAATGGACAATTCATCAACGCTGCAAGTTCTAAAGGTGTGACCATCTATGCGCTCGGAACTTATTGGAAATCCGCATATGTCGGTGCCAAACGAGTAATATAACTCAATTATTTTATACTAATCAGAAAGTATTAACTTTATGTTATATACTGCGAGAAGGCTAATCCGTGCGAAGACAGTGTCTTCGTCTGGAAGCATAAGTGCAACTAAGGCTTGGCGCAAGCCAAGTTTCATTATCAGACTGGGGGTGTAACAACTTGTTAATTCAAGCTTGTTACACCCTATTTAAAAATCATTCATCATCATCTGATAATGACATTTTGATAAACAATCTGTACTCGACGAGCCGCAATCAAAACCGACGATTTCTCCTTCATACATAGAGCCACCCTCAACTCGATTACGGAAAATCCTAAGCCTAACAAGCTTACTGACTATTGAACACGTTTCTTCTCTTTCCTCAATAATCTGCTTCATAATATATTCATCGCATGTCCCTAAGATGGAGGTGTGTCTTGCTCTTAGCAGACTTAGTCCTATTTTGCATAACGGCAACTTCAATAATCGTAGCCAGATTACGCCCCGGGCGGACTGGAACCGTGATCTCAGGAATAGGAATCCCTAGGATCTCTCGTGTTTTTGGCACATCAATTCCAATACGATCGTAAATTTTTTCTTCCTGCCATTCCTCCAAGTGAACAATAAACTGAATAACTTTTTCATCCCTTACGGAACTTGCTCCAAACAGAGTCGTCACATCCAGAATTCCTAAACCACGTAACTCAAGTAAATGCCGAATTCGTGCCGGGGCGGTGCCTAGTAATCTCTCTTCATCAACCCGGCGAACCTTCACGACATCATCAGCAACCAGCAGATGCCCGTTTTTAATGAGTTCTAAAGCCGCCTCGCTTTTACCAATTCCACTTTCACCAGTAATCAAAACCCCCACTCCATACACATCGACTAACACCCCATGTGCGACCGTAATGGGAGCTAACTGGTTAATGAGGTAACGAATTAAGAGATAAAAAAGTTGGGTGGCAGAGCGATGCGTGCTCAAAAGAGGAATCTTCCGTTCACTGGCTAATTCGATAAACTCAAGCGGAAGCGCTAAATTCCGGGTAATAATTATACAAGGTACTTCTGCAATCATGACTTGGGCAATCTTTGAGCGACGTACCGAATCATCATACTGCTGGAGTAACCCTAATTCAGTCCGTCCGTAAACTTGTATGCGTTTAGGAGTCAAATGCTTTAAAAAGCCAGCTAATTCAGCACTCGGACGTTTTAGACTATACTCCGTGATTTCCTTGTCTAACCCCACATGCCCTGCTAAAACCTCAAAATTAAATTCCTCAACTAACTGATTTACAGTAAGCAATTTGCACCCTTCTTTCTTAAGGGAGAAGGGGGAAAACAAGGGGTCAGGTCCCCTGTTTTGGTCAAAACGAGAGCCTGCCCCCCGATCCTCCCCTTTTTTTCCCAATTTTTCAAGTTTATTAAAGGGTTAATCTAAAATCAAAATTCCAATCTTGCTCCAATAGTTTTACCTTTCTCCTTGTTTCCTCATGACAAGATCTGAATTTGTTTAACTTTAACCATTATTACTTCTAGTTTACTCACCGTATATCCTTCCGAACTTTTTAACAAAGGCTTAAAAGATTTACTGACCCTTAGTTCTCCACTTTTCTATCATACCCGATTACTTTTGAAGCTATTTGAACGCAGGACGTAACTTCATACACCTTTTTAACTTGAGCTCTTATGACTAAAGGTTGGGCAAATATATTTACAACTCTCCCTTGTTTCCGTTATTCTATAAGAAGACCCATTTTCTCTTTGAACCATACCGATTATGTTTAATCACACAACCAATATCAGCATTAATCTTTGATATTTTAGGAGGTGCCTCCCTTGAAGAAGCAAGCGATTGTCATAAATCCCAAAGACAACGTAGCTACGGTTGTAGATGACTTCCCACCAAGTACGATTATCCATTTTTTTGTAGGCCAATCGGAACGAACCGTCCAATTACTGCAAGACATACCTCTCGGCCATAAATTTGCCATTCAAGAAATAAAGGTCGGCGAAGAGATCCTCAAATATGCTGAAAGCATCGGATTGGCCACTACCTTAATTCAGCCTGGGCAACATGTCCATGTTCACAACATGGACACCCAACGCGGACGCAGAGACAAGTGAACTAATTTATCTAAATAAAGGTATATGGACTACAGGAGGAATTACTAAATGCAAATTCTTGGTTACCGTCGACCGGATGGAAAAGTGGGAATACGTAATCACATCTTAATTATCCCTACCTCCGTCTGTTCGAGCACCGTCGCTTCAAATATTGCCAGTCAAATTCCCGAAGCCATAGCCCTTCCTAATCAACACGGTTGTTGCCAAATCGGTACAGACCACGAGCAAACAGTACGAACGTTAATCGGCTTTGGCAAGAATCCCAATGTGGCTGCAGTTCTGGTCGTCGGACTTGGTTGCGAAGGGATTCCCATCAGAGAAACGGCTGCAGAAATCGCAACCTCCGGCAAACCCGTCGAAGTAGTTATCATTCAAGAAATCGGCGGCACTTTAAAAACTGAAGCGGAAGGATTGCGAAAAGCAGCTGAATTAGTACGCCAAGTCTCCCATCTTCAACCCGAAAAAGTAGATCTTAGTGAACTGAGCCTGGCCATCGAGTGTGGAGGGTCTGACTTCACCTCCGGTCTAGCCTCCAACCCAGCCTCAGGTATTGCCGCAGATTTGTTAGTGGCTGCCGGGGGTAACGTCATGTTGTCCGAAACCACGGAATTCATCGGAGCAGAGCATGTCCTAGCTCGCCGTGCCAAATCAAAGGACGTAGCCGAGAAACTGTTTAAAATTGTGCATGACTGCGAAGAAAGAGCAAAGCTCTTAAACGTTGACATTCGTGATGGACAACCCACACCCGGCAACATTGCCGGGGGCATCAGCTCGATTGAGGAAAAATCCTTAGGATGTATTTATAAAGCCGGGCACGCTCCCATTCAGGACGTTCTTAGGTATGGTGAAATCCCTCAAGGCAAAGGGCTTTACATCATGGATACCCCGGGGCAAGATATCGATTCGATCACAGGTATGCTCGCTGGCGGCGCAACCGTCGTGATCTTTACGACGGGACGTGGAACACCCACCGGTTCCCCCATTGCGCCAGTGATTAAGATAACCGCCAATGAGCGGACGTTCAAAATGATGGAAGATAACATGGATCTTGACGCATCTCCCATCATTTCGGGTGAAGAAACCATCGAGCAAGCCGGGCACCGTATTTTTGAGGAAATCATTGCCGTGGCAAATGGACGAAGAACCAAAGCGGAGAGCTTGGGATATCGAGAGTTCGGAATATATAAAATAGGACCTACTTATTAAGCCTGTTAAAACAATGTGACGTTTAACATTTATAAGCTCCCCTGGAATGCCTATCTGCGTAGGCTTTAGGGGAGCTTTAGCTTTGTCGATCTACCGCATTTGTAAAAAAACGAAGAAATAGACCTAAAGATTTCGTCTCCATTCTCCGATATAAGAACTAAGCAATGTTAGTGATTAATTTTCAGATTCTTGGAGTGTGAATAAAGTGAACACATATGGAAGCGCCGTAGGAGATAACATATTAATAGTGGAAGATAAGCCTGAAAATTTACTGATCTTAAAGGGCTATCTTAATACTATTGACTGCAACATAATAAGGGCGAAATCCGTTAAGGAAGGCTTAGATTACCTACGAAACTATGAGTTCGCACTCTTAATCCTTGATATGAAAATGTTGGAAATAGACAACTTAACTACCTCTGATATCCCCAAAATTTATATTGTGAGCAACAGCCTCGATCAAGGATTTTTATATATCGACAAAAAGAATTGCTTAAAAAGCAAGCACAATTGCTAATTTCGTAGCTCGTTATGGTGGCGAGGAATTTACCGCAGTTTTACCTAATACTGATAAAAAAGGTGCTTTTCATATTGCCGAGCGGATGAGAAAATGCATTAAGAAGTTAGCTATCAAGCACCCTACGTCTCGTGTAGCTGACTGCGTCACGATTAGTTTAGGTGTCGCTGAGTTAATCCCCCAAGCCTCTGATTCGATTGCAGATTTTATTAATAATGCCGATAATGCCCTCTATATGGCTAAACAACTCGGACGAAATAAAGTCCATATGGCAAATTTAAGTAGAATCGAAACTAATCTACAGCCCCCTCGAAAGAACATCATATATAGGTCATATAGAGAAACTATTGCAGAATTATGGTTTTCTTAATTACGCAGAAACTGTCTATCCTAACCTTCAAGGTGTATAATGATGTTATCAGTGGGGTTATTGAAGGAGGTCACTATGTTTAGTGTTGATAAAGAAGCTGTACAATATATTAAGTCGAAATCAGGCTCTTTGGTAATTGACTTGAAGCTAAATCCAGCCGCAGGCGGATGATGCCCTGCCCCGAACGTAACAGGTCGTTACGTACCGAAACTCTCTATCAGAGAACCCCAGGCTAACGAACAACTCCAATATAATGTTTTTGAGCAAGATGGAATCAAAATTTACTATTCTTCAAAGCTTAAAGTTAGATATGGCTTAACAGCAATTAGAATTAAACTCAAGAAACTATTGTTTTTTAAATGGTTGGAATTAGAAGGGGCAGCAGTGTAGTGGATAGATTAGTGTAAAGAAGCAGGGAATGATTCCGAATGAAATCGTTCCCTGCTTCTTTTAGGTGGAGTTCTGCTTCCCTATTTACGAAATATTTTGTCAGTTTATCGGAGGCCGTGCACTTCTCAATTTCGTCCAGACATATTATGGTATAAATTGGTTAAAAGGGGTGCTTAACATGCATATGATGTTCCACACTGTAAAACCAGGGGATACCCTTTGGAAAATAGCTCACCATCACCACACTTCCATTCATCACTTACTTCACATTAATCCTTGGATAAAGAATCCTGATCTGATTTTCATCGGTCGGAAAATCAAAGTTCATTAAAAATTATCTCTATTTGATAATTCGAACAAACTGGAATATTCCAGAGGATGTCTCAAAGGGGCATCCTCTTCTCGTTAGGCAGACTACAGGCGTTATTAAATAAAGTCCTGCTGTTCTCCTCACCTGAACAATAAACATTGCTTGCGGCCGCCGTACTAAAGATTTCTCAAATTCACCTTCCTTACTGTTCCCGCTCCTCTTCCGGGATCCCAAGAAGGATGAGCGCCTGGATGTAGGCCAAATTCGTCACCAGTGACGAATTTGGATTGCCGTCACTGTCGGGGGAGGCAAGCAGTTTCGTCCCTACTCTTCGAAGAGCTGCATCAGCCTGTCGGCCGTTCGCTAACCGATTCCTTCAACCTCTTGTCCCATTCCCCATGGGGAAGCAGGCCTAATTAGCTGCTTTTTTAAGTAGAATTATAATTGCTTTTTCCCATTATATGGTTCATCGAGATTTGCGTGGACCAGTTCTGAACTGTGTAGCCTTTTTGGAGTTGATACGATAACCCAATGCAAAGATGGCATCAAGGTTATTGCATTTAGTATTAGGTTTTTCTGCCCTTGGAGTATGTGCAAATTTTGCACATACTACTTCTTCCATTGGTACGTTCAAAAACAGCTTACCCTTTTCAATCCGTGCACCCACATAGGGTGCGGGGCTGATGGCAGACTCGGGGAAACAGGGGGACAGGTTCATTGATTTTCGCCCCCCTATTTTATTCAAATCCACGTCAGAGCTCTCACTGCTACCTACTGGAACGTCTTACATAACCTAAAGACAGTAAAGAAATAAGAGATAGGCTCATTCCTATCCCTTTATTTAGTACGCTCTATCAAGAACTTTTCAGAGTGAGCTAATTCACTCCACCACAAGGCTGCGACGGAGAAAAGGTGCTCGTGATCTTACAATCCTCGCAAATTTTCAGCCCTCGATCTTCATACAATTCCTCTGTCGAAATAACTTCAACCCCACATTTTTCACATTTAGCCATAG
>DOPS01000285.1:0-2101 GCA_003512645.1 Desulfosporosinus sp.
AACTTATACTTTCTGATACGTTAGAAAAAACCTCCCTGTCGGAAGGCTTTTTCTAATATTGAAGCATTACTTATGTGTAATGCTTCAATATTAAATTACTTGTGGATTATTGAGTTCGTGACGATAATCACAATCTCCTGTTAGCTTTTCTGTTTGGATCCACTTTTTCCGACAGTAATTCATGGCTAACTTTACCATGCCCTCAGCCCACTCAGGGCTGCCTAGTACATGAATGTGATTATAGGCAGCAAAAACGTTCTTATAACAAATTCCGTCATTTTGCCCATTTATCCCATGCCCTCGCTGAACCTTATACCCAAACTTCATATCTGGAGACAAGTTTACGATTCGAGAATTATGAAACTCATGCCCCTTAATTACTGTTCCATCTGCAAACCACGACTGATTAGTCGTTGCTTCCATAAGCGTATACCCATGCCCTTGGGGCTTCGCTTCCATTTGGGTATCGAAAGGAAGTAACCCGACCATTTCATAGTTTTGCGAAGAGACTTGAATTGAGCGACCCAAATACATAAGTCCCCCACACTCAGCATAAATTGGCAGACCCATTTCTCCAGCTCGTCTAATATTTGCACGCAAGAGCTTATTTTCTTCAAGCTTAGCAGCAAATACCTCAGGAAATCCTCCTCCAATATAGAGAGCATCAATATCCTCAGGAAGTTGACTATCAATAAGAGAGTTAATAAGGACAATATCAGCTCCTAAGGCTTTTAAGGATTCGATGTTTTCTGGATAATAGAAACTAAAGGCTGTGTCCTGAATAACCCCAATTTTAGGTGTGATACTTTTATCTATAATAGAGTATTTTGCTAAATTGGAGACTATAGTCTGAGGAAACTGAGGAAGTTGAGGGGCGTTTTGAGCTAACCTGAGAACTTCTTTTAGGTCCACATGTTCACAAATGACATCCGCAAAGTAATCAAGTAAGGTTTCTGTCTCATCTATTTCACCATTGGTAACAAGCCCTAGGTGACGATCAGGGATGCATAAGTTGATGTCTTTAGGGATAGCACCAACCACTGGGATTTTACAGAACTCTTCGATGGCCGCGCGAGCCATTTTTTCATGGCGAGGCCGTGCCACTTTATTTAAAACTACACCAACAATTTGAACATCCGAATCAAAATGTTGGTAGCCCATCACCATGGCCGCAACACTACGGGTCATACGAGTGGCATCCACAACTAATAAAACGGGCGAACGGGTGATTTTGGCAATTTCAGCCGTCGAGCTGCTTCCACTCAAATCTAAGCCATCATATAGTCCCATTGCGCCTTCAATGATTGTGATAGACTTGTCCAATGCTTGATTAGATATGGACTTGCATAGTTCATGTTTGTTCATAAAAAATGAATCCAAGTTTCGACAAGTACACCTAGCTGCAGCCGTATGCCAACTAGCGTCAATATAGTCAGGCCCTTTTTTAAAGGGTTGAACTGCCATACCTTGTCGAGCGAATGCTCTGAGCAAACCTAAGGTAAAGGTTGTTTTTCCACTTCGACCCTGAGGTGCTCCAATTACTAAGCGAGGGACATTATTGATACTGCATTCATTCATATCTGTCAAGGAAACCATCGTACCCACACCTTTCTTTGGAGAAATTTCGGTCAGGAAAAATATTCAATACCGATTTCGCAATTTGAGAGATAGTTTAAAGGAATCATACTTATCATAATACAAGCTTCATATGGATTGTCAATCATAAAATTGACCATCCTGAGGCCCGTTCTTATAATGCAGACTTCAATTAATCTGCATTATAAGAATATGGACATTTAGGATGGTCTAATTAGGAATGCGTTAATCCATTCTAACAGATAAGAATCAAGATTAGTCTGGAGTTTGAACCTTACCTTTTAAGCAAATAAAGGTTGTCGTGATGTAGAGATATTCAACGAGATCTTCTGCAGTAAGTTCCTTTACTGCATTATCCACATCGCTTTTTGTCGCACCAATAGCTACTGCGACGTCTCTGCTCTTAGCTTTTTGGACTTTCGCAAGGTATTCCAGAACCTTGGCTTTGACTGCGGGATCTGCTGGTCCTCTTGCCATTTTAAATACCAACTTTCTAAATTTTTCC
>DOPS01000285.1:2152-2703 GCA_003512645.1 Desulfosporosinus sp.
ATTGCTTCAGTCGTCTCAGGCCAACGAGGAGCAGTGTTAGGAAGGAATGGAATTACCATACGGGAGAAACTAGGGGCTGAACGAGCATTCGAGGTTTTACCACCAATAAGAATCGCAATACCATCATTCTTAGGATCGTAAATCTCCATTCCTGGGGACATGGTATAGCAGTTACCGCAATACATACATTTATCTTCGTTAACGACAACGCTCTTGTTCTTAGGATCTGGACGAATAGCTCCTGTAGGACAGCTAGCTACGAGACTTGGAATCTCAGTTCCTTTACGAATGACATCATGGTTGATACGAGGAGGAGTTCTATGAACACCAACAATCGCGATATCACTGCAGTGTGCTGCTCCACACATATTTAAGCAACAAGCTAAGCCCATTTTTAATTTTGCAGGGAGTACCATGGTATTGAAATACTCATATAAATCATCCATAACGGCTTTAACGACACCGGAAGCATCGGTAGCCGGAGTATGACAGTGTACCCACCCTTGAGTGTGAACGATATTGCTAATGGATTGACCTGTTCCACCAACACA
>DOPS01000285.1:2783-7692 GCA_003512645.1 Desulfosporosinus sp.
CGAGGGGAACCCACGCGAACACTGTACAGTGCTGCGCCACTTTCTGCAACATGTTTGAGTACACCGGGTTGGGGAATTTCATGATATTTCCACTGTCCATAGTTTTGTTCTACAATCGGAGGAAGCATCTTTTTATAATGCGGAGGTCCTTGATCTAAAACTGCCATCATTATCCACCTCTCGTTAGCTACTTTTATTTTATAGTTTAGAGCTTCGATCCATCGAGTGCCGTTCCAGACCTGTCAAGATCATCTTGATCCCAGAATACATATGGGTTAGCACGTGGTCGGAAGACCATTTGCGGTACAGGCTCGACTTCAATTCCTTTGAGGAATTTGGTCATTCCTAAGCGATAAATTGTTTCACCAATCCGCTCGCGTGATTTACCGTGCTCATCCCACCACTCCCAGATGCGACGCATGAGATCCTTAAAGGGCTCAAAGTCATCTTCTGTCTCCATTTTCATGAATGGAACAATTACCCATGACATAAAAGCGGACTGAACAATGGTGGACTTTCCGCCAATCAAGATGGTAGCACCTTTTTCTTTTCCTGGATGAATAGCTTTGGTCATCATATTAATACAATGCATGCAACGTGTGCAATCTTCACCGACAATGCTGAGCTCTTGAGTCTCTGCATTGAATGTCAGACAGCGGGTTGGGCATTTGTCACAGACCATTCCTTGAACATCAAAATTATTAGCTACATACTCTTTTACAGCATCCTGGTCGATGATTAATGTATCGCGCCAAGTACCTATTACAGAGCAGTCAGAGCGAGCAATAGAAGAAGTACAGTCATTAGCGCAACCAGAGAACTTAATTTTGCTCTTATATGGCCACATAGGACGATGAAGCTCATCCATGAATTCGTTCGTAACATTATAGCATGCTTCAAGGGTATCATAACAAGCATGCTCGCAACGACCAGGTCCAACGCAGCAGTTAGGGGTTCTTAAGCAAGAGCCTGAACCACCGAGGTCAAACCCTGCATCACTAAACTCGTCGAAAATAGGTTGAATTTGTTCCGTTTTGCAGCCCAGAAGAATAATATCCCCTGTGGAACCGTGCATGTTGGTCAAACCACTTCCATGTTTCTCCCAAATATCACAAACTGTACGAAGTGTTTTCGTGTTGTAGAACCATCCAGATGGTTGAAGCAAGCGGATCGTATGGAACTCAGCAACATGTGGGTATGTTTGAGGCTCATCAACATAACGGCCGATTACACCGCCGCCATAACCTCTAACTCCAACGATACCACCGTGTTTCCAGTGTCCTCTGCGCTCATTATAGGATCTTTCCAAGACTTGGAGTAACTCGCCTGCAGCTTCACTTTTCACCGCAGCTCGCTTAATTTCCGTCACAAAACTGGGCCATTTACCTTTTTCAAGTTCGTCCAGTAGTGGCGTTTTCTTTTCTGTCATGGCACACCCTCCGTCTTCAAGTTTATGGGGTTTCTTACATTTCAACAATGCTGATAGCACCAGTTGGACAAACTGATGTACAGCTTTCACAACCCATGCACTCTGATTCGTCACCGATTACATGAGCTTTGTCCTCGCTAAAGCCAAGCAGGTGAGCTGGGCATCCTTCAGTACAAGCGTCACATCCAGAACACACATCTTCATCGATTGATACAATAAACACAAATTACACCTCCTTAAACTATTAAAGAGAACAATTAGGAGAACTATTAGAGACTACATAGAGTACTGGGAGACTGGGAAACTTTTCACTTGTGTAAATTAACACTAGTCCATGTACTTAATTTAACACCTTGAGTTCTATTCGTACAATATATAATACAGATTGTACTATACAGAAAACTAATTATGAAATCTATAACTCTATTCTTGACTTTTATAGGCATTCAAAACGGAGATACCTCCTTGTAGATAAGCCACCTGACGCACTTCTTTTCCTAATAGCATACGCACTGCTTCATACCCTCTGATACCTAATCCACATACTGTGACAATCAAAGAATCTGTTGGAACCTCTTGCCAACGCTCCCTTAGTTCTCCCAAGGCTATGACCTTTGTCCCCTCGAATGGTAGAGGGCTGGCACTCACTTCTTCCGGTTCACGCACATCAAGAATACATAACTTCTCTCCTGCATTTAAGCGTTTTACAACGGATTCAGCAGTGATTCCTTGCGCTAACCCCAGACGTATGTTTTCCAAGGTTGTAGCAGCGTGTATGAGCACATCAATTGCCGTGGCAAAGGGTGGCGCATAGGCTAGATCTAGATCGATTAAATCCTCTACTTTCGCACCAAATTTTAAAGCGGTCGCCAAAACATCCAGCCTCTTAACACTCTCACCAATACCACAAACTTGGGCTCCCAATAATCGACCGTTTTCCTTTTCAGCAATTAATTTAATCGTAATATTGGCATGCATGAGGTAATAATGAGTAGAGTCTAGTCCACTACTGACACTGGTTACGACGTTATAACCTCGTTTTCGAGCTTCTTCTTCTCCCAAACCAGTGCGCCCAATATTAAGTTCAAATGCTTGAAGAACAGACGTCCCCTCTACAGGTGCAAAGCGGCTGGGCATTCCAGCGATATGATCTGCTATGACTCTACCTTGTTTATTGGCGGTTGAGGCTAAAGGAATGTAAACAGGCTCTCCTGTAAGCAGATGACGTTGTTCTGCACAGTCTCCGCCAGCGTAAATTGCTGGATCATTTGTTAACATGTGCTCATCGACTTGAATTGCACCTGTAACTCCAATCTTCAGTCCGGCTTCGTGAGCTAACTCCACTTCAGGGCGGACTCCGGTAGCTATCACTACCACATCAGTATCAATTGTTCCTTGTTCCGTTAAGACACGGCAGACATTTTCTTCAAGATCTCCTTCTAAACCAAGCACTCTACAGGATAGGCGAATGTCAACCCCGCTCTCTTTCATTTTACTCTCAACCAGTTTGGCCATATCAGCATCGAGTAACTTAGGCAGCACCTGAACTTCTGCTTCGCATAAAGTGACTTTTAATCGAGGACTTGCTAAGGCATCTGCCGTTTCAATGCCGATCAGCCCAGATCCCATTACAGTAACATGTTTGACCTTTTTGGCTTTGATCAATTCCTTGAGAGTTTGGGCATCGTGTGGATGGTGAAGCGTAAAGACCTGGCCCAAATGCACACCAGGAATTGGAGGAATACTGGATTTTGCTCCTGTCGCAAGAACTAAATAATCATAAGGCACGGTCTCTTCAAGACCTGAATTAAGGTTACGAATATAAACCTTTTTTTCTTTTCTATCGATTTTTTCGGCTTTAGTTTGAGTAAGGACATTGACATCTTTTTGGTTTCGAAAAAAGTCTGTATCCCTCATCAAGCCATATGAAGTCTTCATCAAGTCATCTAATTGGGGTACAAAGTTACCCACATAAAGTGGTAGTCCACATGCCCCATATGAGATTAGACTTCCTTTTTCTAGAATAGTGATCTCAGCATCGGGATTTACTCGCCTTAAGCGTGCAGCAACTTTAGGACCGATTGCAACTCCACCAACAATAATTACTTTCATGTTCAACTCTCCCCCATTTATTTATTTTTTCACAAGCTAAAGCTTAATGAACTCACAATTTCAATGTCCGGAAAGATCAATGAATCTTGAACAATGGACCATTTCAGATAGTCTGAAATGGTCCATTAAAAGCTTCCAGTTTAAAAACTGTAAGATCCGATTACTCTAGAAACTCTAGGAAAGGTTTTTCCATACTTACCATGGCATTGACCATGAGTTCTACTAAGCCACCATACTGAACGTTGTATTTCTCGGTGACTTCGTAATGTTCCAAAATAGCCCGCATAGCTCCTTTACAGTTAGAACAAGGAGCGCAAATGTATTTTGGAATTGAAGCATCTTCAATCGTATCTTTGAAAGCTCCTAGGATTTGGTTAAATTTCATCCGGGACGCCACTTGATCTCTGAACTGAGGGAAGTTCTGGGAGTTCATAATGGCGAAACCGCTTCCCCCACCACAGCAGTAGTTATCAACTCCATGGGGAGTCATTTCTCTAAACTGAGGAGCAATTGCTCTCAGGATATTCCGTTGAGGTTCAACAATCCCTAATTGTCTCACGACATTACAAGGATCGTGCAGGGTCACAGGGAAGTTATTTTTACTGGGATCAAGTTTTAGTCGTTTGTTCTTGACCATATCCCAAAGCAGTGGCAGACAACTTTCCACTGGAATCTTAGCATCTCCATACGCCATGCGATCACCGACCATCATCGAAGCCTTATGGGCATGTCCACACTCTGCGACCACAATTCGGTTGACTCCAAAATCTTTCGCTACTTTCATCTGCATCAGAGCAATCTGTTTAGCCTGATAATCGTCATACCATAGTCCATAATTGACACTGTCATACCCCATGATTTCACTGCTAAGGGTCCAATTGATGCCTGCTGCATCAAAGAGAAGGGCAAAAGCTACAGGGTTTTCCGGCCATGCCATAAACTCGCCTGCATTATGCAATACTAGTATATCCGCGCCTTTTTTATCGACTGGGAATTTTAACTTAATGCCGAATTTTTCTTCGGTATCTTCTTCCAGAAACTCCAGGGTATCTAAAAAAGCCGGCTTGCCTAGGCCAGTCGAAGAACCGGTCTTAATCTGAAGCATCGTACCTTTTGTATGCAGAGGAGTCGGCGCAATGCCCATTTCTTGGCTGAAAATCTTACGAATTTCTTTGGTAAGGATGGCATTATCCAAGCCCAGGGGACAGGTCTGAGCACAGCGTCGGCAGAGATTACAGCGATAGGCTAATTCCCCCAAACGAGCAATTGTCTCCCAATTTACATCGATATCTGCGCCAACAAAGCTGCCCAGCAGTTTTCCACTCGTGGTAAAATACTTTTTCAAAATTTTGCGCAGGACCTCGGAAC
>DOPS01000285.1:7752-8988 GCA_003512645.1 Desulfosporosinus sp.
AGGAACTTCCGGACAAACTCGTCTTCTTCCTCTTTAGATTTGGGACGAACTAAGGTATCGATACCAACATAACCATCTAGCGACGTACAGTATTTTTCTTTCCAGGCAGGCTTAGGATCCGTGAGCGGGGGTTCCATTCCGGGTTTATCATAGGGCGCTAATAAAGGCATTAACTGATCAAGTTCCAGTTTAATCAGTTGCTCATCCGATCGTCCCATATCTTTTGGACGTAAATCTTTTTGATTTATCATACTTAGATCCCCTTTTCCATATAGTTAATCCTTAAGAATTGGAAGATTGGACGTTATTACTTGGATACGGTCGGTGGCTTGATATGAGGGGCAGACCAAGAGGTGGTTGGGCGAAAAGTCGAAGCTTTTTTGACCTTTTGCTCAACTTCACTGCCTTTAAGATTAGGATTATTATCCCATAGAACCGTATGGAAGGTAAAATACTTCCCAACATAGTGACTCATCTTACTGATAGGAATATAAGTTAGCATAATTCCAACCAAAATTATGTGTAAGGTGACTAGGCCACTGGCTTCAAAAGGCGTAAACGTGATGAGGTTCGAAGTTACTACTCGGGCAGTATGAAAGGATAAATCACTGCCCCAGGTGAGAACCCCTGTGAACAGAGCTGCAAAAAGCAGTAAAAGGTTAAAGTATTCTTGTGGAGTTGTGTATTTTTTCAAGGTATTATCGAACATCCTGCGCAGAAATAATAATCCAGCCCCTAAAGTACCTACTGCGAGCCCGCAAATCCCAGTAACAAGCGATAAATAGTAAATTAATAGACCCCAAATACTTGGACTATTCGCAGCTACACTAATTCCATTGATGGCAGTCACCGCTCCTACGACCAATAATATGGTCCAAGCCATGAGCAGGTAAATCCCTAAGTGCAAGGCATAAGAAATCCACCAAAAAGGTCGTTGGTTTTCAAACAACTTTTTGATGAAAAGGATTTCTTTTAACATTTCTATGACTTCCCTCACATGAGAAACTTCGTGAGGCTTACTCCACCACGCTACTTCCTCATAATAGGAACCCCCATGTTCAAACCCTTTTTCTTTAGGTACAGGATAGAGTTCCATTCTCCCATGCAAGGGCATTTTTGCAAATTGAAAAACTTTGTAAACAGATATTCCGAGAAAAAGGAGTATGGATAAGTACGCAATCAAACTAAGAAACATAAACCCTCAACCTCCCTACACTTGTTATTATTTTAACTATT
>DOPS01000143.1:0-33324 GCA_003512645.1 Desulfosporosinus sp.
GTCGAAAATATCCTCAGTCACTGTTTCTATGATTTTTGCATCCCTTTTGGCGACGAGGTCGCCGTCGGAAAGATCAAAAATATTCTTTTCGATAAGGAGATCCATGACCTGTTCAACCTCCGCCTGCGTCAAGTCCGCCCTTGGCGAGGGCAGCGTCATGGTAAACGTGCCTCCGCCGGCGACGGTAAATACGAGGCGAACAACTTTCTGGGTTGCAGTGGGCATGGACAATCACTTCCTTTTTATCTTAAATATTAAAACGCTACTCTTCAGTGAGAATATAACTGCTGTTGCGGCGTATCTCTATGATGGGGTATTCCAGTAAACTGAACAGTGCGGTGGCGACTGCGTAAACCTCTTCGGTGGCAGCGCTTTCTTTTACTTTCGCCAGGTTTTTCTGGCGGGTAAGAGGAAGTCCCTCGGCAGTCATTCCGGTCTGATACCGTACCACCATAGCCGTTTCAGCGTGTGTTGAATTGATCGACATATTTTTCTCCTTTCGCATCTCAGCTTGGCAATCGTCTCTTATAGCGGCGCAAACTCTTTTGAGAAAAGCCAGTCCATGCTTCATTATATGAACTTGTCCGGAAACGGTGACAAACCCAAAATCAAAAGAAAAAGCAGGAAGTATCCGAGAGCTAATGAACTAACTAATGCCGCCTTATACGAACACACTAAGGAACGGAAAAGGTATCGAGCTGGTCTGTTACGAGCGGAATATAACTACTTTTTGGTTATCTGTTTTTTTAGACATATGTTAGTCTCATCTGCGTAGTTGTATTTATAGACGTATTTCTCTCGGGGTAATTGTCCTCGTCTCAACTGTCTAATGACTCAATAATTAATACAAATTAATTATGCACTCCCTTGTTTTCAAAGGGGGTGCATTTGTTTTTTTGGGGTGCATGCCCTTTGGACTTTTGATAATAGCTACTTTTTTATAGCTTCAAGTGTTAACCTATATATCCTTCATTTACGGAGATGACAATTCATTATTCGAATGTCCCCTTCTATTATTTGATGGGTGTTTGTTTTTGTTGCAGGTAATCCGTAATACATGTCGAAAGTAAAAAAGATTTGGTTTGGAGGGTTTCACTTTGAAAGAAAAGAATTTAATAACACGTTTATTATTGTATTCTATCCTTCCTCTCATCGGTCTGGTAATAAACTACTATATTTCAAATCACTCATTAACAGATAACTTACTAATCTATGCGCTTAAATTTAATATAATAAATATTACCGGTGTTGGGGCTTTAATAATATTATTAGTCCTAGTATTAGCCGTATCTGATACATCAAAATGGATTAAGAAATATTATTCAGAAAAACAGAACTTAACTGTAACACCATTAAATGAGAAAATAAATGAATTAAAGGAAAATATTAAGCACAAGGAAGATTTACTTTTAGCAAAAGCTGGATCTTTAATGGATAAGTATAATGATCTTCAGCAATATCAAGAAAAGGAAACATTACTTAAGCATTTGAAGCGGTTTACCCTTAATAAACCAGTCATTCACTCTGCACAGTTATATCGTTATAGCAAAAAAATTTTTAATGATGAAACGCTTGTGAAAGTCAATTACATCAATGGTTATGCGATTGAGGGAATTGACATCAATGCGCTAATCCAAACTTATTACCATATCCCTAAGGGAATTTATTTCGACATGAATAATATTCTTGAATTAAAAAGAAAGCTAGATATATTAACTGAGAGCGAAAAGGATTTTGAAAGTATTCAGGTTAGTAATGAAATTGAACATCAAGTACAAGAGGATATACTGAATACTATAGAAGAATTTATAAAAACTTATCGTCCGTTAATTGAAAGCAAAGAACCATCGTCTCTTACAGAAAGTGATAGCTATATAATTGCATTGTATGAACTATGTGTGGAAATCTATTTAAGTTTGACTGACGACAGCGACTATGATACTTGGGAACTGAACTTTTTCACTCCAGAAATAGACCATCAATTAAAAAATATGAAAAGAACCGGGATTTTGAGTGGGATCCTTAAAATAAATGAATATATTTTCCGTAATGAAGGTTTAAGTAGTAAAAAAGGTAGGATTTATATTACGAGGTGTTTTCAATTAAATAACCAAAATTATATCATCTTATTATCAATCTTACCTAATATCATTGATTTTCCCAATTGGAGAAAGCTTCTGTCGACTCAAACAAAAGAGCTGATTCAGGGCTTGCAAGACGACTTAAGTCTAATATATAATGAAGTTGAACATGAAAGGATGATGTAAGATGTTCAATTCCGCCTTAAAACGCGATCAGGCAATATCTAGACTAAATAACATCGGTGTTACTGTAAAAAAAATTGATACCCCCGAAGGCCTAAAAGACAAAAGTTGGATAATGCCTACAAGCGATAGAAAGGGTATGATTATCCTTAAAACCAAAAATAAATAAAGAATAATTATTCTGTACATCTAAAATAAATAGATCCGNNCGGATCTATTTATTTTAGATGTAACTTTGATAACCACGGATTTTTACCTTCAAGCCTCATTGATGTTTTATTCTTCAGTAATCCAATCATCTCCGAGCAGATCAAATAACAACGCGCTTTCACCTAATATTTTATCCTGCTTCTTAGTTAGTGGATCTAGCCAGTCCGCCTTGTCTCGTACCCATTTAAGCCAGTTCCTTATCTTCGCCTTTTCTAGTTCGCTTTCTAAGTCATTAATTTTAAATTCTATGCTCTCAGCAAACTTTCTTATTTTTTCTGCCCTATTCCAATCAGATGCAAAATTTTCAAGTATTTCAAGCTGTTCTAATTCCTCTTTTCTCTTTTTTTCGTTTTCCCATCGTACACGTTCTTGTTCGGCTCTGCGGATTTCATCAGCTTTACGTTCTTCACGTATATCTTTTACAATATTAATAGCTTCCATTATTCATATTATTATTTCACCTATTTGGTTTTCAATTTTCTTCTTATCGCTGTCACGCCAATGTTTGCGCTTTGAATGATATTCATCAATCTCAAAAGCTAACTTTCCATTCTTAACTAAGTCATAGGGTGGTATGTGCGCCCAACTATGCCTTTTCTGATCGGCAAGCTCTTCTTTTGTAGGCTTATGCTCAACTCTCTGCTGTAACTCTTTGATTAGAATAGGTACCCCATCGACCCCCAAACATATATATGTAACGTTATCATGCACGCGTCACTCATAGTTGTAATAGTGCTCTGCCTTTGGCGCCTTAATATCAACAGAATAACCTAAATGTTCTACCGCCTTAAATAGAGTACTTAATACTCTATGTACACGGTCTCTCTGGTCTCCTGAAACACCAAGATACAAGACCCTGTTCAGAGTAGGTTTTGTAGTTCCCTTCCTTGAACGAAAATATTGTATTGTATCTTTGACTAAACCATGTAGATAGGTTAAGTCTGCAGGAACAGCTACAGATGCACAATAATCTTTTACAGCTTGACGTTGATCCTCCGGTAAAAATGAAAGAGTCTCTGTCTTCTTCACCCCTGATAGACTACTCGAATGATTCATGGAAGAATTTCTTGTTACAATCTTATCTGGCCCTTTTGACTTCGGAAGAGTTGGTATCTTTGGTTTTTGTCCGGCTTGGACTTTCGCCCAATAGCCATTTGGAGGCGTGGGTATTTCAAGCTTCTTACAATGTTTTCTCAATGCAACATCAGATATGCCATACCGCTTGGCAACTGTTGTCATCGGCTCAACCCAAACTTCCTTATAAAGCTTTTCTCTTTCATATGTCCTTGTTTCCATAAGAAACACCTCAAATATAATACTCGGCAGCAATCTTATTAATGCTGATCATTCTCTCAATTCAAGTTTCTTTCAATTTATACAGCCACTTTAGGACTATTCTACTTGGTATAATGAGTTCCATTCTTCTCTGGTCGGTTTTGCTTGGTTCACGTTGCTTTTCTCCTTCCTGTAGGACACTCAGAACGATCATTTTTAAAGATTACTAAACCACAAGTTATAATCATGAACCAATTGATAGTTCTTGCTGTCCTTTTCGACTAATTCCAGCAGACATAGGAAAAACATATATTGTTTCGACCTTTTCATGCTTTTACAACTATGCGTATAAAAAAACTGTCTATCCCTGTAACCTCGCAACAACTTATTTATAGTCAATTTCACGAAATTCGCACCATTCGCGGACAATTTCACATAGTGTCTCATATTTGTACGAATCCCATTCTTTTTCTATCCCATGCTTAATGATCACATCTCTGAAGCGACGAAACGCGCCTTTACCATCAATTGAGTAACACAGCTTATTTCGCAGTTTGTCATCTTCTTGAGAATAACAAAAGTTTTCCATAATTCGATATTCATTAACTTCTTCCCGATCGGGCAGTTCAACATAATCGCCCCAGTTTTCCACCACGTCCACCGCCTCGCGAATAGCATCCTGCTCCCAGTCCTCATATTCACTAAAATCATCATCATCTTCGGATTCTTCGGCAATGCTTAAATACTCCATTTGGATTTCGACGATATCACCTGTCTTTTTGTTCAAATAATGTTTCCATCCATCCATGAAGAAATCCAGTCTATCGACAATTTCTTTCAAGCTGACTGGCTTCATATCTTGATCACCTTTTCCTTTCCCTAACTTGCCGCAACCCTACACATTTTAATCCACTTAAACCATTTCCAGAATTCTTAAAAGGCAGTTCCTTGGTTCGTATTCCCCACCTCACCTAAAACATTTATGTCCTCTGTGACTCTATCATTAGCCTGTGTCAAGTCTTACATAAAAAAACAAATGACCTCCCGCAACATTTCCGATAATTGCAGATGGTCAGCTATAAAAAAAACTTCATTTATTAAACTAGAGTCGTCGTCGTTATTACCAAAGTTCTTTATAATGCTGTGCATTGTCCGTTAGCTCAGCTGCACAGGCGGGAGAGTAAAGATAAAAAATAAATTTGCAGTTTCAGCTCAATTTAAATCCGCTGTCCTGAAAAATACTCCATCGTGTTAATTTTAAATAGTGTTTTCTGTTTAATCTTCTTTCAGCAAGTCCTCAAGTTACTCCATTAGCACCGGAACCTCTTTTTGAGATAAATTCCAGACAAGCTCCATTTTTAATTCGCCATATCCGTGTGCTACGATATTTCTAAGATCAACGATCTTTCGCCACTGAATATCCTTGTACTCCGTCCATAACTCCCGCGACAATGCGTTGGCATGTTCACCTATGTTAAGAAGCGACATTGCTGTTGCCTTCTGGTAAACATCATTTTCGTGGAATCCTTTTTCACCGATTTCATTAGAATACCTTATAATGTCTTTGCATTCGGATATGATCATTTTAAGTAATTGAATATCCCTATGCTTCATATATCCTTACCTTCTTGTTAATGGTTAAATAGCTGTTTTCCTTTAAAGGGCCGGCATCCACATCCACCTTGGTGTTCAATTTCTCTTGAATATCAAGCTTAAGCCCGGACATATCAAATAAACTTGCAACTTTTTCATCAAAGTATACAAGTAAATCCACGTCTGACTCCTCCGTATTCTCACCATTTGCAAACGAGCCAAACAAGTCGATGCTAAGCACCGGATACGCAGGTGCAACCTGAACCACCGCATCTCTTATATCTGTAATTGTCACGTTTATCACCTCTTGAAGACCTTAAAACAAACTTTAAGGCAATGATTAAATCTCTGATTTCATTATACCTTAAAAAATGATCACAATCAAAAAAATGGTTACCTCGAAAGGGTTATATTGCAGGGCCGCAACCCCTTTATCGATTACAGAACCCAAAGTTGTAATCATCAACCAGTTGATAGTTTTTACTCTCCTTCTCAACCGGTTCCAGAAGACAAATGGGAAATGAAAACTGCTTTCTGCCCATTCTTGCTTTCACGACGATACCATATAAACCAAAAATACCTTCAATTGCTGTTACCTTGATAATATCGCCAACTTTCAAAGGACCAGGATCATCTATAATTTCGGCTTCAAAAGGAAACTGAAGATGATTTTCAAGGTATTTTTGCCAGGCCTCCTCAATTTCCAGGTCATCTTCGCCCCCACAGTTTCTTACAAATTCATCAACCCTTCGCTCCTGTTCTTCATAGAGCTTTTCAGCACGTTTCATTTCAATAGAACGCAAATTATCAGGTGATGCTTTCACATACTCAATTTCAATGCCCGGGACATGAGTTTTTAACATCCTCTTAAACTGACTGATATCGGTCTCCTTCTTTTCTTTTTTAAGCTTCATCACACCTTCATCGGTCTTCAGATTTATGAGTGCTTGTCTGCTTTTTGTGCAAGTAATTCCTTTTATACAGCCCCATTCAACAAAAAGGCTCTCACTGCTCAATCCCGTCGAAATATGTAAACCCTTTTCATAAAACTTGATTTTTGCATTTATTAGAACCGCATCTAACGACGAGTGCTCTCCTTGATAATCAAATTCAAACACTCCAAGCTCTTTTCCGTATTCACTTTTTATGACTTCAAACATCCTGTATTCCCTTTCTTGTACGATCCCTTTTTAAAGCCTCTTTTCTATATTCTAATTAAAGCACCGCTTTGGGCCTTAAACACCCGGCCCCGAGTGTTGGGGTTTACTAACTCCCTGCGTCAAAAGTCCCACAAGCCTTCACCGAAAAAGGATAATGAAAATGAAACGTAAGATAGGCAGTTTGCTGCTATTACTGGTTTCCAGCCAAAATATCATTGCAGAAACTGTCTTCGGGGAACTGACATTGATGGACGTTTGACCACTTTCCGGGTACTATTTTGAGTGGCTCGATCTTGGCACACGGTCAGACTCCGGAGAACGAAGTTCCAATCAAGCAACTCATCTATTGTCAATTTTATGGAATTCGCACCATTCACGGACGGTCTCGCAAAATGTCATGTTTGTACAAATCCCATTCTTTTTCTATCCCATGCTTAATAATCGCATCTCTGAAGCGGCGAAACGCACCCTTACCACATTGAATTTTACTAAGCTACGGGGTTCTGTACCCCTTATTCATTTATAAGCTTGGTTGTTCCAATGGTTAAATTAAAATTATTTTCATGCTCTGTAATCACATAATCAACAACAAACCTTCTATCACTCTTAAAAATGGTATCTTTTCAATTGAAGTTCGCTTAAAGGAGTTGATAAGGGAGATATGCGAAGAACTTCAATCCGAACTAATAGAACTGGAGATTATGCCCGACCACGTCCACCTATTGATTGAAGTAGATCCTCAATTTGGTGTCCATAAGGTCATTAAAACGATCAAAGGAAAATCGTCGAGAATACTTAGAAAGGAGTTTAAAGAGTTAACCACTAAATTGCCAACGTTATGGACTAATTCGTATTTAATCTCTACTGTTGGAGGTGCGCCGCTAGCCATTGTTAAGCAGTATATTGAAAGTCAAAAGGTTTCAGAGAGGAGGTAATGCCTTGCACAAAGCCTTTAAATTTCGGCTATATCCAACCAAAGAACAGATAGTACTCCTTAACAAAACTATAGGTTGTACTCGATACGTCTACAATCACTTCCTTGATGCACGTATTAAACTATTTGAAGCTGAACGAAAAACCCTGAACTTTAATTCTTGCTGTCTTGAACTCACACAATTAAAGAAACAAATCGAATGGCTTCAAGAAGTCGATTCCATGGCCCTCCAGCAAACTCTTAAAGACTTGGATAAAGCCTATCAAAAGTTCTTCAAAGAGAAAAAGGGGTTTCCTAACTTCAAATGTAAAAAGAATCCTAAACAAAGCTATAGAACTAACGCCAATAAATCTAGTATTGAGGTAAGTGATAGCAAGATTAAGCTTCCCAAACTTGGATGGGTAAGTTTTGCGAAGAGTAGAGAAGTTGACGGAAAGGTCATTTCAGCCACGATTCGCAGAAGTCCTAGCGGAACCTATTTCATCTCAATTCTTTGCGAAGTAGAGATTCAACCTTTGCCAAGAGTAGATCAAGCCGTAGGGATTGACTTAGGAATTAAAGAGTTTGCCATCACTTCTGACGGTGAACATTTTAGGAATCCTAAACACTATCGCAAACACGAACGTAAGCTTAAACGGCTCCAACGCAAGTTATCTAAAAAACAAAAAGGAAGTCTCAACCGAGACAAAGCGAGAAAAAAAGTTGCTAAGGCCCATGAAACTATTCGCAATTGCCGTCAGGATTTTTTGCATAAGCTAACAACTAAACTAATTCGTGAAAATCAAACGGTCTGTTTGGAAGATTTGCAGGTTAAGAACATGATTCAAAATCATAATCTAGCAAAGTCGATAGCCGACGTTTCTTGGTCTGAATTCCGGTCAATGCTGGAATATAAAGCGGGATGGTATGGAAGGGAATTATCAATCATCGGCAAAACATTCCCATCCAGTCAGCTTTGTTCCGCATGTGGTTATCGCAATAAGGATGTAAAAAACTTGAACCTGCGAGAATGGATATGCCCAATTTGTGGCTTGTATCATGATCGAGATGAAAACGCCGCCAAAAATATCCTTAGAGAAGGATTAAGGCTGGCAGGATAAATTTCTTTGCCGTGGGACACACGGTTTAAGCTTGGGGAGTACACGGCATAAGTCGGTATGATGAACCTAGAATCCCCTAGATTCATCCAAGGGGAGTGTCAAAGAGTTTCTACATATTCTGCAGCACTTTCACCGGCGATCCGTCCGCTGTTGATGGCAAACCCCATGGTATTACCCGGCATTATGAATGTATAGCTGTCAGAATGGATGGAATTAGCATCTGTGCCTGCCGCATAAAGCCCCGGTATGACTTCAAATCCTTCGTCTAGCACTTCCGCTTTATAATTAATTTTAATTCCGCCCAAACTTCCGAAACCACTTGGTACCAATCTACCAGCGTAAAATTTAGCTTTCTTGATAGGTTTCAGATATTTATAGTTCTTGTTAAACAATGAGTCACGACTCTCACAGGCTTTGTTATATTCAGCAACAGTTTTCTTTAGATTTTCTACGTTAATCCCTGCTTTTTCCGCTAATTCTTCCAGAGTATCTGCTACAAAAAAGTCATTACATCCATCAGCAATAGCGCTTTGCAATTCGCTGTCAAAATTACTGGCGTCTTCAATCGGAACATCATAACATAATTGGTCAAACCCGTTCTTCAGATAATATTTCTTTGCGGTTTCATCAAGAATCATAAAAGCACAGCGATTTTTCTGCCCGGAAATAGCATTGCCGGCAAATGTATTGTTTTGGATAACTTCTTCATTAAAGAAACGTTCCCCGTCTAAATTAACTAACAGGTTCGGTTGACGGAACACTGCATCAACGTACCAATACTCCGGTTGCCTTGGAATGGAGCAATACATTTCCAACATCATATGAGTTTTAGCTGCACCAACTTCCCAGGCCATCTTAAGACCATCCCCGTCAATGCCGGGAATTTTAAAGGAAAATAAATCCCGTCCCCATTCATATCCGGTATAGTTCTTGATCATTTCAGCATTACCACCAAAGCCGCCAGTGGCTACCACAACAGCCTTCGCCTTGGCTTGAACCGTTTCTCCGGAACTATCTTCAGCCAGAAATCCTACAACGCGTCCGTCTTCTTTAAGTATCTTTTTAACAGGCGTATTAAGAAAGAATTTCACGCCAAGTTCTTCTGCTCTTTCCGTCATGGCCTTATAAATAAGCGCCCCGGTTCCGTGAGCTCCATTATGTGTTTTTATAATATGCCAAGTTGGTTGAGAATCTACAAAGTGTCTGGCCGCCATCAGAAATTCTACTCCCATATCCTCTAACCAATCGATCGTACTGCCGGATTTGTCGATAAATGCCCGCACTAATCGGGCATCAGAATCCAATGGTTGAAGTCCATATGCATTTTAAAAGCTTCTTCTTTTGTAAGCCCGATAATCTGTTTCTTTTGCAGTCTACTTTCAACCCCGAAAGGTCCCATAGCCATGTTGCCACATCCGCCTGTTACGTTGGATTTTTCGAAAACCATAACACTGGCGCCATTTTCCGCTGCAGCAACGGCAGCGGCCAACCCTGCCGGACCGGCTGCAATAATGGCTACATCCGCATTCACTTCTTTCATGATCATCTCTCCTTAAAAATAATTAGGTATCCTTTTGTTTACCTTTTTCTCCAACTTCCTACAGGGATCGGCTCGTCGGGAGTCTTAGGTTTTACCCCGCCAGCCTTTGTCACCGCGCTATATTCGGAGGGGCATACTTCCAAGCAGACCCCGCACTTTGTACACTCGTCCTGGTCTATTACATGGATCATCAGTTCCTCGCCGAGGATGGCCTCGTCCGGGCAGTTCTTTAAGCATATCTGACAGCCCTGGCACTTATCGCCCAAAATGTGATAAGTGATATACTTTTTGCAAACAAGTGCAGGACACCTCTTCTTCTTGATATGTGCTTCTAACTCATCACGGAAATACTTGATTACAGTCAGCACCGGGTTGGGTGCCGTCCTTCCCAAACTGCAGATTGACCCAGACTGCATACCCTCACCTAATTCCAATAACAAGTCAAGATCATCAGATTTACCCTTACCTTCCGTAATGTCAGTCAGAATAGCTAGTAGTTGTGCAGTTCCTTCCCGACACAGCACACACTTACCGCAAGATTCAACCTTAGTAAAGGAAAGACAGTCTTTTGGCAAATAAACCATACAGGTATTGGTAGCGGCAACCATAATTGTTCCGGAACCCATAATCGCGCCCTCTACCGCTAGATGATCAAAGTCAACCGGAAGGTCCAGTGCACTGGCCGGTAAACAACCTCCCGTGGGACCGCCAATCAGGATTGCCTTCAAATCCTGGCTGCCTGTTATGCCCCCACCAATTTCATATACAATCTGACGGAGCGTGGTCCCCATTGGCACTTCGATAACTCCCGGGCACCCCACCTCGCCGGTCAAGGTTAATAACTTGCTCCCTTTACTCTTATCAGTACCAAAACCAGCGTACCACTCGGCACCTTTTTGAATAATTGCCGATACGTTGGCCAGAGTCTCGGTGCTATTGATACAGGTCGGTTTACCTCTCAGTCCGGATGCAGCTGGATAGGGAGGACGGGTATACGACATAGTCCTTTTGCCCTCCATGGCACTAATCATGGCTGTCTCAACGCCGCCAACAAAGTCGCTTGTTCCCTTATAAATCTCTACCTGAAAGCTGAAACCGGAACCTAGGATATTATGACCTAAAAGCCCGTAAGTCTCAGTTTGTTGCAAAGCTTTTCTAAGCCTTTCAATGGCCAAGCCATTATCTTCGTTGATATAAATGTAGCCTTGGGCTGCGCCTACAGCATAGGCCCCGATCAGCATCCCCTCCAAAACAGCATGAGGGTCGCTTTCCAGCAAATGCTTGACTGAATAAGCCCTGGGATCACCTTCAGCAGCATTACAAATCATATATTTCACACTACCTGGGGCATTGTGACAGGCTTCCCATTTAGCTGCCGTAGGAAAACCTGCACCACCTCGCCCCCTCAGTCCAGACTTGCGAACTTCTTCAATAACCTGCTCAGGGGTCATACTTAGTACCTTGGCTAGCCCACTATAGCCGCCGTTAGCAATATAGTGGTCGATATTTGCAGGATCGATTATTCCGCAATTGCGGGTTGCTATTTTCACTTGATGCCTAAAAATGGGCAGTTCGAAAAAGTCGGGAAGGCCTTCAATTATACCCTTACCGATTGTACCTATGGCCAAGTCGGTCCTCGGGTTATCATTAACGAGATAATCTGTTACAAGCTGAGAAACAATTTCCAGAGTAACCTTGCTGTAGCCAATACGAGGGCGGCCACGCTTGGCAATAAAAATTAAGGGTTCAAGGCAGCAGCTTCCAATACATCCCACTTCTACTATCTTGGCCTTGATGTTGCTCTGTTCAAACTCAACTTTAAATTGTTCCAGCACTTGTAACGCCCCGGAGGAGCGGCCGCATTCCGAAGTGTTAATATAAATGCGAGGGGTTTGATTATCTTCCAAATACCTCCATTCAGCTATTGCTTTGTGCTGTATTTGTTCAAATGTCATCGAACATAATCCCCCCAGAATTTCTTTTCGGTAATCAAGGTTCTAAGATCACACTGCAAGCAGCGTTGCGACTCTTTCAGAGCAGTATCTTTATTAGAGCTCATATTGCTCAATCCGAACCTAGATTGTAAAGCAAATCCCTCTTCTCGGCCAATCCAAGCACTGGGCTCTTCTATCGGTGCCAATTCCTCTTCTATCCTACCGTCCCCACCAAGTGATTTATCGATTGCGACAGCTGCCTTTCTGCCAGCAGCTATTGCCTTAATAACCGAGATCGTACCAGTCACGACATCGCCAGCCGCAAAGACAGTTTCCTTATTTGCAGCTAGGGTATCCGGATCAACCAAAATCGTATTTCCTCGACCAATGGTCAAGCCGAACTTATCAATATCTTTCGGACGTTGCCCGACGGCGAAGATAACAGTGTCTGCCGGTAGAATGTGTTCTGAACTTTCGACAACAATAATTTTTGCTCTTCCGTCCTCCTCTAAGACAAATGACTCTACATCAAGACACTCAACGCCTGTAACATGCCCTTGTTCGCCAGTAAGTTTGACAAAGGTTTGGGAAGGATGGATGATAATGCCCTCTTCTTCTCCGTGTTTAATCTCTTCCGAACTGGCCGTCATTTTTTCTCTTGATTCCAGACAAGCTATGTGAACCTCGCTGGCACCGAGACGGCGGGCAACACGGGCGCAATCAAAGGCGACATTCCCACCGCCGAGGACAACTACCCTTTTACCCACATGGACTTTATTGCCGAGCCTCGTATCTCTGAGGAAAGCTATATTAACAAGTACTCCGTCAAGGTCAGCCCCAGGAATAGGCAATTTTACCCCTTGATGAGCACCGACTGCTACAAGGACGGCCTTGTAGCCTTCTTCAAAAAGAGTATCTAAGGAATCCACCCTCGTATTTGTCCTGATCTGTACACCTATGCTTTCAATTTCTTTGACTTCATCGGCAATTACCTGTGTGGGTAGTCTGTACTCCGGTATACCGAATCTAAGCATGCCGCCAGGCAATGGTAATTCTTCAAATACAGTGACATCGTGACCCTGCTTTGCCAAATAATAAGCTGCGGTCAGCCCGGCTGGTCCTGAACCCACTACGGCTACCCTCTTGCCTGTTGACGGCGCCAGCTTGGATTTATTCTTCCACTGCTTATCATCATTTTCAGCAGCAAAGCGCTTAAGGTCACGAATTGAAATAGACTCGTTCACTTCTTTGCGTCGGCAGGCGTTTTCACAGAGATGGTTACATACATAACCAAGGCTCATCGGAAAAGGAACCTTCTCCCTGATCACCGCAGCAGCATTCGAAGGCTTATTTTCACGGATCAAACGAATATACCGGGGTATGTCAATGCCAGCGGGACAAGTGGTTTTGCAGGGAACAAGTGACTCCTTGCGAATAACTCCCGTCTTTAAAAGTCCATCATGATCCCTGATCGTACCTGTAGGGCAAACCTCAACACAAGCTCCACAGAACTTGCAACCCGCATCAGCTAAGGGAAGATCCAGAACAGGACTGATATAGGCCTCGCCGTTTTTCTTGTTGTAATCAAGTACCTTTACCCCACGTAGTTCCTGGCAGGCTCTCACACATCGCCCGCACAGGACACACCTGCTGAGATCATGCACAAAAAGCGGATTAGCAGTGTTAACCGGAAGCGCTTTATGTCTGTTTCTTAATCTTCCACTAGAGACACCTACATACTGAGTAAGAGACTGAAATTCGCACTTACCATATTTTGGGCAGGTGGAGCAGTCTGCTGGATGTACGGTTAGCATTAACTCTACAGCAAGCCGCCGTATCTGCTCAACCTTGGGCGTCTTGGTCTTCACCACCATTCCCATCTTTGCTTTAATGGTACAGGCAGTGGGTAGATCAGGCAAACCTTCGACCTCAACAACACATACCCGGCAAGCACCGATGGGCTTAAGATCTGGGTGATGGCAGAGGTTGGGGATGTAAATTCCCGCTTCTAATGCTGCCTCTAGTATTGTCTTACCCTTTTTAGTTTTGACTTCAAGTCCATCGATTTCTAGTACGATTTCTTCCAAAATGCTCTACCCTCTTACCTAGTGTATTTATATTTTTTGGCATATACACTTTCCATGAAATAAACTTACTCCCGGCTATAGACAGAATGGCCTTTGGATTGATTTTGGTCACGGGTTATACAATAGACCCGTGACCAAGCCTAATATTCTACGATAAACTAATTCATAGTGTCTTTGAATTGTTATTAGCAATCATTGCAGATTTCTCATGTAGATGTGCAAAAGCTTTTGGCTTTTTAAAGGCCATCGCTGCGAAGAAACCTACGATAGCAACAATGGTTACGATAAGGATCGAAAGCTGGTAAGTATGTGTTGCAGTTAGCGCACTTGAGCCTAAACCAACGCCTACTGTACCACCAATTAAGCCTAATCCCATCGCCATACCGCCCACTTTACCCGTAATATGCTCCGGATAACTCTTGGCGATAAACGCCATAGTCGTGGCGATACCCTGGCCCATGAAAAATGCTGTTACCAACATGACCACTAGTAATAGAGGATTAGGTCCTTGTCCCGTTACCCCTGATAACTTGACAAAGAAGTATACACCCGTTAGAAGAAACGATAGCATAATCTGCAACTTGGTATTACCTTTGTAAACCTTGTCATGAAGCCAACCGCTTACCAACGAACCAATCATAAACACAAACTGAAAGATCATCATCAATTGTCCAGCCACCATTGGTCCCCAACCAACGCCCACCGGTAACGGAATCGCAAAATATCCTGGTGTAAGGTCATTGATACCTTGGATTAACCAGTTGAATAAAAATACATAGACAATTAACAGGTAAATGATAGGCTCCCCTAAGGCCAACTTAAAATCGTTTTTGGCGGCTTGAACGTCTTCATGTTCTTCCGCTATCAATTCTGGTGCCTTCGGGCCAAAAATCATTATTATAGAAAAAACTAAAAAAATAATTGCCGGGCAAGCCATCCAAACCATTGTTACTGTCCAGGATTGGGTTGCACTGAAAACAGCAGGTGAGGCTCCAAAGCCTACGAATACTCCTAAAGCAGTAGACATGCCCTGAACCCCAGTTATCAGCCCACGCTCTTTGAATGGGAACCATTCCGCTGCCATGCGAGATATAGTTGTAATGATCGGTCCGGTACCAAGTCCCCCGACTAGCCGGAGCAAAATTATGGCAGGTAGATTTGGGCCAACAAATGGTAACAAGACGGCTGACAAGATCAGCAATATACCACAGACTAAATACACTTTGACAATACCTACTCTATCAACAATGGCTCCGCCGATAATGCCCCCGATACAGACAGTCACGGTCCATAACCCCATCACTGTAAATGTTACCAAGCCCAGATCCCGACCCAGATGCTTTGCCACCTCACCAATTAACGGGGCAGGTGCAATCATAATTACCCCTTGAGCTATAACCCCAATTATCATCGTCACCATGACAAACCAGCGATACTTTGGATACACAATTGGCACATTTGCATTCATTTTCGGACCCCTCCTTCTTATCTAGGTTCTTCGTAAGATCAAAGATATAGTCAAACGCTATTTTACGTTCAACATCACCTACTTTCATCTAACATTTAGACTTCGCAATTATTTTAAATATTCTGAACCTACTGTATAAATAAATGCTTTCTTTCTAATCTGTACGTCTTTTATAAATGTCAGGACCAAGAGGATACTCTTCAAACAGCCCAATTTATCGGAATTCAAGGAACTGCTCATTTAGTTCGCGGTTTAAGCCAGTTGTCTTCCCCTTTATAAGCCTTTCTGACAACAGTCAGTTCTTCACGGCGGGAAAAATACTCTTTAACCTTACCCTTCAGCTCTTGGTTATGACGTACAAGCCCCTCTTTCGTTTGTCTGTCGCTGCGAGGTCCGAATATCCATATAACCCCATCTCTCCCAGCAATAAGGTCAGCTACTTGGCCGCATAAGGAACAAATAGCTATTCCAGGCTGAGGAAACTTCCAAATATCCGCCCAGCAGCTTGGACACTCACCCTCCTCGGGTGGACGAGCTTCATCAAACAATCGGCTGCCCAACAGCCTTACTCGTCCCCGAACACCTTCTGCCAAAACGGCTTCACCGGGCAATGCCCCTATGAACATACAGGCATCTTTTACTCCTAACCCCATATTTCTAGCTGTGGTAATCAACGCAGAGAGGGTATAGCCTTCCCAGCCATGATTTCCGGCAGTAGCAATAATAACACAGGGTTTTCCCCAGAAATCCTCAAGCAGCTGGTTCAGCGCAATGATTCTGTCCCCTATTAGTTTGGTAACAGAAGCAGGACCTAAGGCATAACAGGGTGATGCCAAAATTATCCCGTCGGCTGCCTTTATTTTATCTGCCAGGGGATAAAGATCATCGTCGATAGGACAAGATTTATCTGGAAGAAGGCAGGTAAAACACCCCCTGCAGGGTTCGAATCGCCATTCGGCCAACCGGATCAATTCCAGTTCGTATTCGTCCCCTGCTGCGGCAGCTGCCTCTTTAAGAAGTATTTCACCATTGGCCGTTTTGCGTTGGGAAGCAACCAACCCTAAAATCCTTTTCATCTAGAGCCCCTTTCTCCAGGATAAAATTTATGTCAACTTGCTGCAAGAATTTGGCTATTCCCATTTAGAAAGTACCTTATAGAAACAGCCTCCCTCTCCTAGCATCAATTAACGGGGACCAGGACCACGGAAAACATACTGACTATCTTCCATATACGATAGTTCCTTCTTCCACCAAGGGCGATCCAAGGCCGGCATTCCTGCTCCTAAAGCCCGTGGCATCATAGGCTCATTCTTCGTGCGTGGACCAATCTTGTATTCATCCATTGCCCATTCCCTGCCAAGATTAGGGTTAAAAGGGCAGCGGGGGGGGACTCCGGCCAAGCATCTAGTAAGGCAAATATTGCAACGCTTGCAGCGAACAATGTCCTGAATACGATCCTCGGCAACTTTATTAACCCACTCCGGATCACAGAATAGCTGCCTTCCCATAGCTATTAAGTCTGCTTTACCCTCTACCAACATTGACTCAGCAAGTAACGGATCATGTATCGAAGTACAGATCACAGGGACCTTCAAAGCCCTTTTGAACTCGGCCGCTTGGTCCGGGAAATGCTCTGCACGGTTAGCTTCAGGAACCAAATGCCCAGCATCCTCATATCCGCCGCCATCAGAAAGACTGATGTAGTCTATTCCAAGGGCTTGCAGGTCTAGGGCAACGTCTATCATCTCCTCGCGAGTAAGACCTCCTTCTACGTGTTCCTCGGCACTTATGCGGCAACCAACCGCTACACCAGTACCCATGGCATAACGTACTTGTTCACTAACCTCGAGCAAAAAACGCTTACGGTTTCTCCAAGAACCGCCATACATATCGGTTCTCTTATTAGTCAAAGGCGAAAGAAACTGATGCTCCAGGTAACCATGAGGCCCATGAAGCTCTATTGCGTCAAAGCCAGCTATTCCGGCTAACTGACAACTATGAGCGAACTCTTTCTGTTCGCTTCTTATCTCATCAATTGTCATCTCCCGTGTATTCTGACCTATCAAATTCGCACGGGGACTTTCAAACTTTCGGCAACCTGCTGCAACCGCAACCGGCTGCATATCTAAAGACATTTCATAGGGAAGGCCTCCCGTAGCTGCTGGCGCAAGGTCATGGTGATCATTTGAATGACCTTGCCTGCCAAAGCCAATTGTCATCTGGGCAGCAATCTGAGCACCGAAATGATGAACCCGTTCGGTTAGTTGATGAAGTCCTTGAACATGGCCTAATTCATAAAGGTTAAGGTTACGCTGCCACACATATTTAGCCGCCAGCCTCGTCCCCATGATCGCACCTGTTGTAATAAGTCCGGTCCCACCCTTCGCTCTAGCGGCAAAGTAAGAATTCATCTCCTCCGTTGCCTGCCCTTGGTAGCCTGACATTGTCTCATTCATTGGGGCGAGAACTACACGATTTTTTAGTTCTACAGGACCAATTTTTAGAGGTGACATAAGATTTTTAAACTTATCTGACATTGAAATTCCACTCTCCTCAAAAATTAATTCAACTATTATTGTGTTGTTTTATTGTTTTTGTAAATCCACCACCTTAATTCATGCTTGAAAAGTCATTAAAGCAAGCACAAAAAATCCTCTAGTTTAACGTAGAAACATTGCAAGACCCGTGCCAATTCAGAAAGTTATGAAAATTCAAGGTTTTTTAGCAGTGCTCTATTATATGTGTAATAAAAAAGAAACACTTGATATTTAAAACTCAAGTGTTTGATAGAAAAAAGTTGATTCCATTGAATTTAATGATTAGCATACATTCGTAAGATGTGCCATTTCATCCCCTAACCTATTTGGAATATAGTAAGATCATTCAACTCCATGATTTAATAACCTCAATTTTACTAGTGTTAAACAAATGAGACACGTAATCTTGATACGTGTCTCATTTGTTTAACAATTTCGTATTTTATCCAAGTTCCTTTAGTTTACGGTAAAGTGTGGGGCGGGAAATACCAAGTTCTTTGGCCACCTGGGTCATATTACCTCCACATGTTTCAATGCACGCTTGAATCGCGTCATGTTCTAACGTCTTTCTATAATCTTTAAGTTTGCGAGCCTCTGGGGTATGAGGAAAGTCATCCGATAATTTAGCTAATCTTTCTGGGAATAAATGCGAACTTATTGTGTTTCCCTCTACTAAAGTCACAGCCCGTTCGATTATGTTCTGTAATTCGCGTACATTTCCTGGCCAATCATACAGTGCACAGTTTCTATATACATCCGGGGTAATAATCTCTATTTTCTTTTCCATTCGTTCTGACATTTTTTGGACAAAGTGAGCTATTAAAAGAGAGATATCCCCTTTTCTCTCTCGCAAGGGCGGTAGTTCAATGCTGACAACGTTGATGCGGTAGTACAAATCCGCTCGGAAATCTCCTTTTTTTACACCTTTGCCATGAATCTAAAACTTCTAACTGTAATTTCGTAGTATCAATATCCCCGCCATTGATGAACTTCTCCCAAATACTTTTCTCTTGGTCACTTTCCTTTAATAAGCCACAAAAACATGAATTCTTAAGTGTTGAAATCGTCTAATAAAATAGATAAGTCCGAATTTACAATACATGTGTTAATTCGGACTTATCTATTTTATTTCTTGTGACCAATTCCAAGGGTTTACAAGCAACTCCAATAATTAGTTTGCATAAGCACCACTATTCGGTGTGTATTTTCTACATTGTATCAACTATGCAACAACCTAAAATACAAACGCTTAGAATATAAACTCCCTGGGATCCAAGTGAACCTCGCGGCATATTTCCTCTACAGTCTGCTTTTCTACCGGAGCAAATTCCCCATCAGCAAAACCGATTGCACAGCACAAGCGTACCACCAAACGCGCAGCTTCTGGTTTACTCGCTAACTTACCAATTGTCCGCAATGCTTCCGCCTTACCTAGCATACGGTCATTCTGAATTCGCTGAACAAAGTAATTAAATCGGGAATCTACTTCATTAATATTAATCCCTTTCATTTCCTGACTAGTGCGGAAATAATCAATGAGCTTCTCCCTTTCCGAAGGGTCTATAAACCCGTCTGCTATAGCTACTAAAGCGCTACCAGCGACCAAGGCCTCTGTAAGGTCTTTCCCCATATACTTGTTCACAACACCACGGGCATTTTCGGCTTGCTTCTGTAGCCACTCTGCGGTATTCGTGTTACTTCCGGAATTCCAACGCTCTTTACAGCTCAGGCAAACAAATTCCACATTTTTACTGCCAATAAATCCAGCCAATAACCCGACTGGGCCTAACAAAATACCGCCGATTGCAGCTTTGCCAATGCCAAATCCTTTTTTACCGGCAGTCACCTGATTTGAATGGCAACGTGGGCAGGCCATACCAGCTTGATTCGCCGAATGACCACTATAATTCGATTGACCATAGGGCTGGGAATTAGTTTGAGTTTGTCCATAGGACTGTGAGTTATGATACTGATTTTGATTATGGTTTTGGGTACTACTGTAAGGCACAGCTGATGTACTCGTTGCAAAGTTCGTATTTCCTGTGTTTCCGTAACTATTACTCACCGATCTATTAGCGCTGGCTGAAGGTTGTTCTTCCTCTACCTCTAACCCGAAATTGCCACAGAGAGCAGCCAATCCGCCCTGGAACCCGCTCCCAATAGCGTTAAATTTCCATTCTCCAGAATGTCGATATATTTCTGCAGCGACAATAGCGGTTTCCACGGAAAATTCCTGCCCTAGCTCGTATTTAAGGAGTAATTCCTTCGTGCCACCGTTCAAAATACGCACATAAGCATTTTTGATATCTCCAAAACTCTGCCGTTTCATTTGAGCGTCATTAATGGTTATTGTAAAAGCAATCCGCTCGATATATGTAGGCACTGCCGTGAGATTTATATGAATCTGCTCGTCATCACCCTCGCCGGAGCCTTTCTTGTTATCCCCACTGTGCTTTACAGAACCTTGTCCACCTGAGGGATTGTTGTAAAAGACAAGATCGTTTTCATCTTTCACTTTACCGTTCGATCCCATTAAAAAAGCCGAGGCATCTAAGTCAAAGCTATAACTACTTGACGCTTGGTTCGAATCCCAGCCTAACCCAACGATAATTTCTTTCAAGTTCGGATTACTTTTCGTGAGGTCAATTTTCTGCCCTTTACTAAGTCTTACCGCCATTATTTAATCCTACCTTTCTAATAGTTCATACTCCTAAGCTCCGAACTGTAACGTCCAACAACTATTATCCCTATGACAAATTTTCTCAACAAGGGAATTATATCACCTATCTATAGATTTTCCAATAAATCCAAAGGACTTGAGAACAGCCAAGCTCTCAACCTTACTAATCGAATAAGATTAAGGCCAGAAATTCCAAGTCAAACGTTCCGGTATTTGTAATAGAGTGTTTTTCTCCATTTCTTGTAATGATCACATCTCCAGGTTTAACAACTTTTTGGTCTCCATTATCATTAACCAGACCTTCTCCACTTAGAATCACATAGGTTTCGGAATCTCCAACGTGTTCATGCAGACCAATGGATGTGCCAGGTTTTAAGACATTTTTAGCAAATAACCGACCTTTGCCTTTAAATTCGTCTTTTTCAACGTCCAGAAAGTGTGTCATCTGGATTACGCCTTTCCCCCCACGGAATTCAGAAACTGTATCTTTTCTCAAATCTTCCAAATGTTTTATCATTTTATTGCTCCTTCAGAATAAATTTTTATAAATTATATCATAATTTCTAATGAAAATATCTTAATATCTATATCTTCCCACATTGCCTTTCGGCCGATATGGCTAATTTTGTATCCACCCTGTATAATATGGTATAATTTCTCATCTTAGATACTCGATCTTAGTTAAATTAAAGTTAAAACGATTTACTCTTTGCTGGTTCAAGTATCCTTGAATATTGAAAGGAGCCTTTATGGATAACGATTTAATCAGAAAATATGCTCACCTTATTGTAAAAACAGGTTTAAACCTACAGCCTAAGCAAATGCTAGTCATTACTTCTCCGATCGAATGTGCGCCCTTTACACGTTTGGTTTCTCAAGTGGCTTATGAGGCTGGTGCACGAGACGTCGTGATCCAATGGAAAGATGAACTGTTTTCCAAAATTCGATTCTTACATGCTCCAGAAGAAGTTTTTGAAGAGTTCCCAGCTTGGCAGAAGGAATTTTATCTTTCTTATGTTCACCAAGGAGCAGCTTTCTTAAGCATCTCTGCTTCAGACCCTGAGCTTATGAAGGATGTCAACCCCGATAGAATGACTAAGGCTCAAAAAGCCAGCAGTACAGCTCTCAAAGACTATAGGGAACGGCTAATGAGCAATAAAAATGTTTGGTGCGTTGTTTCAATACCGACTGCAGCTTGGGCTATGAAAGTCTTTCCTCACCTTTCTGAAGAGAAGTCGATTGAGAAGCTATGGGAGGTCATCTTGAAAACGGTGCGCGTCGACACTCAAAATCCGGATACTTCTTGGCAGGAGCACAAAGCGAATCTTAAAACCAGACTAGACTTTTTGAATTCCTCTGCCTTAAAATCTCTTCACTATAAGAATTCACTGGGTACTGACTTGAGAATTAACCTCCCGGATAACTATACTTGGCTTGGGGGTTCGGAGTATACACCTGATGGATTAGAATTTATCGCTAATCTGCCCACTGAAGAGGTGTTTACATTACCTGAAAAAACAGGGGTTAATGGTATTGTTGTTTCTTCTATGCCCTTGAATTACAATGGAAACCTAATTGAACAATTTTCCTTAACCTTCAAGGACGGCAGAATTATTGACTTCAGTGCCCAGAAAGGATTCGAAACACTTAAGAACATTATTGAAACAGACGAGGGTTCACATTATCTCGGCGAGGTAGCTCTTGTTCCGTTTGATTCTCCGATTTCAAACTCAAAGATTTTGTTCTTTAATACCCTCTTTGATGAAAACGCGTCCTGCCATTTAGCGATTGGCAAAGCCTACCCTGTGTGTCTTGAAAATGGCGCAAATTTAACACCAAAAGAATTAGAGCAAGCGGGAGTCAATGATTCACTTGTGCACGTTGACTTTATGATTGGGACTAGCGATCTTGATATCATAGGGTTTACTGTTGATGAAGAAGAAGTCCCCATCTTTAAAGATGGTAACTTTGCCTTTAGAATTTAAAGTATATCCACTGATGGATATAAAGTAACCTGAAATAGCCAATTTGCATTCAGCAGTGCTACAGCGATGTGGCATAGGATTCTGTCTATAAAATAAAGTCCAGGAGAGGTTTTTTTCTCTCCTGGACTAATTTTTTTCCTATCTGGATTATATTGATTTTGCCAGATGTAAATGATCACTCCGTTCTTTGGTACGAGGGGATGAAGATTTCCCTGAAGAGGAGGAGCAAAAACCATCGACAAACTCTTGAGGAAGTTTCTTGATTAACAAAACTGGTATATCTGATTTATTGAGCACACTATGCGCTAAACTACCATATATTAAACCTTTTAGGCTAGTTAGCCCTCGTGTACCCATAATAATTAGTTCAAATCCTTTGTTGGTTGCATAATCGATAATCGCATCTACTGTATCGGGAATATTCGCATTGGCAAAGATAATCTGTTGATTGACATTATGCCCTCTCTCAGAAAATATTTGATTAGTCTTGGCTATAATTTCAGAATACTGGCTGCGTTTATCCACATCTACCTTTTCTAATAAGCTTTTTGCCCAATCCGAATTAAGATCAGTCGACCAGATTTCCATCAAATTATACTCTTCTTGTTTAGACCCTTCAACATTTTCTCGGACATGCAAGACGGTTAAAGACATGTTCGGTATCCTATTAAAGAGGTTGGCAGTATAAACTGCTGCGGAAAAGGAATGCCGTGAACCATCAAAATAAAGAAGCACCTTTAATAACTTACCATCTTCCATATTAACATCACCTCATTCTAGTTTAAGTAACTATACCATTCTTAGTTATAAATTAGTTTCCAATTGTAAGAAGCTCATAAGGAGTCTAAATAAATTCCTTATGCTGAATCTCGATTTGAATGTTCTTTAAGATGAATAGTATGAGTCTTCAACTTTTGGCCCTGTTTAAAACGCATAATATAACGGCAAATCATTATTACTCCAACTATAGCACCACCATACAAAGTAACCGTAGCAGCCAAATCAAGAACACGGGCAACTCCTGCAGAAAAATTAGCCATTTGAAGATCCACTAAATATTTGGGAATGGCGAAAGCCCTGCTTACAGCAGACATACCGATAACTACTGCCATTACAAATTTAATTTGCATTTCAGAAACCATTTTAGTAGCATTAGCCCCAATATGCAAGCCTAACAGTGAACCTAAGTAAAGTAGTAAGACCAAACGAATGTCCACAAAACCATTCAAGGCATAGTTAAAGGCTCCAAAGGCCCCTGAGAAAATTGCTAAGAATAATTCTGTCCCTGCAGCCACCATCGTAGGAATACCTAAGACATAAATCATGGCAGGAACTCCAATAAATCCGCCCACACCGACAGTACCTGCTAACCAACCGGTTGCCAATCCAATAATAGCAACGAACCATAAGGATACTCGAACATTAGCTACTTTAAAATGAATCATCGGCGGGATATTAATTTTAGCAAGTTTTTCAGCAAATCCCGTGGGTTTATTGGCTCCCTTTTTATGATTAGGATTAAATATATCTCTCAAAATAAAGAGGGAAAGACCCGATAAGAGTACAACAAATACCAAACTTATATACAGGTTAGAACCAGCCTTACCTAAAGTGTTAAATATATGCTCGTTAAGGAAGACTGCTAACTTAACGCCTATTAAAAGGAACGCAACCATGAAAATTCCCAACCGTGCATCCACATTTCCCATTTTGGAGTGCTTTCTTGCCCCAACCATTGCCTTGCCAAATTTGTGGGCCAGGTTTGAACTTACCGCAACGATGCCCGGAACCCCAAGGGCCATCATACCTGGGGTCATTATAAAGGCACCCCCGCTTCCAATAAAACCACTTAACATCCCCCCTAAAAATCCAAGTCCTGCCATAGAAAATGCTGCCTTCGGGGTGATATCTATGAATGTCATAACTTCTCCAATTAGACTTATCGTTTCGCCTGCCATTAATACGTCCCCCTTTCTAATGATCGCTATCTAAACCGAGTATACTTAAAACATTAGATACTGCAGTCCCATACAGAAATGCAATTGCAATTACGGTACCTAGAAGGCAGAAAGCAGGAATTACTGCTTTACTTAAGAAGAATTGATTCAACGGCTCAATATTAAAGAAAATTACCAAATAAGCACAAATAGATAAACCTAAGAATAGAATTGTTTTTGATAAGGTTGCTTTGGGTGCTCCACTCATATGCCATCTCTCCTTTGTTTGTTTGTTAAAAAAGGTGCTATAAAAGAGATATCTTCCCTCCTTTGTTTGTGATATAATTCTCTATATTAGATAGCAAATTCGATGCCAACTTTAATTACCTTAAAATTCGGGTTTTTCCAGTTCCGTAATAAAATAAGTGTATCAAATGCTACACTTCTCAGTTTTAAATATCTGTTGAAATACCTTATTTAGGCCGATTTATATCTTTACGCTTCCATTTTTAGAGTCTTCTAGGGAATTATGGCATATGTATCATTTCCTACAATAATCTGTAGTATATAATTCTATTGATCGATTATCATCCTCGCACTTAATGGAGGTGATTTGATGAGCTATAAGGATTTACTATTGTCGTTCAAGAGAAAAAGTCTTACCAATCAGTTAGTAATAATTTTTGCAGTTATCATGCTGGTACCATTATTGGCCTTGATGTATGATATCTTTTTCGCTTCACAGACGGATCGAGTTATCTTTTTAGACAAAGAGCAGAGACTGACAGCCCTCGTAAAAAGCACAAATCTAGAACTCTCGATAAAGCTAGATTCTTTAGGGATTGAGCCAGAACATATCTCATCAACCCTTCTGCACAATGAGTTTACTCAGGTTGTAGAACCCTACATACCGTCAAATTCAGGTATTCGCTTCGGTTTATATGTTCCCCTGACAGATAAGATTACGGTCTTAGGGTTCCTGCATAACTATCGTAATCTCTCACCAGAAGAAGAAACTCTGAGGGAGAGAGAGATATTTGACAATACTAAATCGGGTCTTGTAGCTGCTGAGATGGGCAATGAACCACTCTTTCGAATTTCTGGTTCTTTAGATGACCAAGTAGTTGAGTACATTTCACCTGTTGTAGTAAAAGGAAAAGTGGTAGCCGTTATGTGGGCGGGAGAAAGGCTTAACCCCTTTTTTTATCAAAGTAGTTTCTATCGAAAATTGCTGCGTTACTTCACCTTAGGCGTTCTGGCATTGGTTATGATTGCTACTTTAAGGACAATTAAGAATATCACCAGCGGAGTGGACAGATTAAAGCAGGGATTGCATCGTATGGAAAATGATATCCATCATTTGTTACCAGAAATGTCTGGAGAACTAGGTCAAGTAGCCCGAGCAGTGAACCGGATGGCCGTAAGCCTAACCCAAAAGGAAAAGTTGGAAGATCAACTTAGGCAATCTGAACATCTTATTGCCCTAGGTCGTTTAGTTACGGGGGTAGCGCACGAATTGCGTAACCCCATCGGGATTATCAAGACCTTAGTCGAACTTATGAAGCAGGAATACTCCCAAATGACTGGTATTGAAGAATTTACAAGAGCCATAGATGAGCAAGTGGAAAGACAGGATATGGTAATTCAAGAACTATTAGATTTCGGCCGTCCTACCAAAGTAGCGATTAAAGAATGTTCAATTAATGATTTAATAATGGGAGTCCTTTCCTTTTCAGCTGCGATGTTACGAAAACAAAAGGTAAAGGTTCAATTGCAGCTGGATAATAAACTCCCCAAAATCCTTGCTGATACCGAAAAACTTAAACAGGTATTTGTAAATATTATTGTCAATGCTGCTGAGGCTATGCCTGCAGGCGGTCTCCTAGAAATTACAACCAGCCAAACGGATGAGATGATCATTATCAATATGTCTGATACTGGCGAAGGTATCTCAGAAGAAGAAATGCTTAAAATATTTGACCCCTTCTATACAACCAAAGAAGCTGGTACTGGTCTAGGACTATCAATCTCTTATCAAAGTATAAAGTTACATGGCGGAATGATCGAAGTGGATAGCGTCCCTAATAAAGGAGCGGCTTTTATTATTAAGCTACCTATCATTTCATAATTTTCCTATGGGAGTGATAATCATGATACCAAGAATTCTGGTAATTGATGATGAAGAAAGAATGTGCTGGGCCCTAGAGAGGGCATTAAGTCACGAGGGATATCAAGTATCAACGGCAACAAGAGGTTTACAAGGTATTGAAATGGCCCTAGAAACTGAACCCTCGACGGTGATATTGGATTTAAAGATACCTGATATTGATGGCATTGAGGTACTAAGAAAACTAAAAAGTACTTACCCAAATATACCTGTCATTATGATTACTGCCCACGGATCCATCGAAACTGCGATTGAGGCCATGAAAATTGGAGCAACGGATTACATTACCAAGCCCTTTAAACTTGATGAATTAAAGCTTCAAGTTAAACAGGCCTTGCATTTGTCTAGCTTAGAGAACGAGCTTAATTTTTTGCGTCAAGAATTAGGTAAGAAATACGGTAAAATGATTGGACAAAGTGAGGCCATTAAAGAGGTTGCCCTCCTAATTCAGCAGGTTGCAAAAACAAATGCCACAGTTTTGATAACAGGAGAAAGTGGAACAGGTAAAGAAGTGGCTGCTGTTGAAATACATAAAGCCAGTAACCGTGCTTTTATGCCCTTTGTGGCGGTAAACTGTGCTGCACTTCCGGAACAATTATTGGAAAGCGAGCTATTTGGCCACGAAAAAGGTGCCTTTACTGGCGCTACCATTAAGAAGAAGGGCCGTTTTGAAATGGCTGATAAAGGCACTATTTTTTTGGATGAGATCGGAGATATGCCAATAAGCATGCAGGTGAAATTACTGCGGGTTCTGCAGGAAAGATGCTTTGAAAGAGTCGGGGGAACTCAAACCATCCAGGTCGATGTTCGGGTTATCGCCACCACTAATTCTGAGCTTTCCACAGCCATCTCTAACGGAACCTTCAGAGAGGACCTCTATTATCGCTTAAATGTCATGCATATTAAAATGCCACCCCTAAGATCACGAAAGGAAGATATTCCTTTGCTCGTGAATCATTTCCTGGGAAAATTCGATCCTTCTCATAGTAAAAAAATTTCTTCGGAGGCAATGAAAATTTTAACTCGCTACGACTGGCCCGGTAACATAAGAGAGCTTCAAAACGCAATTGAAAGACCCCTTATTGTTTGCCAGAGTAATGAGATTCAACCCATACACTTGCCTAAGGAATTATTAGATATCGTTGAGGAGACTTCGCCAATTATTAATCTTCCCGAGAGTGGCTTCTCCTTAGAAGAGTTGGAGAAACATCTTTTTATTAAGGCATTAGAAAAGCATAATTATAACCAGACCAAGGCCGCTAAATATCTTGGAATTTCTCGTCCAACCCTACTATATCGCATGAATAAACATGGCCTAAAATTATAGCTTAATTTGAAGATGTTTAGTCTAAAGTCAAATACCCTTGTGTCAATCCTCTTCCAGAGTGATACTTAGGTATTTGACTTTAGACTAATCCCATACCGATAACAGAGTTATGAATAGTCTCCCCTCTTGCTCTTGATGTATAGGACATCTACAATAAGGGATTTTTATTTCGATTACTATTGTGTCTTTACGCTGAGATGCCCCCATGGATAAATCCATGGGGCATCTCAGCGTAATTCAATGTTTTTCAGGTTAATTAGTGTTACAAATTAAGTTTCTGAGATATATTCATCAATAAATTCTTGAGGAAGCTTCTTAACTAATAAGACTGGTATTGGGGACCTATTCAGCACATTATGCGCCAAACAACCGAATATCAAGCCTTTTAGAGTTGTTAATCCTCTTGTACCCATAATAATTAATTGAAATCGTTTCTTCTCTGCATACTCAAGTAGCGCGTCTACCGAATCTGAGATACTCGGATTGCTATATATAACTTGGTGACCAACATCCTCAGATCGCTCTAGAAATAATTTGTTTGTTTTCGTAAGTATCTTCTCATATAATTTATTAGCTACCGGGTCGGATTCATCGATGACGCGTTTCATCCACTCTGTGGTAGGGCTAACTGGCCAAGTATCTTTCCAATTATATTCCACCCCCGTTGAGCCTTCATCGCTTTCTTGTACTTGCACGACAGTTAGCTGCATATTCGGCATGTTCTTAAGCAAATTAGCAGTGTAAACGGCTGCCGACAAAGCCTGTTGTGATCCATCTGAATAGAGAAGAACGTTAAACTTTGAATCTGACATGTCCAATACCCCCTCCCAAAATTACTTTACTTAAATAGTTGTAGAACTGTCGTAACAGCTTATGCTGTATATTGCAATATTTTAACACTTTTTTAAAAGATTATCACTACAATTCACTATTAAATTGTTCATAATCCCGTTTTATAATGAAGCGGAGTTCTTGTTCGTCGTACTATTACCTCCATTAAAATTGGTAACAGACTCAAGTAATGTACATGCAGCAGATTTTTCTCCGTTATCATCACAATTAAGGGCGGCTCTTGCCTTTTCTAAGGCATTGGTGGAAGAAGCGAAGATCTCATTTTCTGACATGAAAATATTCTCCTCACCAACATCTGCGATAACGTTGGAATTGGTAAGCAATGAGTTAAGTTCTGACTTCACACCACATATGATAACTATTCCCCCAGCTTCTTTTACAGTCCTGATAAAAATCTTAATTGAACTCAGGGCCGTTAAATCCATAGAAGCAACGTACTTCATTCTGAGGATGAACACTTTCGATTTATCCACTAAATCATCAAGCTTACTTTGTAGATCCTCGGAAGAACCAAAGTAAAGATTGCCTTCCAATTGGATAATTAAAATATCTACTTTTGACTTAACCGATTTGATCTCCTTCTCAATAATTTGAGAGGTATTCACCTGGGAGGGAATTAAGATTTTCATAGGAGCTTTATTAGTGTCTTTTAGATACAAAGCTATGGATAATGCTATCCCGGAGTATATTGCAAGATCAAGGTGCGGCATTAGGATTGTAGCAAAACAGGTTGCCCACATAGCGATGGAATCAGACTTAAATTTACCTGCTTTTACAATGTGCTTAATTTCTTTTTTATCAACCATGTTATAGGCAATGACTAGGATCACACCTGCTAAGGCAGGATTAGGAATAAATTTGGCAAAAGGTGCAAAAAACAATAGGACAAGGGCAACGATCACACCTGACAAGATTCCAGCGATTCTAGTAACTGCACCACTTTGATAATTGATGGCTGACCGTGTAAATGAACCAGAACCAGCAAAAGCTTGGAAGAATGAGCCACCTGCATTGGCAAGGCCCTGGGCAATAAATTCCTGATTAGCATCAATTTTTTGCCGTGAAGTAGTGGCAATTGATTTTGAGATTGCGATTGCTTCTACTAGTCCTATGATTGCAATAGCTAAAGCGCCTCCGAAAAGGTTCTGCATGGCAACAAAATCGAATTGTATCATTTTAAATGGTGGTAGTGAGGAAGGAATAAAACCCGTAAGTTTAACACCCTTCTGTTCCAGAGAAAAAGTGACGATTAGTAAGATTGTAACAATAATTCCAATTAAAGCACCAGGCAGACTCTTATTGATCTTCTTACAAACTATGATTATGGCCATAGTTATCAAGCCGATTCCGAGTGCGTAATAATTAGTTTCACTTAAATGGGTCATTACATAATAAAACTTCTGCATTGTGGACATATGCGAAGAATCTTTAATTGATATACTCAAAAGTGTACTCAGCTGGCCAAGCCCAATTAAGACTCCTGCACCAGCTGTAAAACCAATAACAACTGAATGCGATACAAAGTTAATTACTTTACCGAGCTTTATGACTCCAAAAAGGATTTGCAAAACACCCACCATAAAAGTCATCAGAAAAAGCATTTCATAGGCGTTATCTAGTCCCATATATTTACTCATGTTACCAGCAACGAGCAAAGCGATGGCATTAGTTGGACCAGCAATCGCGTGTTTCGAGCTTCCGAAGGCTGAGGCAATAATTGTGGATACGATTGCAGTATAGAGACCATAAACTGGATTAACACCCGCAATCAGTGCATAAGCCATAGACTGTGGAATAACTACTACAGCCACTGTCAATGCCGCAATTAAGTCTTTACTAAAATATTCCTTTTTATAGTTCCCCAAAGTCCCAATTAAAGGAATATATTTAAATCTTGTTAAGTACAATTGAACTCCACCTTTCTGAATGAATGGTTGCTACTAGAATTCCCTATGGCTAACATTAACATTGATCATATATATTTTCAATAATTCAATTTGAGTAGCTACTAAAGAAAGGATTAATATTCAGAGAACAGAATACCCATTCATCCAATATTCTCCTAAAGGTAAAGATTGATCCTTCCATCAAATGAAAGAAATTCTTTTCACTAATTATGCTATGATCTAAATTTCACTTCAGATCTTTAAATATCTACCTCTAGTGAATCTCTCTGACATTCCTTTCAAACAATTGTGATATAGTCGGATGATCCAGCACCACCTCCAGTTGCTAACTGCTCATATCACTGGTTACTACCCCTCTTAGACAGTTAGAACATCAATTGATTTAATCTTGTACGTAACATAATGCACAATCTATCCTAGTCGTGTATAAATGTTATATCTCTATTTTAGAGTAGCACTGATGTTATTCCCAGTCAATATGGTAACCATTAAACAATCCTATCGTCGCACAATCAGTTTCTACAATAGTTGCTAATCTTTGCATATTTACTCCATTATGAGACAATCAATCCCTCGTAATTCAATAGTAAGAAATAGTACAATCGCTTTTTTAAGCGCAAGGCAAAACTATATTAATCATTTCTGAAACAAATCTACAATCCCAATAATAGGCATTCTCTTAATTCATTAGGTTCACGACCAAACACATTAGAGATCTGCACACATAAAAAAGACTCACAAGTAGGTTTCGGTCTACCTTGCGAGTCTTTTTTATAAAATCTTATAAACATTTAATTGTCATATCTTGAACCATGGTCAGTAGTAGCTTTTACAATCTAACTACTTTTCCACACTCTTAATTCCGATTTTAATATTAGCCGAGATTTTCTCCATAAACTCTTGAAAATTTGTGTTAGCAGTATTGGAATGAAGTACCTGACGATTCCTGATACACGACTTCTCAAGATCTTGCATGGCATTCTTTTCTTCTTCAGTTAATTCAATTCCAGCCATTTGCTTACCTTGATATTCTTGTTTCTTTCTTTGAAGATCTTCTACTAATTTGCGAGCTTCGGGGTTATGAAAAAGTTCATACTCAGCCTGTTTAAATTCCTTATATATGTCAGTCAAGGCGATCGCTTTACCAAGTTCAATACTCTTTTGCATGAGTTCCTCATTATCCATTACTATATTCCTCCTTTAAATTACTATAATATTCGTGCAAGTGTATTCCAACAAATATATCTTGTCCATTTATTACCCCTAAAATTTTAAAGGAGAATTTACAGTTGAGTTAAACATCGTAAGCCTGCTATGTTTCTAAAAGCATGCTTACGATGTCCAAAGGCGGGGAAGGAAACCAATTCCTATTCTTAGACATAGCAAGAATTGGCACCTATCCCCCATTGAATAAGTTTTTAGACTATTTGGCTAAACATCTGAAGGTTAAATCTTGTATTAGTCGACACCGAACATATCGATAACAGGCTTTTTGAAGACTGACCATTCATTTGTGTTAGGATCCCACTTCATGTTAACAAAGCAGTGCCAGTTCTCTTCGTCAAGGGTTGGCTTGTCTGTTCTGAAGTAGTATCCAGGCCAACGTGTTTCTTCACGGAAGGTTACAGCGCGCAGGTGAGATTCAGCTTGCCATAATCTGTGTTTGTTTTCCCAAGCTCTCAACAGTTCATAAAGATCTCTAGCAGCTAATTTTTGGGAGTCCTCTTTGAGGAACTCGAACAGTTCTGCTGCACGAGTCAAGGAAGCTGAGTTCATGTTGAAGAATACGTTAGCTCCACCAACATACTCGTCCATGAGCTTTTGTAAACGATACATGAATTGTCTAGGCATAATATAGTTGGGGTTAACTTCAGGATCTGTGCTGAAGCCTTTGTGTGCTTCGAAGATTTCGAGAGGCTTGACGATCTCAGCTTTTACAGCTTCGATAACCGCAGGATCAGCTTCAGTCAATGTGTTGTTCTCTAAGATATATTTGCAGGCAGATTTAGCTGCGATACGACCTTCAGCATGGGTTCCTGAGGAGAACTTGTGAGGGCAAGCTCCGGTAGCGTCACCAGCAGCAAAGAGTGCAGGTACTGTGGTCATTTGAGCATAACCCCAGAAATAGTCTGTTCCACCGGAAAGGTCTTCTGGTCCACATACCCAGGCACCGGAAGAACCGGAGTGAGAACTGATGAAGTATGGCTCGGTAGCTGCGATTTCAGAAGATCTAACTTCTGGCTCGACGTTGGTAGCGGCCCAGAGTAAAGCTTGAGCAATCGTCATATCGAGGAAATCTTCCCATGCTTCATTCTCGAGCTCTTTCATCTTTTTCTTGAAGGCTTTAGCATCATCTTCATATTTTTT
>DOPS01000167.1:0-3771 GCA_003512645.1 Desulfosporosinus sp.
TCTAATATCTCTTCGCTGGCCAGTAACCGTTCTAAAACCTCCGGTTTAGGAGTCAGGTATAAGGTCCAGTTCAGATCATAGATCACCATTCCGGGTTTAGCTGAGTTAGGCTTTTTTAACTGTTTGACATGTGTGTAGTCGACAGGGACTTGGGAAGAACCACGAGCTTGGCTGTAATAGATTGCCAGGGCCGCTGCTTCTTCAAGGGTGGTGTCGTCTGGAAATTCTTCTCCATCCTCGAGGGGAACGAGGACGTGAGAACCTGGAATTTGCTTGACATGGAGCCATAGATCATTGGGTTTTCCTTTGCGCAACGAGAGCCAATCGTTTTGAGCATTATTTTTACCGACAAAGATACTTTTGCCCTGACTGGAGCGATAGACGCGGGGCTGAGGAACCTCCTTGGGAGATTTTGCTTTAGATTTGGCATTTCCCTGGGGGCGGCCTTTTTTAAGTTTCAGGGTACTTCTTTTCAAATGCTTTCCAGTCACATACCCTTGTCCAACCAGTTCGATATGGATTTCATTCAGCTCAGCAAGGCTGGAGGCCTGATCCAAATTGACTCGCAATGAAGCTAGGTATTGAACTTCATCAAGTGTGGTTTCTTTGAGCGACTTTGTCTTGAGCAAGGTGGCTTTTGCTTTGTTATAAAGTTTGTAGTAGTGCTGGGCGTTGTCAATGACACTGATATGAGGATTGAGCGGAATGACTAGGCTAGTGAGGTTGGGATCAAAATAATCTTCCACAGAGGTTTCGACTGATCCTTGGGGGATGCGGTAGAGGTTCGCAGTCAACAGTTCTCCCCACTTTTGGTAGTTGAGGCTTGAATTAGCGTTGAGTAGAGCCTCCTCATAGATTTTAAGCTTCTTAGTGAAATGGGCATGTTTTTCTTGGACAATCTTTCTTAGAGAGCCCCGTTTCGATTCAAGCGAGTTGTTGCTGGATTTTGACTGATAAAAGATCTGGACTGCGTCATTTATCGAAAGGACGTCTTCCCTTCTTAATTCTTGATATTGTTGAAAAGGGGTAAAACTAAAGGCGATGAGTTTGGTTTCCGGTAGGGGATTATAGTAAAGGCAGGGTTGAATTTCGGGATTCTCCTCAGGATTGCCTAACTTACGGTAGGCCCGGAAAAGCCGTGAACAATCGATGTCACCGCACTGGTGGAGGAGGATTTCTGGATTCAATCCCGCTTGAATTACCATTTCACGGGCCAATTCTGGGCTGATCCCGGCAAAGCGGGCGAGAAGGATACCGGTTATGGAACGATCTAGATCTTCCTGGTAAAGGGTCTCTCGCCAGAGTTCTTCCTCTGCTAGAGGCGGCTGTTTTTCCTGAGAAGGAGGAGAGAGATAAGAGCGACCGGGTAAAACCTCACGGTATTGGCTTAGGACATGTGAGTATCGTTTAAGTCCGTCAAGGATCGTATTTGTGGTTGGGTCAACGAGAATAAGATTACTGTGTTTTCCCATAATTTCTAAATGGAGATGCAACGAAACTAAATCGCCACGGTCATTGTAATTTTGAATTTCAAAGGTCACAACACGTTCCAGATCTTTTTGGTGCAGGTCAATGAGTTTACCACCCTCCAGATGTTTGCGGAGAATCATACAAAACATGGGGGGAGAAGGTGGATTTTTTTTGTTTTCTTGAGTGAGGTGGAAGCGGGGGGAAGTGGCACTGGTACTAAGCAGAAGGCGTCTGGATCCCTGTTGACGCAATTGGAGATGAATCTCATCTTTTTCGGGTTGATGAATTTTATCGATACGTGCTCCGATGAGTTGTGGAGCAAGTTCATTTACGAGATAGGCGAGGGTAACACCGTCTAAGGCCATGTGATGACATCCTTTCTATAGAGAATCCACTTTTTAGTATAACACACTTGTTTTACTGAGGCATTTTTCCATACTTTAGGGAATAAGCATGTACTACAAAAGGGACAAATAGTAAGTCCCCTTAATACTGTTTAGAAAGCAAAAGGAGGAAAAAGGGCATGCGGCAACAGGCGTGGCATGTGCTGCCTTGGCTTGACGTGGCCAAGGCGTTGGATGTACATCCGGCAAAAGGGTTAAATCTTAAAGAAGTTCGTAACCGATTACAGGAGGTTGGAAAGAATGTTTTAGCGGTAAAAAAAGGGACGCATCCTGTGTTTTTGTTTCTGGGACAATTTAAGGATTTTATGGTGCTAGTTTTACTAGCGGCCACTGTAGTCTCAGGACTATTAGGTGAGATCGCGGATGCCATCACGATCTTGGCAATTTTAATGATTAACGCCATTCTAGGTTTTGTGCAGGAGTTTCGCGCGGAGCGTTCCATGGAATCGCTGCGCTCCCTCACGGCTCCAGAGGCGCGAGTGTTACGGGAAGGTATGGAACAACGGATTCCAGCAGCAGATGTTGTGCCTGGAGATATTGTGCTTTTGGAAACCGGAGATCGTATTCCGGCGGATTTGCGTTGGATTCAGGCAGTCAACATACAAGTGGAAGAATCAGCTTTGACGGGGGAATCTCATCCTGTGGGCAAAAGTATTTTTCCACTTCAGGAGGAATTGACCCCCATGGCAGATCGAAAAAATATGGGATACATGGGGACTTCTATCGTGAACGGTCGAGGGGCAGGGGTAGTCGTAGCGACTGGGATGGAAACTGAGATGGGCGTCATTGCCGACATGATCCAAAATGTAGAAAATGAAGAAACCCCTTTGCAGAAGCGTTTAGCGGAACTGGGTAAATGGTTGGTCCTGATCAGTTTTCTTGTCTGTACTGCTGTGGTGGTTACAGGGGTCTTAAGAGGTGAGGACTTTTATAAGATGTTTTTTACAGGAGTTTCCCTGGCTGTAGCGGCTATCCCAGAAGGTCTGCCGGCTATTGTTACCGTTGCTTTGGCAGTAGGAGTTCAACGAATGGTTAAGCGCCAAGCGATCATTCGGAAACTGCCAGCTGTTGAGACGTTGGGGTGTGCAACAGTGATTTGTTCGGATAAAACGGGGACCTTGACCCAGAATGAAATGACAGTACGCCTAATCTATTCAGATGGACGAAAGATTACAGTTTCAGGTGAAGGGTACGATCCCAAAGGTGAGTTCCAGGGTGCTAATCCAGAAAAAGAACGGGATCCCCTCAACGTCGGGTTAAAGATCGCAGCACTTTGCAATAATTCAATCTTGACAAAGAAGGGAGTTCAAGTTGCTGGCCTCTTCCGTTCCAAAGGAAAGGATGCCCCTTGGGGCATCGAGGGAGATCCGACTGAAGGCGCTATTTTAGTGGCTGCGGCGAAGGCTGGGATCTGGCGAGAGGTTTTGGAACGCAAGCAAGAGCGAATTGGCGAGTTGCCCTTTGATTCGGATCGCAAGAGAATGAGTGTTGTTTATCAGACGAAACAGGGACGCAAGGCCTATGTCAAAGGGGCGCCTGATATGGTGTTGCGACTTTGCCAGAACGAGCTGACTGGGCATGGCGTTGTAGAGCTATCCCCGGAACGCAAGAAAAACATCATGCGGGCCAACGACGACATGGCAAGGCATGCTCTCAGAGTTCTAGCAGTTGCTGAAAAACCATTATCAGATTCCGAGCCCCTCGATGAGAACGTAGAACACGGCTTGACCTTTGTCGGGCTGTTAGGAATGATTGATCCACCGCGAGCCAGTGCGGTAAAAGCAATTAAAGTCTGTCGACAAGCTGGGATTAAACCCGTCATGATCACGGGAGATCATCGCCTAACCGCTGAAGCCGTCGCTCATGAATTAGGAATTATCCGCGGTTCGAGCGGGGG
>DOPS01000167.1:3844-13917 GCA_003512645.1 Desulfosporosinus sp.
GGGGATGGGGTTAATGATGCTCCGGCAGTCAAAGAGGCGGATATTGGGGTAGCGATGGGTAAAACGGGGACGGATGTGACGAAGGAAGCATCATCGATGGTTCTAGGTGATGACAATTTTGCGACAATTGTGGCGGCAGTGGAAGAGGGCCGAGGGATCTACGACAATATACGGAAGTTTATTCGCTATTTACTTTCCTGCAATTTGGGTGAAGTTCTGACGATGTTTTTAGCAACGCTGGTGGGGCTACCACTTCCTTTACTACCTATTCAAATATTATGGGTTAATCTAGTTACTGACGGGTTGCCTGCGATGGCCTTAGGGGTAGATGGTGCTGAACCAGGTATTATGAACCGTCCACCAAGGGTCCCCGGAGAAAGTATTTTTGCGCGGGGGTTGGCCAGAAAAATTGCAGTCAGAGGTACATTTATTGGCCTAGGAACTCTATTCGTATTTGTAGTGGCACTTTTCATGGGGGTCAATATGCTGGGTGCCCGGACTATGGCCTTTACAACGCTAGTGTTTTCCCAATTGTTCCATGTTTTTGATTGTCGGTCAGAGGAACGTAGTATTTTTGAAGTAGGCCTCTTCTCAAATCTCTATCTTGTAGGAGCGGTGATGGTCTCTACTATCATGCAGCTCTGCGTAATCTATCTTGAGCCTTTACAAGCCATCTTTAAGACCGCACCGTTAGTTAGTTGGCAATGGATTTTAATTCTATGCGTAGCGGGTGGACCGTCCGTTTTGATTGGACTTGCTCGGTTCATTAAGCTCAGTTGGCAAGGTAAAGTGGTTATTGCCAAGGGATAGGGTGTTTTAATCCACTCAGTGAATAACTAACTGAACATAAACTCAAAGGCTGATCGTCTTTTACGGAAAGAATTCTCTCAAAACTTGGGTGATTATAAAGTGTTGGTTGACCATTTAGGACGTATAATGTATATCTCTTTCCCTCCTCGTGTATACTTGCTTCAAATAGGTTGACCCGCTTCATATTGCGTAGTATTCTTTTAAAGAGAAAATGCGTATGATGGAAAAACAAGAGGGGGGAAGCACAGTGGAATTCTTAAAAATGCATGGTCTGGGAAATGATTTTGTTTTCCTGGACCATTTTTCTGTTACTTTGGACGGAGATGCGGATTACCCCGAATTGGCCAAGAAGCTCTGTCACCGTCAATTTGGAATAGGAGGAGACGGATTAGTCGTAATTCTGCCTTCGAAGGTTGCAGATGCCCGGATGCGGATCATTAATTCAGACGGATCTGAACCTGAAATGTGCGGTAATGGCATCCGATGTTTCGCGAGATATGTATACGATCAAGGGATTGTAAGACATAATCCAATGAAAGTAGAAACCCTCGCTGGTGTCTTGACGATTCATCTAAATATCAAAGATGCTCAGGTTCAAGGGGTGCGAGTAGATATGGGAGAGCCCATTTTGCGGGCAGACCTCATTCCAGTTTTAGTACAAGGGGAACCTGTGGTGGGAGAGACCCTTGAAGTGTTGGGGAAAACGTTCCAATATACTGCCGTATCTATGGGGAATCCGCACTGTGTTATCTTTGTGGAGGATCTTGCTACGCTGGATTTTGAGCGTCTTGGCCCGGCGATTGAGAAGCATTCTTTGTTTCCACGTAAGACCAATGTCGAGTTTATAAAGGTCAATTCCCCTCAGGATATGACCATGAAAGTTTGGGAACGGGGAGCCGGACCGACACTAGCCTGCGGGACAGGTGCTTGCGCTTCTGCAGTTGCTGCCGTGCTCAATCAAAAGACAGAACGCACAGTGACAGTTCATCTACCGGGGGGAGATTTATTGATTGAATGGGGATTAGACAATCACATCTATATGACCGGCCCAGCGACGTATGTGTTTAAGGGTGAATGGTTGGAGCCAATGGAATAATGAATTTTGAAATGGAAAATGGTTTGTAGGAGGATTTATCGTACTATGGAAGAAGCCCAACGAATTAAAGCATTGCCTCCTTATTTATTTGCTCGGATTGATGAAAAAATTGCGAATGCGAAGGCAAAAGGTGTGGATGTCATTAGTCTTGGCATCGGAGATCCCGATCTTCCAACCCCAGATCATATCATTGATGAGCTTGTAAAAGCAGCGCGTAATCCGGAGAATCATCGTTATCCATCTTACGCAGGAATGTTGGAGTTTCGTCAAGCGGTGGCGGAGTGGTATAAACGACGCTCAAATATTGTCCTTGATCCCAAAAAAGAAGTGGTTACTCTCATCGGATCTAAAGAGGGGATTGCGCACATTGCGTTTTGTTATTTGAACCCAGGTGATGTAGCCTTGATTCCGGATCCTGGGTATCCTGTCTATGGCGTAGGGACCTTACTGGCAGGAGGAGTTCCTTATACTATGCCGCTTAAGGAAGAAAACGGCTTTTTGCCTGATTTAGAGGGGATTCCAGAAGAGGTTGCGCAGAAGGCTAAACTCATGTTCTTGAATTACCCCAATAACCCTACTGGTGCAGTTGCAGATGAAAGCTTCTATTTAAAGGCCATTGCCTTTGCTGAAAAATACGATATTATTATTTGCCATGATGGGCCTTATTCGGAAATTGCGTTTAAAGGCTATAAGCCTTTGAGCTTTCTTGAGGTTCCAGGGGCCATAGACGTTGGGATTGAATTCCATTCAATGTCAAAAACCTACAATATGACGGGTTGGAGGATTGGTTGGGCTGCAGGAAATGCAAGGGTTATCGAGGCGCTAGGCCGTATTAAATCGAACATTGATTCAGGGGTTTTTCAGGCAGTACAAAAAGCTTCCATCAAAGGGCTTTTGGGAAGTCAGGAAATAATCCAAGAACTTTGTAAGATCTATCAAGAACGACAAGATATAGTGATTGAAGGGTTGACTGCCTTAGGGTGGAATGTGGAAAGGCCGAAGGCGACAATCTATATTTGGCCTAAAGTACCCAAAGGATTTACCTCAACGTCTTTCTGCGAGTTAGTTTTAGATAAAGCCGGTGTGGTACTTACCCCTGGCAATGGTTATGGAGAATATGGTGAGGGTTACTTCCGTATATCTTTGACCATTGGTACGGAACGACTTAGGGAGGCATTAACGCGAATTAGGGAAACTTTAGGAAAATTTGAATTTTAGTATTACTACCAATATCTACGATTCTTAATTAGACATCGGAAAACCTCCATTCGTGAGGGGAAAAGTTTTAGGGGGCTGCTCGTCTGCAGCCCCCTAAAACTTTTTCATTAAACTATTCAATTTCTGCAGAGTTATCATTTTTTAGGAAGGCACCGTTGAGTTCTCATAATTTATAAGGTTATAGGTTATATATCTAATCTGGTATAATATATAAGAAAGAAGTTTAGAGGCATATTAAAGATAGTGTTTCATTAAATAGGGGGTGAATGACCTGGTTGATTGATTCGCCAGGTGACATATGGCAAATAGTATGACTGGATTTGGCCGAGGAGAGGCAAGTGGAAGTGGTTATCAAGTATCTATTGAACTGAAATCTGTTAATCATCGTTTTTTGGAGATTGTAGTAAGGACCCCGCGCAACTATAGCAGCTTTGAGGAACGGATCCGTAAAATGCTTCAAGAAAAGTACCAACGCGGTAGGATTGAAGTATATCTTAATGTGGTGGAAACAGAAGGACGAAAGAGATTGGCGAAGGTTGACAATGATTTGGCACTGTCGTATGATAAGACATTGAAAGATCTCTCTTTAGCTCTACATACAGCGTATGAAACAGATATTTACCGTTTAGTCTCTTTACCAGAGGTTCTCTCGGTTGAGGAGCCTGTCATCGATCTGGATGCTTTATGGGGGGTATGTGCCGAAGCCCTTTTTAAGGCTTCTGAAGGATTCGGGCAAATGCGCCGTACTGAAGGAGGAAAGTTGACAGTCGATCTACTTCAAAGGCTCGATCTCATCAGTGAGCATCTGCAAACAATAGCTGAGCGCGCACCGTTTGTCGTAACAGATTACCAAGAACGTTTACAGGAACGACTTCAGACAATCTTGGGCGAGGTTGAATTGGATGGGGCTCGATTNNGACTTTTTAGTTCAAGAAATGAATCGCGAAATCAATACTATTGGATCTAAAGCGAATGATTTAAGGATTGGCCAACAGGTGGTTAGTGTCAAAACTGAATTGGAAAAGATTCGCGAACAAATCCAAAACTTAGAGTAATGGAGGATTCAACGTGGACATTAAGCTCATTAACATAGGGTTTGGCAATATTGTCTCTGCCAATCGAATTATATCCATCGTGAGTCCGGAATCCGCCCCGATTAAACGTATTATCCAAGAAGCTCGAGATACAGGTATGCTGATCGATGCTACTTATGGACGGCGTACACGTGCCGTGATTATCTGTGACAGTCATCATGTGATTCTTTCTGCCGTTCAGCCTGAAACAGTGGCTCACCGTCTTTCTGCGAAAGAGTCAACTACCCACGCTGAAGACCCGGCAGATTAGGGGTGTAGTGTGGAAAAAGGTCATGGATTATTAATCATACTTTCAGGTCCTTCTGGAGCGGGCAAGGGGACGCTTTGCCAAGAATTGCTTCGCCAGGTACCCAATTTAAAATATTCTGTCTCTATGACGACGCGGTCGCCTCGCCCTGGTGAAGTGGAAGGGATTCATTATTTCTTTCGCCCACAGACAGAATTTGAAGCCTTGATTGCCGTTGATGAATTATTAGAATGGGCATCGTTTTGCGATAATTATTATGGAACGCCACGATTTGCTGTTGAACAGGCGATTCAAGAAGGACAGGATGTCATTTTAGAGATCGAAATTCAAGGTGCATTACAAGTCAAAAAGCGGTTTCCTCAAGGTGTCTTTACGTTTATTGTCCCGCCTTCTTTGGATATTCTAGCTGAACGCATTCACAAACGGGGAACTGAGACGGAGGCTGTCATTCAGAAACGCTTAGCCACCGCAATACAGGAACTGGAATATGTGAGTGAGTATGACTATGTAGTCATCAATGATGAAGTTCCTGTGGCTGTCGATAAACTTAAGAGTATTTTAGTGGCAGAAAAATGCCGGGTTAAACGAAAACCGTTTGTTTTTAAGGGGGAATATTAATGAAACAACCGTCACTTGATGTGCTTATGGGTAAAGTCGATAGCAAGTATACATTAGTCATCGTGGTTGCCAAACGGGCGCGAACGATTATGGAAGAAGCTAAGCATGAGGATTTAGCTAAGGGTATGAAGCCAGTGAGTATTTCATTGGAGGAGATTTCACACTCTAAATTCAGCTATGAGTGTACCCCTGAAGAGGAAGTGTAATATTATGTTTACTGGGAGGAAAATCCTTGTCGGGGTCACCGGTGGAATTGCAGCTTACAAAGCGGCGGAAGTCGTTAGCCGCTTAAGAAAATTGAACGCTGAGGTCCATGTCGCGATGACAAAATCTGCGACAGAATTTATTACTCCCCTTACACTGCGGAGCCTTTCGGCAAATCCGGTGTACGTAGACATGTTTGACGAACCGAAGCATTGGAATGTGGAGCATATCGCCCTAGCGGAGCATATCGATGCAGTCATAGTTGCTCCGGCCACGGCCAATATATTAGCTAAGATGACAACTGGCTTAGCCGATGATTTTCTTTCAACGGTTCTATTGGCAACACGTGTACCCATCTTTGTGGCACCGGCCATGAACCAGGCCATGTATCATCATCCAGCCACTCAAGCTAACCTGACACGTCTCCAAGAGCGCGGGATAAAGATCATTGGCCCTGGCACTGGTTTTCAAGCGTGTGGCACCGAAGGGGTTGGTCGCATGAGTGAAGCGATCGAGATCGTGGAGTCCTTAGCACAGTTTTTCTCTGGGTCGGATTGGTTGAAGGGTAAGAAGGTGCTTGTGACGGCTGGAGGAACTCAAGAACCGCTTGATCCGGTTCGTTATCTGGGTAACCGAAGTTCTGGACGAATGGGATATGCCATTGCTCAGGCCTTACAAGAGGTAGGCGCGGAGACAGTTCTCATTAGTGCACCTACGGATTTGCCAACTCCGCAGGGAGTGACAAGGGTATCAGTGCAGACAGCTCTGGAAATGTACGATGCAGTTTTGGAGCGTTTCCCTGAGGTAGATGTTGTTATCAAAGCAGCAGCCGTAGCGGATTATCGACCTGCGGTTCTTGCTGAGCAAAAGATTAAAAAGGATGGGACAAACCGTACGCTAGAGTTAGTTCCTAACCCGGATATACTTGCGGAACTTGGGCGCAAGAAAACATCTCAAATTTTGATTGGGTTCGCTGCGGAGACGGAGAATCTGATGGCTAATGCCCAAGCTAAAATGCTCAGAAAGAACGTCAATCTCTTGGTAGCCAATGATGTTACCAAGCAGGGAGCCGGCTTTGGTAGTCCAACAAACATTGTCAGTTTTCTCTTTCCCGATGGAAGAAGAATAGATTTTCCTCAAATGAGCAAACTGGAGGTTGCACGGAATCTCGTTGGTGAAATTGCCAACCTCCTCGGCGTAAAAACAAAGGAGTGAAATAATTGGTCAGAAAATTATTTACATCAGAGTCTGTGACAGAAGGGCATCCGGATAAGATCTGTGACCAGATTTCAGATGCTATTTTGGATGCGATTTTTGCCTTAGATCCTAATGCCCGAGTTGCTTGTGAAACAACTGTTACGACAGGATTAGTTCTTGTCGCTGGTGAAATTACAACCTCGTGTTATGTGGATATTCCACATGTGGTACGGGAGACAATCCGGAAAGTGGGGTATACCCGTGCCAAATATGGCTTTGACGCCGATACTTGCGCTGTCTTAACCTCAATCGGAGAACAATCTGCGGATATCGCTCTGGGCGTGGATCGGGCCTTGGAAGCAAAAACGGGGGATATGAGTGATAGTGATATTGAAGCGATCGGAGCCGGTGACCAAGGAATGATGTTCGGCTATGCAACGAATGAAACCGAAAGCTACATGCCAGTTCCCATCGATTTAGCTCACCGTTTAGCACGTCGGCTTAGTGAGATGCGTAAATCAGATCTTTTAAACTATTTGCGTCCGGATGGGAAAACCCAGGTGACTGTGGAATACGAGGACAACAAACCGATTAGGGTAGATACCATCGTAATATCTACTCAGCATCATCCGGATGTAACTCAAGATCAAATACGCCGCGATTTACTTCAATATGTTGTGTACCCAACGGTTCCCAAAGAACTACTTGATGAAGACACGAAGTATTTTATCAACCCAACGGGGCGTTTCGTGATTGGTGGTCCTCAAGGGGATTGCGGACTGACGGGACGTAAAATCATTGTGGACACTTATGGCGGGATGGCACGCCATGGCGGCGGCGCTTTCTCTGGCAAAGACCCCACAAAGGTTGACCGTTCGGCTGCTTATGCTGCACGATACGTGGCTAAAAATGTTGTAGCTGCTGGATTGGCTGACCGTTGCGAACTACAAATTGCTTACGCTATCGGTGTGGCCCGCCCGGTATCTGTCTCTATTGAGACGTTTGGGACCGGTAAATTGCCTAATGATAAGATCGTGGAGTTGATCATGCAGACCTTTGACTTGCGACCAGCGGGTATTATCAAAGCCTTGGATCTCCGTCGACCCATCTATCATCAAACGGCAGCCTATGGACATTTCGGAAGAACAGACCTCGACCTGCCCTGGGAAAGAATGGACAAGGCTGAAACCCTGCGCAAATTAGCAGGACTATAAGGTTTAATTTTAAAACTATGGAAGGAGCCCCTCAGCAGTTCAACTTGAACTGCTGAGGGGCTCCTCATATTATCTACTGATTGTAAACCTATTTATTTACAATTAATGCCCCCTGCTGTATGCCTGGATAGATAAAATCGCCGCCAAGTATCCTAGGCAATGAGGAAAATAAGTGGAATGAAAACCAAAACTGTAGTATATTAGATCATATAATTGCGCTCTAAGGGTAGTGTGTTATAGTAATAAGCATAATTAATAGGCGAATTTTTATAAAAGTAGGAGATGGGGTAATGGACATAGCAGATAAAGTGTCTAAGGTAACAGAGTCTACAGAGAAACAATGGCTAGCGGGTCTTCAAAAAACGGTGAAGCGAGTATGGCCTATCCCCCATTATCAAGAAAGCTATGGTGCTGTAGGAATAACCCAAGCAGCGGATATTAAGTCACTCAGAGATTTTCAGAGACTTCCTTTAACGACAAAAGAAGATTTGCGCAAGAATTATCCCTTTGGACTTTTTGCCGAACCGATGGAAAATATTGTGCGTCTTCACGCCTCCTCGGGAACAACGGGTAAGCCGACTGTTGTAGGGTATACTAGCCAGGATATTTCGTTATGGGCAAAGATTGTGGCCAATGAACTGAGACGAGTCGGTGTAACAAAAAAGGACGTTGTTCAAATTGCTTACGGATACGGCTTGTTTACTGGGGGGATGGGACTGCACTATGGTTGCGAGGAACTTGGTGCTATAGTAGTTCCTATTTCTGGAGGTAATACAGCTCGACAGCTAATGCTAATGAGGGATTTCGGTACAACTGTTTTGGCCTGCACCCCTTCTTATGCTTTATATCTAGCGGAGAGTCTAGAGGAATCGGGAATTTCCCGTGATGAGTTAAAGTTGAAAATCGGGGTCTTCGGTGCAGAGCCATGGTCAGAAGGAATGAGAGAACAAATCGAGACGCGATTGGGCATCAAAGCTTATGATATTTATGGACTCAGCGAAATCATGGGACCGGGTGTTGCTTTAGAATGTCCAGCCCAAAATGGATTACATATTGACGAGCATTTTTATCCGGAAGTCTTAGATGGAGAAGGAAATCCACTCCCTGTCGGCGAACGAGGAGAACTAGTGATTACCAGCTTAGAAAAACAGGGATTTCCGGTTTTGCGCTATCGAACCAAGGATTTGACCAAGTTGCGTTATGGTAGGTGTTCTTGCGGACATATCGGATGGACAATGGAACGTGTTACAGCTCGAGTAGACGATATGTTAATCATTCGGGGAGTTAATGTCTTTCCTAGTCAAGTTGAAGAGGCAATTCTTTCTTCGGGTGGTTTTGAACCGCACTATCTGTTGGTCGTTTATCGCGCTGGGAACTTAGATCAACTAGAAGTCCAAGTGGAAGTTAATGAAACGAGCTTCTTTGATGAAGTCCGTGAATTAGAAGAACGTCAACAACGTTTACAAAAAAGAATAGAGGAAATCTTGGGAATCTCGGTCCGCATACGCCTAGTTGAACCTAAGAGCATACCGCGGAGTGAGGGCAAGGCTATTCGGGTTATTGACAAACGTAATAAGGAGGTAGTAGCTGTTGTTTAATATCTAGACATTTCTATTTAATTATAAACATTTCTACTATTTATTAGTCGTTGTATGTGGTAAAATATAGTAGAGGTGACTAAGAATGCAAAACAATTTAATAGATATAAGTGAAGCATCTCAACGGTTGGGTGTTACAATAGCAACTCTTCGACGGTGGGATACATCGGGTAAACTAAAATCGGTGAGGACTTTTGGAAATCATCGGCGCTACCGACTTGAAGAAATTGAAGCACTTGTTAATCCCACCGTCGATGTGCCATCGACACAGAAAAGAGCCTTTATTTATTGTCGAGTTTCCACTAAAAAACAACAAGAAAGTGGCAATCTTCAACGACAACGAGAGCGTTTAATCCAGTATTGCCAGGATAAGCATTACACGGTGGTTACCCTATATGAAGAAGTCGCTAGTGGACTTAACGACCATCGCAGGGAACTTACGAAACTGTTAAGAAATTTAAGAGATGTTGATGTTGTTGTGGTGGAGTATGCTGATAGATTGGCTCGGTTTGGCTACTCTTATCTAAAGGAATTCGCAGCATCTTTCAACGTCGAGATTGAAACGATTGAACAAGGTGTGAAGTTGCAACCAAATGAAGAAATGGTCAATGACTTAGTGAGTATTGTCACCTGTTTTAGTACAAGACTCTACGGTGCCAGGGGTGGAAGAAAGCTCAAGCAGACGATTGTACAAACCTTAGAGAAACTGGACCAGAATAGAGGTGAGCCCGATGAAAACGACGATGAAAGCGATTCTAATAGACCTCACAAGTGAGC
>DOPS01000164.1:0-3369 GCA_003512645.1 Desulfosporosinus sp.
CCTCCATCATTCATATATTTTTTTGAAATTTCACAAGAGAAATAATTCTCTTGTGAAATTTTCAACCAACAGTTAGCTTACTTTGAAGCGTAATACTTGAGCAGAATTTTTAAGACCTCTGGACGACTAAATTCGCCTGGTGGAAGCTCACCAGCTGCAAGCATTGCTCTCAACTTTGTGCCACTAATTTTCAGATGATCTTCTTTACCGTGTGGGCAAGTTTTTTCAGTAGTCATACCATCGCATTTAGAGCAATGCATAGCTGCTGTCACTTTAATAGGTTGGCAGAGAAGTTCGCCTGGTTTGAAGAGGTCAAATATCTCTTGGGCTTGATATGCGGAATAATAGTCGCCTACACCTGCGTGGTCACGACCCACTAGAATGTGGCTGCAACCAAAGTTTTGGCGGAAAATGGAGTGAAGAATAGCTTCGCTAGGTCCTGCATAACGCATTTCCATCGGATAAACTTTCATCACGGCATTTTTCTCATTGAAATAATTCTTCAAGAGAACTTCATAGCACTCCAGACGTGTTTCAGCCGGAATATCGCCCTCTTTGAGTTTTCCTACGATTGGGTGAATGAATAGTCCATCACAGATTTCATTTCCCATCTTGCATAAGAATTCATGTGAACGATGCAACGGATTCCGTGTTTGGAAAGCTGCAACGGTGGCCCAACCCTTTTCATCGAAGATCGCTCTTGTTTGAGCAGGGGTTGCGTAGTAATCGCCGTATTTAGATGCGTAGCCTAGTTGGCTAAATGTGACTAATTCACCACCAACATTGATACTTCCTTGAGCCATAACTTTGACAACACCGTCATGGGCAGCATCATCTGTGAAGAAAACAGCCTTGCACTCTTTGACTTTGTCATACTCATATTTATCATTAACCGTTAAGATACCGCAATAAGTATCAGTTTCATCATCCACTAAAGCTACTTCCATGCCAATTTTAAGGGTTTCAGCTTGTTCAGGAGTAACGGATAATGTAATCGGGAGAGGCCATGCTAAACCATTGGTCAAGTGTTTTGTTTCTACAACACTCTCATAATTAGCTTTGTCCATGAACCCTGTCAATGGGCTGAATGCACCCATCCCAATCATTAATAGGTCAGAAGTTTCTCTGGAAGTCATGCGAATCACAGGCAATGTTTTAGCTTTTGCTAAAGCATCTGCTCTTTGTGACTCAGGGAGTAATACCGGTGTTAACTTTCCACCATGCGGTGGTACTAGTTTCGACATCGTCTTATCCTCCTTCAATTAATTTAATAATGATTGCGAGTCTACTACAGAAACTGGTGTTTATCCTGCTCACTACCAACAATAATTTGCTGGACGATACACTGCATAAACATTGTTTCTGGCATCCCCCCTTTCACTAAATCTTGACCCTTTTTTCACCATATCAGTTATCAGTTAGCTAACCCCAGATCTATAAGCCATAATTATCCCTATCACTTGTAGCATGAGGTTAGCTGAACATCCGATACTTATTCACTACCTATTAACGAGGCAGTATATATGGTCTTATCTCTATTACTTAATTGATTCACAAAGGAATTCGGACATTTCCATGACTTTTAATACATCACCTTTTTCTAAGCCAGCACAAGCGTCATCAAGCATCGTAATGCAGTAAGGGCATGCTGTGACTATAACATCCGCATTTTGTTTCACGGCGTCATTGATTCGTAATTCGCCGAAGCGCTCCCCAAAGGGTACTTCTGCCCAAATCCGTCCGCCTCCACCTGAACAGCAAAGGCTCTTATTCTTAGCTCGATCCAACTCGACAAATTCTACACCAGGAACTGCTTGGAGAAGTTCTCTTGGAGCATCATAGACCAAATTGTGTCGTCCTAAGTAACAAGGATCATGGAATGTGATCTTTTTAGCTTGTTCTCCAGGTAAAGAAAGTTTGCCGTCTTTCAAAAGATTACTCAGAAGTTCCGAATAATGCATAACTTCATACTCTCCGCCCAGTTCGGGGTAGTCCGTTTTGAAAGCATACAGGCAATGAGGAGAGGTTGTAATGATTTTCTTGACGCCTTTTCCGTTGAACAGCTTAATATTTGATTCGGCCAGTTTAGTGAAGAGATCCTCATCCCCGATTTTACGGATGGTCTCACCACAGCAATTCTCTTCAGCCGTTAGCACTCCAAAACTTACTCCAGCTTGTTGCAAGAGTTTGACGACGCTCTTGGCAATCTTTTGACTGCGTGTGTCATAACACGAAGTACAGCAAACATAGAGCAGATATTCCATGTCTTCTGTATAGGCTGGGACATTCAAGCCTTCCAGCCAGTCCGCTCTCTTTTCTTGCGGTCCAGTCCATGGGTTACCATTAGCGTGAAGACTTCCTGCAACAGGCCGTAAATGCCCAGGCAAGATGCCAGCTCCAACTATGGTATTACGCATGGAACGCACGTTTTTGATGATTTCAACGCTCCGCGGACAGTTTGACTGACACATGCCACAGGTAACACAGGCAAAAAGAACTTCTTCATCATCGAAACCTTCTAAACCTAGCTGGCCTTGACGTTGCATTTTACGAATGTTAAATGCTTCGCTAAGCTCGCCAGGAACCTGTCGGTAAGGACATAGATTGGTGCAGAGACCGCACTGCATACACCAGTTAAGCGTTTCGGCTCCTGAAGAAATAATATACTCTCTCATCTCCAGAGATATTTCTTTTATTTCATCCATAATGCTGCTCCTTTGCTATCTAATGGGGGGATGTGACCCCTACTTAGAATCCTTTATAGGGGTTGGGGCCCAGTTCATTTAGTTTCTCGGCAAAGTCATCTAACATAGCAGGTAATTTGTCGTAATCCGTTATAGAGACTTGATCCATTCGCACTCGGGCAGAGTCGAGATCCAGTCTGTTTAAGGTTTCCGACACTTTTGATAACCTGATTTCGGCTAACTCACTTCCTTTAATGAAGTGGCACTGATAATCATCGCCATGCTTGCAGCCTAGAAGGAAAATTCCATCAATTCCCTGTGACATCGAATCGGCAATCCAAACTAAGCTCAAGGAGCCTAAGCATCTTAGTGGGATAACGCGAACCCAAGCATTATATTTGAGCCGATTAATACCTGCCATATCCAAGGCTGGGTAAGCATCATTTTCACAAGCAAAGATAAGAATTCTTGGTTTTTCTTCATCCTCATCAGGTACTTCAATCGATTTGAGGACGTTACCAATCATAGGTACTGAGTAATTCTTAAAGGAGATAATCCGTTCTGGACAAGCGCCCATGCAGATTCCGCAACGCCGACAACGCGTAGGATTTGGCAACGGATTGAATTTCTCATCTTCGTTGATAGCACCGAAAGGACATTCTACTGTACAGCGTTTGCATTGGGT
>DOPS01000164.1:3508-9612 GCA_003512645.1 Desulfosporosinus sp.
TCCTCTTCTGTATCAGCCTTGGCCGCAATATCCTCTCCAAAAGCTGTGGTAGGCACCATACCGTTTGCCAGAACCACCATGTCTACACCTTCGGTTGTGATCGTTTCTCCAGATAGAACATCTGTTGCTTCGATAAGCAGATTCTTCTCGCCATCTTCGGTGATACCATTGATATCTCCTCTGACGAAAATACCTCCATCTTTTTGCACTTGTTGATACAGGCGTTCATACTGACCTGATGCTCGCATGTCTTTGTAGAAAATGAAGACATTGGCTTCCGGATTTTGTTCCTTTAGGTAAGTCGCTTGTTTCAAAGACTCCACACAACATGTTGCAGAGCAGTAAGGCAAGTGTTCCTGATCGCGAGATCCTGCGCATTGGATAAAGGCAATACTCTGCACTTCTTTGCCGTCAGGGCGTACAATTTTACCCTCGGAAGCTAATTCTTCCATTTTTTGACTAGTAATTACGTTTTCATATTTACCATAACCAAGATAGTCTAACTTAGTAGGATCATAGGGCACGGCACCTGTAGCAAGAACAACCGAACCGACTCTTTCCTTAACAGTAGTACCATTTTGGTTAATGGAAGCATCGAACATGCCAGGTGCACCAGCGATTTCTAAGATTTCAGCTCCAGTGTATACTGTAACATCAGGGTTGGCTTCAACTTGATTAACCAACTCTGCGATATCAACCGCTTCAGGTGTTGTAAAAGGCGCCTTCCGTGGAGCTTGTTTAAATAAGCCATTCATCCATCCACCAAGCACTGGGCTTTTCTCAACTAAAACAGCTTTGTACCCTGCTTTGGCAGCTTCTAACGCCGCTGTCATACCTGTCAAGCCTCCGCCTACTACTAGGAGGGTTTTGACCATATTTTCGCCTTGGTAAGGTACCGGCAGATCGATATGCTTCACCTTAGCAAGACCCATTCTTATATAATCCTCTGCCATCATCTGGGTATCTTCATCGTTGGCAGGTTGGCTCCAGATGACCTGTTCTCTAAGGTTTACCCTCTCCATAATACAGGAAGAGTCAAATTCAAAAACATCATAATTGACACGTGGGGAGCAAGCAGCTATAAGAAGTGTATTAACACCCTCACTCTCAATGTCATTCTTGATTAGCGCAACCCCTTCCGGTCCACAGAGAAAAGGGTGTGTTTTACATACCGGAACCTTGCCCTCCTTGGTGGCAACCTTGGACAGGCTCTCTATTTTTAGAGATTCTCCGATACTACAGCCAGTACAGATATAAACACCTGTTTTTTTATCCATTGGGCTACCTCCTCACCGTAGATTGAATGGCTTTAAGCGCTGCAGAAGTAGAATCTTTAACCGATGAGGAAACATCCAACGGCTTCTTGACACATCCTGCGCCATAAATTCCAAGTTTGGAAAGAATAAATCCATCCTCATCACAGGCTATTGCCTCAGGTACATTCGAAGTAGCTGGTACCATTCCTGTCGCCAATACAACCATGTCAACGGTTTCCTTCATAATTTCGCCGGTCAACTGATTCTCTACTTGAACGATTAAATCTTTGCTTAGCGGATCCTCCGAGATCTCGCCAACTTTTCCTTTAATCATGGTAATATCATCTTGCACTTTGGTATAAAAATCTTCATGTTTACCCATCGCCCTGACATCTATATAAAACATATAAACCTTAGAATCTGGATTCATTGCTTTGACGTAGGTGGCTTGTTTGAGTGAAGCCATACAGCAAACTCCAGAACAATAGGGCAGATGATTTTCATCACGGGAACCAGCGCACTGGACAAAAGCAACAGTTTTAACCTCTTTACCGTCCGACGGGCGAACAATTTTGCCAGCCGTTGGGCCGTTAGAGGCTGCTAATCTCTCCATAATTACATTAGTAATAACATTTTGATGCTGTCCATAACCATAGTAGTCAACTTTCTTGGCATCATAAGGCTCCCAGCCTGTAGCCCAGACAATTGCACCTACATTCAAATTAAAACTTTTAGGTGCCATGTCCAACTCAATGGCATCATATTGGCAGGCGGTTACACACTTTGCGCATTCCGCTCCCAGACAAGCTTTTTCATCAATTACATACTTCATTGGGAAAGCAAACTCATGTGCTTTATAAATCGCCTTAGTTTTATCCAATCCGTAATTAAACTCATTTGCTCTCTCAACTGGACATACTTCCGAGCACTTCCCACAAGCCGTACAACTCTGTTTTACATAACGCGGATTTGATTTAACGGTTACTGTATAATCACCTTCTACACCGTCAATCTTTTCGATTTCAGCTAAAGTAAAGAATTTGATTCGGGGATTTTGCTTAATCCGTTTAAAGTTAATCTCCAACCCGCAGTTCGGGGGGCACAATTTAGGAAAATACTGGTTCATCTGGGCTACTCTGCCACCTAGGTAGGATTTTTGTTCGATCAGATAGACCTCGCTTCCTGCTTCGGAAGCTTCAATAGCGGCTGTAAGTCCGCTGACTCCCCCTCCGACTACTAAAATACTCTTATGCGCCATCCTTCTACCTCCCTTATATGTCAATAAACTCTCGGTGTTTGCCGAGGCAGTTGGTACAAGGATTTCCTTGATCCAACCTTATAGCATTCCTCCTACTGTTTTTATAGAAGGATAATTGCTTTCGTAGTATTGTAAGGAAATGGACTGATAAGCGAATATGATTTCTTTCACATATTCAATCAAAAAAATAAAGTAACTTTAGAATGTATCGAATCGAGATTAATTTTATATATTTTACGAAACGTAACTATTTGCACAAAGTATTCCGACAATCTTCTTAAAATTAGATTAGCACTGATGGCATATTAAGTCAATATGCCATCATTAGCATATCCTATGGCTAATTCCATCAAAAGTCCGTTCCGTATCTCTTGAAAACTGCTAAATTTAAGCTTGTCCCTTTGATCATGTCCTAGTTAATATAGCGGGATTTAGTTTGGAATTGTGTATAACCTATGGTTAGCCTATATCTCCACCTCAACTACCGCAAAATGGGTAAGACAACATTTATTACAAAGTCCAGTAGTTTAAATGAATTTAGTGGTGTTCTTCAAAATGTCCGCTATCTGACCATAGTAATTCTGAATAGAGTATACATAATTCAGCGAAAGGCATTTGAAAGAGTCAAGACCGACACTTCAACATGGTTCGTCTCAAATGCTAAAGTTTTTCTCTTTGCAAATACATTTTATACAATACTTGAGTTCCACTGTCTTCTTCCCCTAGTTCCGCTAATTGTTCGTACATTGACTTAGCCAGTTCCAAACCCGGGGTGATCAAACCCATTTTTCGAGCAGATTCTAGAGCAATCGTCATATCCTTAATAAAATGTTTAACATAGAAACCCGGCGCGAAATTGTTTGCTAGCATTCGTGGAGCCAGATTAGTTAATGAAAAGCTCCCAGCAGCTCCCGATTCAATACTTTTTAAAACTATTTCTGGATCTAAACCAGACTTTTGAGCATAAGCCATCGCTTCACAAACCCCAATCATATTGGAAGCAATTGTAATTTGATTACACATTTTGGTATGTTGCCCAGATCCGGCTTTTCCTTGCAGAATAATATTTTTGCCCACAATTTTGAAAATAGGTACTATAGCATTATAGGCTTCTTCATCCCCGCCCACCATAATCGCTAAACGTGCTTCTTTGGCACCAATGTCTCCACCAGATACAGGAGCATCTAATGCGTACAGTCCCTTGGCTTTAGCCTCTTCATAAATTTTATTAGCTAACTCAGGATCTGAGGTGGTCATATCCACTAAATAAGTTCCACTTTTGGCATGATTAATTATGCCGTTAACTCCTAGATATACTTCTTCAACATCTTTAGGATAACCTACCATAGAGATGATCACGTTACTCTGGGCCGCCAAATCGGCAACGGTATCTTGCCATATAGCTCCCCTCTGGATTAATTCTTCTGCACTTGCTTTTGTGCGGTTATAAACAACCACTTGATAACCAGCCTTTAAGAGATGACCAACCATACTTTTACCCATAACTCCTGTACCAATAAAACCAATAACCGTATTTGCTAACGTTAATGTCATATGTTCTACCCCCCGTTTGACTCCTATTTCCTAATTATAGCCAATTTCAAGACAATAATCACTCATGAATAAAGGACAGGCAGAATTTAATCCTACCTATCCTTTGATTTTACAATCAGAAAGTATAAACTTACGTTATATACTTTCTAAGCATAAGTGCAACTAAGGCTGCCGCCTTCGCCTGCGGCTGACAGAATGACTAATACGTGCGAAGACAGTGTCTTCGGGCGCCAGCCAAGTTTTCTTTACCACGACACAATTTATAGATCTGCTTTCCAGAGCCCATGTATATTGCAATATTCTCTAACCTCTACGACATCATCAGATTTAGCGAGTTTAAAAATAGCTTCAGGCGCCTGGTTGGGTGCGAGTTCAGCTCTGAGTACCTGATCCTTAGTTAGGACTTCGATAAAGCGAATAAAATGTTTCTCTTCCATTGGATGTGCTACACTACCGACCTTAACTTTAATTCCTTCGCTGACTATCTCAATAACAGGAACATGTTTTTCTAGACTAGCATCTTTAGTCCCTGCTTCAAGTTTATCCATCGGTTTATTACAGCAGACCAAAGCAGTTGCCCCCGTATGAACAACTTCAACAACATTGCCACAAATACTACAAACATAAAGCTCTCTAAGGTTTGTCATTAACCATGCCTCCATTTCGATTTTTTTACCTATTCTAGTATTCTCCAGAAATTATAAATTTCCTCCTTATAAATATTCTTTTTTTGTAATCAAAACTATAAACGCAGATCCTTGTGTTCATCATATTCCTGAACTGGAATATGACTATAGGGCCATTTTACTAAAGAACTATGGACTTGGCAGCACAATTGACTGAATATTATAATTAAACGCTATACTATAGCCAATATTTTTACTATAATACTATAAAAAGGGTTCAATTTTGACGCAGGCTAACTAAACGTTACTCGCACTAATTAATAAGGAGGGCAAGTAAATGGACAAAGCCGCGACCACCGAAACACATGTTCCCTGGACAACACACTATGATCCTGAGGTACCCATCACACTCCAGTATCCTGAGGTCACTCTGGATGAATTATTCCGCCGGAGTGTTGAGAAACATCCCAAGGCAAACGCCTTAATTTTTTTCGGGAAGGTGATTCGTTACGAGCAATTAGGACGCTATGTCAACCGCTTAGCTTCTGCACTGAAGGAAATTGGAATTAATCAAGGAGACCGGATTGCCCTTTTGTTGCCAAACTGTCCCCAATATGTCATTAGTTATTATGCCATCTTAAGTATTGGGGCCGTAGTCGTTCCGGTCAATCCTCTGAGCACTGAGCCAGAACTCCTACATATTTTTCGAGATGGCAAGATCCGTTCTGCTATTTGTCTCGATCTCTTAGCTGGTAGGTTGGAAAACGTCCGGGAAGCTTGCCATAACTCGGGCGAACAACATCTTCTCGAACATACTTTTTACACCTCTCTTAATGAATTCATGCCTTATCCCATTAAGTCCCTTTACCCATTTACACGCAAGTTATCGCCTGAAGCTAAGTCTCGCTTACCAAGCCGCATTTGGTTAAAAACCTTATTGGATCGCGAACCAAAACCTTATGTAACAAGGGAATTTGACCTTTTCCGAGATGAAGCCTTACTGATCTATACTGGAGGGACAACTGGCAAACCTAAAGGGGTCATGCTTTCTCACTCTGCCCTAGTCGCCAATGCTACCCAAGGAGCCGCTTGGGTACAAATGAGCGAAAATGATCGTTTACTTGCCGTCCTGCCAATCTTTCATGGCTTCGGCATGTCAGTCTGTATGAATGCACCCTTGATTTCTGGTGCTTCCTGCGTTCTTATTCCACGCTTTAATGTGGATGACATTCTCAAAGGAATACACCGCTATCAAGCGACCCTCTTCGCAGGAGTGCCCACGATGTATATTGGCATCATTAACCACCCACGTTTGTCACGCTTTAATCTCTCTTCTCTGCGCGGTTGTTTTGTTGGCGCGGCTCCATTAGCTCCAGAAGTTAAGCGGCAGTTTGAAGAACTAACCGACAG
>DOPS01000133.1:0-13378 GCA_003512645.1 Desulfosporosinus sp.
TGGAATGGAAAGCCAGTGATCCTGCATATTTGCCGCAGGCTTAATCCATCATTTCTTAAACGACTCAATATTTTGTTTCGTGCATCCTGGTCCATCTTCTGTAAAGCCGTTACTGGTTTACCTTTCATTATTCTCTTGGTGATTTCATATGCTTCGCTTTCGCTGATTCGTTTGGTCTTATCGCAATCCAGGCAGTGGTCTTCGTTACCCTCTTCTGTGAATTTTTTAAGTCCTTCAATTGCTTTTTTCTTTTCATTATGTACAATGCTTAAGATTAGACTGGTATCAGGAAATGTGGCAGTATTTCGATCCGCTTTGTAATAAGCAGTGCAGCTGCTCCATTCATATTCCTCTGGTTTGCTGATGATGGATGCTTTGACGGGATTTTTGTGGATGTAGCGAATGACTGTCAGTAGGTATCCGTCGTCCTCCACGCATTCACTCTTAAATCGATCTTGAAACACGTGTCCAATTCTTTCGTATTTCCAGTTGTACCAGTAAGCGTAACTTATACCCAAGCGTTTCATAAACACTGATATATCGCCATAGTGTCGCTTCTCACCTAAAATGACGGCGTGTATCTTGCTGCCAATGGCGGAAGAAATGTGCTGACAACATGTCAATGCCAATAGAATTCCAACGTCAATACATATCCCTCAGAATGCCTGTTAATGTGGATAAAGAAAAATCCCCAATACACACATGCCAATCTATGTGTATATTGGGGATAATGTGGATAAAACTTACATAGCAGTACCACGTTGCCTTTCGGCATCCGCTAAAATTCGCCCAATTTGAGCGTCCTCCACGACCTCACTTCCGTTACGTTTGGCCTCATAGAGGGCATGAATACAGATCGTGTTAATTAGTCTAGGAATGCCCTTCGTCTCCGAGTGGATTAGACCGAGAGCACTATCTGCAAAAACGGGGGTGGTAAGCCCGGCTTGCTTCATTTGGTGGCGGATATAAGTTGCGGATTCTTGAGAAGTAAGACCACCTAAATGGTATTGAAGATGAATACGCTGGGCAATGGCCTCGTATTTGTTCATCCGTAAGATCCTGCGCAACTCCGGCTGCCCGACAAGAATGAGCGAAAGTAAAGAGGCTGAGTCCATTTGGTGATTTAAAGCAAACCGAAGCTCTAATAGCATGGTCGGGCTGATGTCATGAGCTTCATCAATAATTACAACCAACGATTTATCCCTCTGAAGAGCTCTGTAGTTTAAGACTTGTTCGAGCAACAGTTTCGATTTAGATAGGTAAAAATTTGGTTCTTCACCTAACCCACGCAATAAATCTCCATAAAAATCACGAGGTTTCATGCCCGCCTGACTTAGATAGATCACCTGGTACCGGACAGGATCTAATTCTTGCACAAGACGGCGAATAAGGGTGGATTTACCGCTACCTACTTCTCCAGTAAGTACGCCAAGGCAGGAGTTTGTAACCATTAACTTCAAGCGTGCCAAGGCTTCAGCGTAAGCACCTGCCTCAAAGAACATATCTCCTTGAGGTGACCGAGAAAAGGGGATAATTTGGGTAGAACTTGGCAGATCATTCATGGGTTGCCTCCTGCTTTGGTCCGAAATTCAAAGCTTCTTGGGCCCAGGTGCTACGGCGTTTGTCCTCCGCTAACTTGAAAAAATTCAACCCAGACACAGGGGCAACTTCTTGCTTTTCGACCTTGGATCTCGATTTGACGCGTTCATGGATACTGCGATTTAAATCGAGAAGCCGAGCATCGGGTAGCCGTTTTCCTTCATGCCAAACTTGCATAACGCTTAGATCGTAGGGGTCGAAGCGAAGTGTGACGGTTTGACTAGAAAGGTGAGACGGAACCTCGAAGATATTACCAAAGACGCTGACACAACCCGCCTTATCCACCTTTCGCGATTCTTCCCACAGGAAGATCTCAGTCAGTTCAATCATCGATACCCTGCGCATGGTCCGTTTAAGACCAGCAGCCCTATCCTTAGGAGATTGACCGGTGCTACCGTGTTTACGTAAGTGGTAGTAGCCTTCAAGCCAGGACGTAAAGGCCTCATTTAACTGTTTTAACGTCGAAAGACTACCGTTTCCAATCTGCACATGGGCCTCTGGTCTGAAGCTTGTATCAATAAATCTGAAGAACCTCTCAATTTTTCCTCGACCCATTGGTTTGTACGGACGCGAGTGAGATAGCTTAATGTTTAACTTGGCACAGATCCGGACCAAATGGTGGGAAGAGAAAACGCTCCCATTATCGCAGTAGAACTGAGAGGGCACTCCGTGGCGCAAGATCGCTTTTTTTAGGGCATCTTCTAAACGAGGCAATTTCTCATCCCAGTAGAATTCTCCGTGGACGATGGCCCTAGAGAAATCATCAATGATGGCGAATAACATCGCTTTTTTACGTTTTTTTGGATTGAGTGGGTCCGGCAAATAAAGGGTATGTTGAAAATCTGCCTGCCACATGAGATGAACATCCTCCACTTCGAAGCGCCGATGACCTCTCGATGATTCCACTGCCTGCAAGAGTTCCTGGCGACTGACACCCGCCTTGCGCAAGTGCCGGGATAAGGTACTCGGGGCAAGCACTCCCTCGGAGGCCATACCGCTATGTTCTAATAGGTAGATAATCTGCTCCACACTACGCTCCGGTCGTTCACGGCGTAACTCAATTGCCTTTTGTAAGACGGGAGCCGGTAAGGCTATGGCGTTTTTCTGAGGACGTTTTTTGGGTTTAAGCCCTTCCCAACCCTCTTTACGGTAGTTTGCCATAAAGCGCTCAAGCGTGCGCACACTAACATGAGTCTTGTGACTGCCAGGAATAGTGTAACTGAGCGCGGCAATTTGAACAAGCTGACGCTTCAGCTCTCCGGGAATCATCGGAGTCTGACGAGATACAATCGGTGCTATTAATCCGTAACGAAACGCTGCCATCTGTTCATCTGTAGCAAAATCCATGGTTTCTCACTCCTTCAAACATAAATTTAGGCTGGGGTTACCCCTACCGCTATTCTGCCTGAAAAAGTTTCGCCACACCATGGACAGCTTTTGTGGGATGAAGCTATCCGACCGTCACCGCCCGTGAGCGTTTAATCTGGTAGAGCCAAGCAAGAAGTCCAATATTCATGAATCCCGGTATTGTCGATCTTACTTGCTCCCATGACCTAAACAACCAGGACCATTCTCGGGCAGGTTTCGACGGGCCAACAGGGATTTTTACGTGGGGCAACTTCTCTAAGATAATCCGCCATTGTTCGGATGATGAGTCTCTCAGTTCATCATGTATTGATTTGCTCCATCGCCAAAGAGTCTTCTCACTAAACTCTCCCGCAGAGGTTACCAGATCCTCCGCTATTTTAAGCAAAGCCACCCCAGATAACTGTTGATGAATCACTGCTTCTTTGACGTCCCATGCCGCCTGATGATGTTCCATCACAAAGTTAGGAAGTAACGAGGTGGCTCTCCCACACTTGATACATTTAAACCGGTAGATGGATATGATGAACGCTTCTAATAACGTATACACTGTTCTTTTATAACTTCCATGTTTATGCAACATCACTTTTTCAAAGCAGTGGGGACACATCATTGGACGCAAGTGATTTGGGCAACCATTAATAAAGCCTTTAATATAAGACTGGACAGTCCAGATTTCTTCAGTTAAACTCATATTGGTAGTAACCAATGGGAAAGAGGAAACGAGGCTGGCCGGCCAATGATGTTTCCTCTTTCTTTATCCTTTTTTAAGATTGTCATGTGATCTATTTAGCCGCATGACAATCATTATCTGCTAGAAACGACAAAGAAGGCAAGAAAAAACGCTCACTTTAATGCCAATTAAAGTGAGCGCCCACACCATAGTCTTCTCTTAGCAATAAATGAACGTGATTGGTCATCAAGCAATACCCTAGTACGCTTACCCCGCTTTCTAGTGATACCTTTTTTGTGGTTTCCAGGTATCTCTGAAAATCATCTTCTTCGTGAAAAATATCCTGCTGGCCGATTCCCCGTACTATAACATGGTAGATTCCTGTTTCACTCTTCTTTCTTGGCTTCCTGGGCATTCCTTCACGCCCCTTCTTCCCTTTTCTCAGATTCTACCATGCATTCTAATTTGACACAAGAGAACCGTCCCCCCGTGTGCCCCCCGTGTGCCCGTTTAACCTGTAATTATTTATCATGCGCATTCGTAGGATATTGCGCAACAAAGGAATATTCATATCAATATATCCCCTATGGGGGAGATAGCTAAAGGTAGATGAATGAATTATTTATAAACTCATCTATTTTTTTGGCTCTATTTCAGAGAATCTTATTCTCGCACCATGCTATAATTGGTATAGAAATGGTAGAATGTTTAATTTTCCATAAAGTAATGAAGAATATAATAAGTAGCCGGGAGACAAAGAAAGGGGTATGAAATGAAAATAAAAAAGCTTATTAATTTTACAATAATTATCTTATGTTTATGTCTTGTCGTAGGTGTTGGTACGTTTATCTACAATACCATAAGTAGTTATGAAATCAGTAACGATTTTGTAAGTGTTCCACTTCAATTCAACCCCGATGACTCGTCTTCAACTTATCAAATGAAGAATGCTCAGGTCACAGTTTATGGCGGTTTTGTAAAAGGCATCCAAAAGGGTAAAAATGGTACTGAAAGCCTTGTCATAAGAGCATTATCCCCCCTACCGACGATACAAGTAAAGGGTAGTAATGCTGCTGACATCTTGTTATTGATTGAAAATATAAACCCTGATTTTTATGTAAAAAGCATTAGCGGTAATAACCAACCCATGACGAAGGAGACGGTCAACACCTTACAGTTAAGCATTGCAGTGAGTGCCGAGAAAACTATAAAAATTGAACCGGTACAGCCAAGCGACGCAGACAACACAGGAAAATATAAATACATCATCCTCGGTGATAATAGGGATGGCTATGATACCTTTGAGCAGATTATCCAGCAGATAAATGGAGAAAATCCTGTGTTTGTTATTGACAATGGGGACCTTGTGTTCAGTGGAAAACCGAACCAATATAGACTGTTTGACCAGACGGTATCAAAAGTCTCCACAACCCTCTCCACAACTCTCGGCAATCACGATATTCGTGGCAATGGGCGCAGCACCTATACAATGCTGTATGGCCCGGCGTATTATTCCTTTGATTTTACAGATAGCCATTTTGCGTTTTTGGATTCATCTCCCGGATGGTCTGAAAAACAGGCGATTACAGACGAACAATACACATGGCTAGAAAAGGATTTGAAAAAGGCCCAGGGAAAACGCATTTTTGTTATTACGCATATACCACCCCATGACCCAAGAAGCGGTGTAACCGCCAATGAAATTCCAAACTATGTAAACGCAGTGAAAAGCGGCGAAAATTGGGCGGAGCAGAAATTAGATAATTACAATGAAAGCAAGGATATGGAGCATGGCTTCCAAGACCCACAGGAAGCGGTAAAGTTTGAAAAGCTTATGAGTAGCTACCATGTAGATACCGTGTATTTATCCCATATCCATAGCTATTTGGAATACACTAAAGATGGTGTGCGCTATCTGATTTCAGGCGGTGCAGGTGCAGAGCTATTAACCAAAAACAGCTATTACCACTATATGATTGCAAAAATTAACGATGTTAATACAGCCACAATCGTGGAATTGCCCTCACCTGCAAACAACTATCTAACGAGATATGGGGCAACGGTGCAACTCTTTGCCATTGCAATGTATGAAGAAAATCCGGTTGCGGTTGTATTAGTCATTGCGGGCTTCGTATTACTTATATTTTTGTTGATTGTCAAGGTTTATTTACGCAAAAAGCAGCCAATTGATACTCTGTGGAAATGGTTGAGTGATATCGGCAAATATGCGGTGAAACGGTTTAAGGAGTTGTTTGGTAACAGAAGTAAAAATTGAGGCAGTAATCGAGCTATAACGAAATTAAAAGAGCAAATCAGTCTGAAGGATAAAAGCATATCAAAACTAACCACCCTTGGGATATCACGGTCATATGTCTTTCGCTGGTGGCTATTATAGCGACCTCTTGGATAGAACTGCGCGAGCACCTGAGTAAGCAAGATTAGAATAAACTATAAACGCTCCAATATAAACGAGACCTCCACCCATTTGATACGGATGGAGGCCTTTTTATTGTGATCTCATTGAATAAATGAGATATTATTTACGAATAAGCTAAAACTTTTTCTGATTATAAACGTGTAATCATTAAAGGCTTAAATAGAATATGGCTCACCAGAAAATGGCAGCCTATAAAGAGAGTTAGTTAAGTTGACTCATCAGGAGGTTAAAATGAATTTCATAACGGATCTATTCAATCAATATGGATATATCGTATTATTTGTTGCACTCATGCTGGAACTTATAGCTTTTCCGACACCAGGGGAAGCCTTGATGACCTACTGTGGGTTTCTTGTATTTCAAGGAAAGTTAAATTTGGGGATCAGTATTATTGTTGCAACCCTGGGAGTTATATTGGGCATTACGATTTCTTACTTTATTGGCCGCACTTTAGGGACTCCATTTTTTCAAAAATACGGTTCTTACATTCATTTAGGGCCAGATAAATTGGAGAAGACGTCACAATGGTTTGAAAGGTACGGCAATGGTTTGCTGGTTATAGCTTACTTTATACCTGGGGTAAGGCATATTACAGGCTATTTTTCAGGAATTGCCAAGATCCCTTATGTAAAATTTGCTTTAAATGCATATATTGGTGCTTTTATTTGGACAGGTACTTTTATTTCCTTAGGCAAGATTTTAGGATCGAATTGGGAAAAATTCCACGGTGCGATTAAGAAATATCTGATTATAGGTGGAATTGTTCTTGCGATCGTTTTGTTATGTATCTATTTCTATCGGAAATATAAGGTATCCATCATTGACTTTATCTTGAAATCGTTAGAAAACGGAATCCAAATATTTCATTCTCTTGGGAAGATAAAAGTAGCTATCGTTGGAGTTGCTGCAATTTTTTTTGGCTTATCGATTGTCTTGATTGGACTCATTCAGGACCTTTTAGCCCATGAATTTAGCCAATTTGATACAGTTGTTACGTATTTAGTGAGCTTGATCTTTCCAGAAAACTGGTCCTCTGTTATGGGATTGTTTAAGCTTTCAACGGCTCCGGAAGTGTTGCTTGCCTTGACGTTGCTGATATTGACGTGGATTATCCTCAAAGGCAGGAATCGACTTCTGGAAACAGGGTTTCTTTTCATTACCGTTTTTGGGGGAGCGCTATTGGAAGTGGGATTGAGACTTATTTTTCATCGCGTGGGTCCGAGTGGAATTATCTCCACCTTTCCCAGTCAAGAAACCTTATTAGCCGTAGTTGTCTATGGCTTTGCCTCGTTTATGGTGTTGCGTCATGCCAAAAACAGGTGGATTGGCACATTGCTGTTCATCATGACATTAGGTGTTTGTATAGTCACGGGCCTAACGGTCATCTTCTTTCAGATACAATATCCGAGTGATGCTGTCGCTGGTTATGTTTTTGGTGGAGTCTGGTTAAGTTTAAATATTGTGGTGATGGAAGTTTATCGTGTCTTACCCAAAATCCTGCGTGATCCAAAGTAGAACATATTACCCTAATGCTGGCCGAAGATTGAGGTGAAAACGATTGTTTTTAAAGCCTATAATAACCTTATCGGCGACAAGACAAAGCTACAATTGATACCGTATGGGGTGGGCAGTGGATACCTCCAGGACAGAGACAATCCAGGTCAACTTTATAAGGTTGTAAAACAAGAAAACATGATTCTAAACAAAGACTATATTCCAAATGATCAACAGGTAAGGCAGGCAATTGAGGATGAATTGTCTTACGAAGCGGATTTTACCTCGAAAGAGGTCTATTTACTAAACTATTTAATGGACAGAAGCACTCAAAGCAAAGTTCTTATGATAAGGACGGTAAATCCCATTCCTTATGCGGAAAGACTCCTTGAAATTACAGGGGTGGTATTAGGATTGATCATGGCAATCTACTGGATAGGTTTAGCTCTTTGGGTCTACAAAGATGCGGGTAGAAAGAAGTTGAATGCTTCGTTATGGGGATTACTGATTTTAATTACAAATTTGGTTGGGTTTATTGTTTATCTGATCTATAAACAAAATAATCTAACCTGTTACAAGTGTGGAGCTTTGCAGAGCAAGTTCAATTCTTTCTGCAGCAATTGTGGGAGCGAGATTAATGAATCTTGTCATAATTGCAAGGCGATGATCAGTAAAGAGGATAACTATTGCAGTCGATGCGGGAGCAAGCTTGACCGATTTTTAGGAGGCAATGAAACGTGAATTTTATAAACTATGGCATTGATGTTTTACTTCATCTTGATAAGTATTTGAGTGTGATTATTCAGAACTATGGCTATGGTACTTATTTGTTCCTATTCTTAATCATCTTTTGCGAAACAGGGTTGGTAGTCACTCCGTTTCTCCCAGGGGACTCGCTCTTATTTGCGGCAGGTGCCTTTGCGGCGATAGGTTCCCTGGATATTAAGCTATTGCTTTTGATCATAAGTATAGCTGCAGTGTTCGGAGATACCGTTAACTATGCCATTGGTAAATCGATAGGTCACAAGATCTATGAGATGGAAAATGTTAAATTGATTAAAAAGGAGCACTTGTTAAAAGCTCGTGATTTCTACGAAAAATACGGAGCTGTAACGATCATCATAGCCCGATTCATCCCTATTATTCGTACCTTTGCTCCCTTTGTCGCAGGTATAGGGGAAATGCGATATATGAAATTCCTTTCTTATAATATAATTGGCGCGCTGTCTTGGGCGGTCTTGGTTTCGTTGGTAGGCTACTATTTTGGGAACCTGCCTGTGGTTAAACATAACTTTTCGTTAGTTATCTTTGCCATAATCTTCATTTCGATTATGCCAGCAGTTTTTGGACTTATGAAGCAAAAACTGAAGATCGGAGAAGACAAAGCATGACCGTTATACAAAGTTTAGATTTGGTGTTTTTGAACTTTATTAATAATAACTTCTTTCACAATTCTTTTATGGATAAGTTAATGATTATACTCACTTCCTTAGGCGATATGGGACTCATTTGGATTCTAATATCTATAGGCTTATTGATTACTCCCAAATATAGAAAGGTTGGCTTCATGACCATTTGTGCATTAATATTAAGCTCGATTTTAGGTGAGGGATTATTGAAGCATCTCATACAAAGGCCAAGGCCTTTTATAGCTGATCCAACAGTTCAGCTTCTTATCACAAAGCCTCTATCCTATTCCTTCCCATCAGGACATACTACTTCCGCGTTTGCAGCGGCAGGAATACTTGTGAGGATGGTAAAGAAATACAGAGGCTATGTGATCGCCTTGGCTTTGATGATCGCTTTTTCGAGGATGTACCTCTTCGTTCACTATCTTTCAGATATAATCGGAGGGATTATCGTAGGACTTATTTGTTCAAAAGTTGTATTGTACTTCTTTGAGCTTGGGAGTCAATGGGCTACTCATAAGGATGAGGGCAAAGGGGGTATTAGTATATAAGTTTCAGATACCCTTATACTGAAAACTTACCCGAATTGGTATATTACCTTCACCCTAATATTTGTAAGTCAAAATTCATAAAGGTTAAAAAGGAGTTAGGTTTTGCAACCTAACTCCTTTTTTAACGTGTAATAGACATGACCGAAAATAATCAAAAGGGGCAGATGGATAAATGTTTATGAATGTACCTGTATTTAATGCAATTAACGGGGTTGCCCAGGTGAATAGAACGCTTGACGAGATCATGATTTTGTTTTCAAACTATAGTCCACTTTTCTTTGTGGCTGCACTTACAGCACTCTATCTTTATGGAGTTTATCGTAAAGATAAACTGTTTAGATATGCAGCAGCCGATGCATTGGCCATAACTCTGATGAGTTTATTTTTAGGCTTTGTAATCGGCATATTTTATTATGAATCAAGACCTTTTGTCACTGATCATGTTAATTTACTAACACCCCATGCTCCAGATGCTTCTTTCCCTAGTGACCATTCTTTAGGAACGATGAGTATAGCGTTGGGGATTAATAACAGCTATAAAGTTTTTGGGGCAATATTGATTATCTTATCTTTACTCGTAGGTGTCTCAAGAGTCTATGTCGGCGTTCATTATCCAATGGATGTGCTTGGAAGCTACTTGATCGTGTTGGTAGTAAACTTCACTTACCGGCGTTTATTATGCGAAAAAATAAGAGGCTTATATTCTAAAGNNTGTAACGAATATTACAAAGGAGTATTGCTTATGGAAAAAGGGAAATGGCTAGTCTTAAATTATAATCTACCCACAGAACCCTCAAGATATAGGGTTGCAACCTGGCGTGGACTAAAAAAATTAGGAGCTGTGAATCTCCACCAATCCATGTGGATTTTGCCTTGCAATGAAGAGAATTACTCTGCCTTAGCGAGATTAGCCGAAGACATCGAAGATAAGAGTGGAGATGCTCTCCTGATGGAAAGCGTATGTGCGGATGAGAGATACGAAGAAAAGATAATCACAACATTCAATACAATTCGAGATGAAGAGTATAGCGAATTTATTGATGAAAGTGAGAAATATCTTAAGGAAATAGAAAAGGAAATCTCCATTGAAAAGTTCACTTTCGCGGAGCTTGAAGAGGAAGAGGAAGAACTACAAAAGCTGATATCTTGGTTTCACAAGATTGAAGCACGGGATTTATTTCATGCTTCTGAGGGAGATAGTGCAAAGACAAAACAGGAGCAGATCGGCGAAGCTTTCGAAAAGTATAGCGAGTTAGTTTTTCAACATAACCAAAACGTAAACTGATAATGACAGAGAGGGAGCTTCATGAAGGATGAAAAAGAAGGGAAAAAAATACTGGGAATCGAACGAAATATTTTCTTTGTGGGATTGACCAGCTTTCTAACGGATACGGCAACCAAGATGATCTATGCGATCATGCCTTTGTTTTTAATGACCCTTGGCGCGACGAAAACCGAACTTTCATTAATCGAAGGTATAGCAGAAAGTACGGCCTCGGTTCTTAAAGCTTTGTCGGGTTGGTGGAGTGACAAAGTTGGAAAGAACAAGCCCTTTATGATTATCGGATATGCGTTTACAGCTTTGCTTTCACCCTTATTTGCTTTTGTGACGACTCCGCTGCAAGTTCTAATCGTTAGATTCACTGAAAGAATTGGGAAGGGAATTAGAACGGCTCCCAGAGATAGTTTAGTTGCAGGTTCGTCGGAAGAGAATACAAAGGGGAAAAATTTTGGTTTCCATAAAGCGATGGATAATAGTGGGGCAATCCTAGGACCTCTTTTGGCTACCGGAGTTTTACTTCTTTTTCCCAGAGATTATCGTAAAGTATTTCTTTTGGCTGCTATACCGGGTTTATTAGGCTTGGCTTCGATTATTTTCTTTGTGAAAGAGGCAAAAAGAGATAAAACAGAGCGCCTGGGGAAAATTTCTCTAAAGGACTTTTCACCTCGATATTATGCGTTTATGGTTATTATTTTTATTTTTACCCTAGGTAACTCGACAGATGCTTTGCTCCTAATCAAAGCTAGTGATATTGGAATTCTCGATTCATTTATTCCCATGATCTATCTTATCTTTAATGCAGTTTCTGTGCTCTTCGCGATTCCAGCAGGAATGTTATCAGACAAAATAGGCCGCGAAAGATTGATCATCTTTGGCTATCTCCTTTATTCAGTGATCTATTTTGGCTTCGGCAGAACAAGCAGTCCAGTTGTACTTATTCTCTTATTTGCCTTCTATGGTCTTTACAGTGCGGCAACGGATGGAGTTCAGAAGGCAATGGTTTCAGACCTTATTGACAAAAATAAGAGCGGCACAGGCCTTGGACTGTACAATAGTATTGTAGGTATTACCCTCCTTCCGGCCAGTGTTATTGCAGGTTTACTTTATGATAATGTCAATAATCAGGCCCCGTTTTATTACGGATCGGTTATGGCTCTCGTTGCAACATTTCTAATGATAATTTTTTATTGGAGTGGGAAAAGAACTTTAAAACAATGCAGCAACAATTAGAGTATTTCCTGGGTGCGATACTCCCAAAAATGATTAGCAAGAAGACGGAGGCAGATGGGTGCTGGCTCTACTGGTCGATTTCATCTAAAGAAAGTATTACGACATACGCTTGTCGACACGTCCCGAGTAAGGGGTAGTTTTTCGCTAGATAGGCAAGGACAGAGGGAATAGCCTGCTGCGCTCAGGATGGAAAATATTTTCAAATAACGTCGACTGATTTGGCTTAATTTAGGATAACTTTTTAGTTGATAGCTAAAGTTTAGTACATAATATTCGTATTTAGTGCATTAATACAGTTCGGGGGAAGTTCAAAGGGACTCCCGTCCATGGTCGTCTCTGAATAAAGGGGCATAGTCCGCCGCCTAACGTTAGACGCCATTTCGGAGGTGGAAAGATGAATGTGTTAATTTTGAATATAGGTTTTCAAAATTGAGGGCTGCTTTAGAGGATGCTCTGAAGAACCAGAACGGCGTCTAACAACGATCTAATTACAAGAGGGGGGGATGGACATGGCAATACTTTCTGGATTGGCAATAAAAGCAAAGCCTGGGAAAGCGGTTTAAGCATGTTCCGCCTCCCAGGCTTCTTTATTACAGGCCTTCTCTGTCTCAGCCGCGGTGTTTTCGTCAAATATGACTTCCTCTTGTTTTTGAAGCTCCTTAAACTCCAGCCGTAGGTTTTGCCATCAATCACCGCCGAAAAGTCTTTACCCTCGGTTTTCTCCCGCAATTCCATGTCTTTGCGGATGCTCGCAATCTTCTTTTCACAATAGGCAATGGTATCGGGGTATTGATTATTAATATTTCGTTCCAGGGTCAGACGTTCATTGTCCATAAGCAGCCATGAGGCAAAGGCTTCCTTGATTTGAGTCTGCTTTGCCCGTGCAATCATGGTCTCATTGGCATTGACCCGCTTTGAGCCGTAGGTGTTGTTGACCTTGACGGAGGTGGGCTCCCTTGTCTTTCCGTTGACGCGCCAGGTGGTGGTGTATTCCATATAGTCAACCGTAATTGAGTCCCTCAGATAATCCGTAGTGCCAAAGGTTTCGTGCATGAAATGCTGGAAATACTCAATGGGTATCCAGGGACTTCCGATGCGGAAGTCGATGTCGGAGGGTTCCAGCCATTTGGGCTGCACCGCTTCGAGTGCCTGCACGTTTCTCTCCAACAGTTCGGGATAGTCTTCGGCCTTCTGTTTGGCATAGAGCAGCTTATCCCGCACCTGTCCACTCAGGTATTCCTCGTTCAGTTCCCAGCCTTCATAATAATTGCCGTAGTATTTCTGCGGATTGAGATAGATGCGATCCCCAAGCTCACTGATAAGTTCATCTGCCGATTT
>DOPS01000133.1:13408-22140 GCA_003512645.1 Desulfosporosinus sp.
CGATAGGACTTGATGGTGGCCTTCTGGAAAATGGGGGCCTTGTTCCATGATTTTATATTTTTGTTCTGATCCTCAATGGAACGGAGCAGAGGGAACTGGTCGTCATCGGAGAATACGGCGATGTTGGCCTTGTCATTGATGGCACCGCATTGTCTTACAAAGCGGTCGTACACCCCATTCAAGGTTTTCTGCGCCTGCTGCAATTCGTCAGGCGCGTAATCGTTAGTCTGAATTCGGATGACTTCCAGCAGCGCTGTCCTGACTTCGCACAGTCCTTTGATGCGCTCGGCGTGTTTGCCGGTGTAGTCCTGCGGTATCAGCTTGTTTCGCTCACAGTAGTAAATCCTATCGTCCTGCACCACATAGGTATAGTTTTTTGTCTCTTCGGGTGCGTCCAGCTCGCCAGCGTTTCCATCTTCTGCTTCCTCAACTTCCACAAAGGGCTGGTCTGCTTCGGCGGTAAAGGTGGCATGCAAATTTCCGATGGCTCTGTCAAGCTCCGCATAGAGGTCCTGGCCTTCGGGAGCTATACAGGCCGTGCTATCCTCGCGCCCATACATAGTTCTGCTAAACTGCATTTCACCCAATACCATCTCCGTATAGTCGATGAAATACTGGTTCATATTCATGTAATCGGGCTTTCTGGAATTGACGAACACCCAATCGGGCAGGAAATATTTATCTACTGTACGCTGAGACTCCAGCTTTTGAAAGAACAGGATGTCCGCCGTAACCTCCGTCCCGGCAAGAGCCTTAAACGCTGTGATCGGCAGCCGGATGGCGCCGATCAGGTCGGCTCTGCGGGCAATATATTCACGGACACCGGTATCTTTTTTATCCATTGTGCCTTTACTTGTGATAAAGCCGATGATGCCGCCGGACTTTACAAGGTCAAGGGATTTGGCAATAAAATAATCATGGATCTGGAAATCCTCGTTATCATATCGCTTATCATAGAGCTTGATGTTGTTAAAGGGGATATTCCCGATGGCAATGTCAAAGGAGCTGTCCTCAAAGCGGGTGGTTTCAAAGCCCTGTACCTGGATATTCGCCGTTTGATAAAGCTGCCTTGCAATCCTGCCTGTGATGCTGTCTAATTCCACGCCATATAGAGGCGTTCCTTCATAACTTTCGGGAAGAGCGGAAAAAAAGTTTCCCGTTCCCATGGCAGGGTCAAGTATCTTTCTGCCCTCACCGCCTGTAAAGCCAAAGCCCTCAAAAGCTTTGTAAATTCGCTTGATGAGCTCCGGTTCGGTGTAGTAGGCGGTGACAACGGAGTTTAAGGCATCCGCATATTCCTTATCATCCAGCAAGTACTTCAATTCGTGGTATTCCTTCTCCCAACCGCTGGCAGTATCGGAAAAGGCATTGGCAAGACCGCCCCAGCCCACATACCGGGCGAGGACAATCTGTTCATCAGTTGTGGCAAGCCGTTTTTCGCTTTCGATTTTGTTTAGCAGCTTGATGGCCTCCACATTGTTTTTGTACTTGGTTTTCACACCGTTTGGATAGAGGGCATAGTCCTCGGAATAGCGGAAATTGATTTTGATAGTACGGGGTTTTGAAACAGGCTCCGACACCGGCTCGGTTTCTGTTTGGGGTACAGCCGTTTGCACAAAGCTTTTATACGGTTTTTCATCATACAGCGTTTCTTCAATATCCTGCTGCCGATCAAGCAGGCCGTTCCAATACGCTGAAATTTCATCGGGTACTGGCTTATCTGCCCATTCGGCTTCCAATAGTGAAAGCTGGCCGGCAATCCAGTCATATTCCTGTTGCAGTTCGGTGTACGCCTCATTCTCTACCTCAAAGGTAACAGCATCTTTCAGGGCAGTACCGTCCTCCATTGTCATGCCCCATTCAATCTCCCTGTCGGGATATTTGCTTTGGAGCGCTTGAAGAAGCTGTGTTGCCACACCCCGGCGGCGATAATCCGCAAGCACTTCAAGATGGCTGATATGGGGGATGCCTTCATACTCGCTGTATTGTAAGGCTCCAACGGGGAAACCGTTATAGACCGCCTCATACAAAAAATCATGCTGTCCGTTGTGATAATCCAGATGGGTTTCCCTGATTTGAACCTGTATTTTAGAGGGGATATGGGAATTGCTTTCTTCATTTTCATCAGATTTCTCAGTCTCAAATGTACGAGCGGGTGCGGGGTTTCCGATATACCGTCCCTGATCTGTGAGCCTTTGAATGCCAATGGCGGCCCGAATCCATGTGATTTTGGTTTCGTGCTTTTCCCCTTTATCATCGGTCCAGTCAAACATGATCCCCTTGCTGTCATGGTTTTCAAAGCCGATTCCATGCTTGCCGACGGTATGGCCGCCAATACCGTATTCGTTACTCAAAAGGCCATGCTTTTGACTGACTATCCCTAAAAGTTGGTATTCTATAGTTATTAAGTATAAATCTAATTCAATTAGCGAGGTGTTACTTGTGGAAGTAAGAGGTCTATACAACATTTTAGCAATTGTCACCGGAATATCCATAATTACGATTGGCTGTCTGATCTCTTACCTATTTCAAAAAAAGCTATTTAATAAATACCGTGATAAGGTTAGGAATGAAATGGACAAAGCCCGCTCGGAACCCCCAGTAATCCCCAACAAAAAAGTATAGCAGAGGTCAGAGGCCGGAAGTCAGAGTGGATGTTCTGACAGGCTCCGTAGATTTTAATTATCTGTAGGTACAGAAGCTGAAGCCTTCCAGAGGCTCGTAACAGTACATGCACTCGAACCTCGAGCCTCGATCATGCCGTTCCCCGCTTACCCAAAATCAGCGCCGTCGCAAAAAGGAAGAGTTCGAGGCCAGTCTCGACGAAAGCCGCCACTATTGGATAAATATAGTGATAGAAATGTGTTTGTTGGAGACTACTGGGAAAAGAAACTATGCAGAGCGCCAAGGAAAGTAACGCCCCGGGATAAATCAGTGGTTGATAGTTCTTCAATCCAGCTATTTGGGCGAGCCCCTGTCCAAATGCCCAAAGCAGACTAGATGAAGCCACGATTGTCGAACCGACGAGGACCAGTAGCCAAACCATCTCAACTCTTTCAAGATAGTTGCTGAAATTGATCATCTTGGCCAGCTGGAGCCCAGGTGAGTACATGTATTGCGCATCCTCGAACCCGAAGATGCCCACTGATAAAGCAGTAATCAGGCCCACTACCAACGCCCCCATACTGACAGCACTAAACTTGGCCAGAAAGGCATTTTCTGGTCGGTTACAGAGTGGGATATACATGGCCATTATTATGCAAACACCGAAACTGGTAAGCATTAAGGGCGCGCCAACTAGAAAAGGCGCAATACCTTCGTCGAATTGAGGTTTCATCCTAGCGATGTGAAAATCGGGTAGAACTAGCAAGCATACGATAATGATACTGAGGAAAAAGAGAGGCCCTAAAACTTCAGTCACTCGAGCAATTACTTCAATCCCTTTACGACCTATGAGAGCGCAGACCACGTAACTAGATACTAGAATAAGATTCAACGGAGTCGTTGGCAGAAATACGTTACTAACAATTTGGCTTGAGCCCCGCAGTACTATAGTACACACCAGTAAGAAGAAGAGTGGGAAGAGGATTCCGACCATCCTGCCCAGATGCTTTCCCAGGATGGTGATGCTGTACTGCACAAAGTTTTCACCAGGGAAGCGGATACCCATATAGGCATAAACTATGGCCAACATGACATCGAGAAACCAAGCAACGAGGACCGATAGCCAGGCATCCCTCCCGGCCTGCATTATCAGCATACCTGGAATCTGCATAACCGCAAATCCAGTAATGATGATAAACAGCAGCCAGGTGAACTGTTTTGTGTTGATGATTCCTTTTTCCGGCATCCAATCACCTTTCTAATAGTTACTTGAAAATAGCTTTACCTACTGGTTCGAGCAGTCTTTCCAGGAGCGCTAGCGGAGAAGGCAAGCCAAGGTAATTGCTCGCTACCAGTAGGAAGGCCATGCCAAGGAGAGTACTCAAAACAGTCAGCTCTTTCCACTGGCCTTGTTTTCCGAGAGGTATTCCTTCCGCCAAACCAATGGCCAAGGCCATAAACACAATTAGAGCGTTCATTCGTTTACTCCTCCGACTCACTTCGCTGCGTCGGGTTGTTTATCAATCCAGTACTCAAAATCTCGACCTCACAGGAAATCTGATAATCCACTGTGGGAAAAATATCATCCCAGTTATGCTTGATCTGCTTCCATTCGACGGGATAATAGTTATGAATATTTTCTGCAAAACCGACACAATCAGACTTGAGCTCTTTCTGGGCTTTGTCAATCATCTGTTCAATCTGAAATCTTATGGCTTCCGCAGCCTGGAGTTGCAGTTGTTCAATAGTCTTGGGATCAAGTACGTTTACACCGCTTGCTCCGGTTTCATGGAGTAAGACTTTGGCCGTCATTACTATAGTCATTATTATACTGTCTTCTAATATTTTCGGGGTGATGCTAGTTTTGCCATTCAAGATGTCAAAAAAGATTTCTCCTTTCTCCCCATTAGCCTGTGCCTGGGGAGCATAAGTCAAGGTAATAATAGTCCCTTTTGGAGTATCAACAAGCCACCTATGGACTCTTGATTCCTCTTCATTCAACACACCAATCATTTGAAGATTTTTAAAAATAGCAGTCCGCCCTATAGTTACGATTTTAGGTTTTTCCTCGGTATCCAAAGGCTTTCCGCTAGCTTTTTCCAACTGGCTGGTGACCCGCTGATCTATGTCTTCCACTTGGATTAAGGGGGCAAAGCTGACGTGAGAATCCTCATTGAGTCGGGCAAAAAAATCATTTAAGGTTGTGGGTAGGACACGACCCACCTTTTGAAAAATCAGTAGAATATTATCCAATCCTCTGGCTGGCACCTGCTCCATCTCAATGTCTTTCTCAAGAATCTCCTTGGCTGTCTTGTCAGTGGTGAGCATCCAATCGGTGCGGCGAAATTCCCTGTCGCGTTTCAGTTCATCCAAGATATCTCCTATGCCCGTTTCCGCAAAATCCTTCCCCAGAACAATCGTCTTGCAGTGAGCAAGCATAATACGTCTGGTAGACTGTATGCCTAAATAACGGATGGCCTCAGACAGCGACTTACCCTCGCTATTCATGACCGTGTAAGATTTCTCTCCGCCTTCCCTCCCCCCCTTCTCCTCAGGCTTCGCAATTTGTGCAGTCAAGAGGATGCTTTTACTCCCTGGTATACGGTCAATTCCAATCGCGAGAACTGATGCTAGGCGATCTACTTCCTCATAATCCCAGCACCCCGTCAGAAGTAAGGATATACATACCATAATCAAAGCCAGTTTACGCATAGTTAAAACACCCTTTATCAAATTCAAAGAAGACTCCCACTTCTATGAGTGGTTGTTCCTTATTTTGCTTCGGTGGGGTAGATATCCTACGGGCTACAGCGTTCTTTTGGGGTTAGCCCTTCGGCATTAGTCTATCCTACGCCGACAGGTATTCCTTTTGGGATCGCGGCTTCGGCGATACTCTCCACTGGAGACTATCGTACTGGAGACTATCGTCACAGGAAGCTTTCGTCACCGAAGCCTCTATGTTCAGCCTTAGCTGAACGAGTTCACTGCTCATCTTCATCGGGCGGGGATGGTTTTCGAAAGAATTTCTGTCTCTGTCTGTTGTCGTTGTTTGCGATCAGGCGTGGCCTTTCAATCATAGCCCACCATGGTGACCTCATCACAAAATCTTTCATATCTTTTAGGTTAAAAGGAGCTAACGGAGCGAAGTAGGGTACCCCGAATGAACGGAGGGATACAAGATGTGCCTGCATGACCAACAAGCCTAACAGCATTCCAAAAAGACCTAGGATAGCTGATAAAACTATCATACCGAAGCGCGAAATCCGGATAGCCAGTGCAAAACTGTAAGAAGGGATGCAAAAAGACGAAATACCAGTAAGGGCTACTACGATCACTGTAGCAGGTGAAATCATTCCGGCCGACACTGCTGCCTCACCGATAACTAGCCCGCCTACAATACTAACGGCTTGCCCCACTTGCTTAGGCAGCCTTAAGCCAGCCTCCCGTAAAGCCTCAAAAATCACTTCCATCATTAAAACCTCAACAACAGTTGGAAAAGGTACTCCCTCTCGAGCGCCGGTAATACTGATCAACAATGGAGTGGGAAGCAATTCTCTGTGAAAGGTAGTAATGGCAATGTATAGAGCAGGAAGAAGCAAAGCCAAATTGAGGAATAAGAAACGTACTAGCCGCACCGATGTGGCATAAATAGAGCGGTCATAATAGTCCTCACTGGACTGCAGAAACTGAAACATCATTGTTGGTACTATCAAGACGAAAGGAGTTCCATCCGTAAAAATAGCGACCTGGCCCTGTAAAATCCCAGCAGCTATTTTGTCAGGCCGTTCGCTGTGATCAATCTGCGGAAATAGCGTGAAAGGTTCATCCTCGATCATTTCTTCGATATAGGCGCTCTCCAGCACCGAGTCCACCTTGATCAAGGAAATTCTTTTTTTAACCTCTGCGACTACTTTGGGATTTGCTGTTCCTTCTAGGTAGGCAATATTCACCTCAGTCTTGGTGGTCTGCCCCAAGACGAACTTCTCCAATTTTAAGCTAGGTGTTTTGATTTTGCGCCGCACCAAAGCAGTGTTTTTTCGCAGGCTTTCGGTAAATCCTTCCCGGGGTCCTCTAACTACTCCTTCTGTAACCGATTCTGAAATTGGCCGCCCCTCTAAGCCCTTGGTTTCTATCATCAGAGCACTGGCAGTTCCTTCTAGCAACAAGGCGACACTTCCAGTCAGTATCGCATCAGAAATTTCCCCGATTGTAGAAATTTCTTTAATGTTTCCAACTTCCATGAATAAGTTTTTAATCATTTCGATATTGTGAGAACCGGATGCTTCAAAATTTGAACACTGAATGTTCACTAGAGATTTTAAGATGTCTTGATTGACCGTTTGTTCGTCGGTGATCCCGTTCACATAAAGGAGCAGAGCAGGTACGTGTTCCTGTCCGATCTTTAATTCCCGATAGGCAAAATCAGTGCACTTGGCAAACATAGTCTGAAGTATGTCCAGGTTCTCAGCCAGTGAACTACATAAAGGCAGGCTTTCTTGTTGATTATCAGACTCAACGGACTGGCTTAACTCAGGTTCTGGTATTTTTTTTCTTTTACGTGTACGCAAGTGCCGCATACGCCTTACACCCTGTATATTTTTCACATCCAAGACATTTTTAGTTAGGTCAAATAACGTTTCTACTACGCTCCATATTTACTTAGGGGAATTTCGATTTAACCGTTTTGCAGACTAACTCATATTATTAGCACTTCAAAGAGCTAGTATACAGAGAGCGCAATGACAATCGGTATTTTGAGCTCAGGTATGAGCAAGCTCGACCTTTTCACTGAGTTCGACGTGACGTTGGACCCAATGGGGGTTCTCAAATGTGACGATCGTAATTGTCCAATTTGGAATTTATGAATGGTCTTGATTTTCAAAAAATAAAGCCTGTCTCCGAGTCGACCGGAAACAGGCTTCGTGAATTATTTAAATTGATAAACACTACTTCTCTTAGGCATTATAAATTGAAATTTAACGGTTTTGGCTTATCGCCCCTTCTCCAAGGCCATTCGCTTAAATTTCTCTCGAGCATTCTCTGGGGGAATAGCTAAAACTTCTCGACGTAACATAGTCAAAGCACCACTCGGACAGGCTGCAGAACACACACCACAACCGATACAGACCTCATTCTTCAAAACAGGGATCTCAATCCCATTTCCTTGATCCGTCATAGCGATAGCCTGGATATGACACTTGTCGGCGCAAACTCCACAACCGATACAGTTTTCCAGTTCAAAGGACGGAATGAAATTGCTGGGGTGGGTGGCATAGATCTGTTGTTCATTGATCCCCCGGAGAACATTACAGCAACAACCACAGCAATTGCAAATGTAGGTTGGTTTGTTCATCACATTATCACACATGTGTACTAAACCCAGCTCTTGTGTCTCAGCGAGCACCTTCAGAAGCTCATCGACAGTTGCCGGTTTGCCTAAACCTTTACGAACTATCCATTCAGCGGCTCCACCAAGAGACATGCAGACTTCCATAGGTGCATCACAAGCCTTACCAACATGTGATCTTTCATGTCGACAAGCACACATGGTTATGGCGCCTCCACCAGATTGACGAATGATTTCCGTCGCCTTCTCATAATCCAAGACTTCAGTTTCTACTGCTAAAGGCATAACATTCTCATAAATCAAGGTTCGCATGATCTTCGTATCCAGACCAGCTATTTCTTTCATGACTCCAGGACTGTGAAAGTAGGTGTCGAATAGTTCTGCCAACTCTTTCATGTTAACTTGGTCTCTTGTTCTCATAAACGTATATTCAAAGAATCCGACTAAAACGGGTGCTAACATATAATAAAAAGAATCTTTGCGAGGGATATCAAGGACCAAACCCTTGTCAGACATTCCGTCTAAGATAATCTTTAATTCGCTTTCCTCGATGCCTGTGGCGGATGCTATTTTATCTAAGGACATCGGAATTAAGGAAAATTTACTACCTACTAACGCTTCACTTTCCGTGTAGAGACGATGAAGAATTGCCATGAGATCTTCATTGATCGGTGCACCTTCTGGAGCCTTACTTAGACGTTCCGCAAGGGCATGGAATATCTCTTCCTTAGCATTAATTACATGACCCAAACTCTTTACCCGTTGCCAAAACTTTATAAAA
>DOPS01000250.1:0-5081 GCA_003512645.1 Desulfosporosinus sp.
CGGGGGCTAATTATCATATCATGTGTCGCGGGAATCATAGGCATGACATTTATAGAGACGATGAGGATAGGCAGGTCTATCTCACTCTCCTTAGAGAAACAATACTTCCCGCAATTTTAGCCCTCACTCCTGTACTCATAACCAAAAGTTCAGCTTCTTCACTTGCAGTGCTGTCATTAAAATATACTCTTACACCCCCTGTAGTCTCTTCCACTTTCTCAACACCAGCGCCCAATCTCAATTTGATTCCCTTTTGTGTCAAACGTTCTTCAATGAACTGGGCACAATTAGGATGGGCGGCCAAAGGAAAGATGTACTGGGCCAGATCGGCCAGACATACTTCCATCCCTACATTATAAAAAAGTTCCACCAGTTTTATCCCCACCATGGACGCACCGATAACCAAGGCTTTCTTTGGCTTCTTAGCCATGGCCTCTTTAAGGCGAATTGCGTCTTCCACTGTCCTCATTGTATATACCCGATCTGAGTTAATGCCTTCAACCGGAGGTAAAACCGGAGTAGCGCCAGTAGCTATCAGGCACTTATCATATTTAAGTTCCAGCCCATTTTTGCCGGTCACCACTTTTTGTTCTGCGTCAAGGGCTACTACATGAGATTCAGTATACACATCCACCTTATACTCCCGATAGAATTCCTGTCTGGCTCCATAAGGAAAAAGACCCTCAAAGCCAATTTTACCTGCAACGTAATAGGTAGTTAACATTGGGTTAGATACGGGCCATCTATTGTCTGTAAAAAGATGAATATTTCCATTGTAACCACTTTCCCGCAAGGCCTTAATACCTTCCGCTCCGGCGCATCCATTGCCTACTATAACCATATTTTTTTCCCTACCATGCAAACTAATCACCACCGTTCAATGTAGTAACTATTGATCAACATTCTGATTATTAAACCATTTAATCGTTGATACTTAGTCTAGTGTTCTGGCTTCTACAAGTATAACGCCTTAATCTTGCCTGCCCACGTTCAATTGTCAAAGAAGGCGTCCGCCGGATCTGTGAAGCAATCAATACTCGCCGTTAGTTGACTATCTAGAAAAGGGATACTATTCTTTTACACAGCCCTTTGAAGCCTTTCCTAAAAGTCTTCAAGGGGCTTTTTTTTGCAGCATTGTAGACTACTCCCATTGAACGCGTCGAAATAGAGTTAGAGCGTATCCCCCGCATCCAACCGCAACTCGTTCCGGCGGTATTGAACCCCCTTGGGGGTCCCTCGGGGACTGGTACTTCCCGGAATTTGTCGAATCTCTTTTGGGGTTGGTTAATGTAACATAAAATACTTGAGTTACATTCGTCAAAACTCTGAACCTTGGTAACCGAGACATATATAATAAAACTACTATTCCTTTTTATGGAACTAATATTTGCTTTGTTGTATAATGGAGCTATAGGGCCGTTATGTTTATGTTTAGTTTTAATAATAAGGGTTGTCTGCTGGTGAGTGTGTGAAACTACAGTGGATTTGCTAAAATGATACTATATACTAGAGAGAGGATGAAGTTGCAATGGCTGGGAGCAAGAAGAGTAAACGCAAACAGATACCAACGGACGATGGATTTCTGATGTCTCCAAAAGTAGACTTCGTGTTCAAACTAATCTTTGGAGATGAAAAGAATAAAGACCTGCTAATAGCCTTCCTCAGTGCCGTACTAGGTGTGCCAGCGGGAGACTTTGAGGGTATAGAAACCATTAATAGTGAGCTTCTAAGGGAGTTCGCAGAGGATAAAAAAGGAATCCTAGATGTGCGAGTAAAGACGAAACAAGGGAAACAGATCGACGTTGAAATACAAATATTACCCACGGAATTCATGCCCGAAAGAACCATGTTCTACTGGTCAAAGATGTACACAAGTCAAGTAAAGCCAGGCGATACCTATTCGAAGCTAAAGAAATGTATCACTATCAACATAGTTGATTTCAAATGTACCCCACTTCAAAAGTTGTACTCCAGCTATCATTTGACAGAGGACGAAACCGGATACAGGTTGACTGACATATTAGAGGTGCATTTTTTAGAGATCGTAAAGCTAGCAGATTTGGATATTCAAAGAGACGAGGATGATCCCATCGTTGAATGGATGGAATTCCTAGATGCAAAATCAAAAGGAGTGATTGAGATGTTAGCAGAAAAGAATAAGGACATCAAAAAGGCCTATGATTTATTGCAGATTATCAGTAAGGATGAAAAGGCAAGAATGCTGTACGATGCCAGAGAAGCCGAGCTTCGTGACCAGCTAACGAGAATAGAGACCGCGGAGAATAAAGGAAAGGCAGAAGGAAAAATCCTTATGGCTCAGGATATCATTTGCCAATATCTTAATGATCGTTTTGGTGCAGAATCTCAAGCTATTCAGGAGACCGTACGCATGATTACCAATCTAGATGCGCTCAGTCGGATTACAAATCGAATTTTCACTGTCACTCATTTAGATGAAGTTACGGCTTTCATTCAAGTTAGTTCGGTCTCTCAATAGCATTCTGCTCGGGTCGTGCTCGGGTCGGAAAAGGCCTTCGAAGATCGTCTTCGGGGGTCATCTTTTCCTCCCGAAGGGGACTGCTCGGGTCGGAAAAGGCCTTCGAAGATTGGTATGCTCCCCTTGTGGTAGACAGTTTAAAGGGGACCGGTGCCTGACACCAACTCACCAACTTATCAACTTATTGTTTAGCTTGTGAAAGCTAGGGTTCGACAGTCTGTAGGTACGAGAAGTATACTAAAAACCTTTGCATAAAAATTGATCTCTGGAAGGGACCGGTGCCTGACACCAACTTATAACTTATCAACTTATTGTTAAGCTTGTGAAAACAAGGGTTCGATATTGTAGGTACGAGAAGTATACTCAAAACCTTCGCATAAAAATTGCTCTCTCACAGAGGCTGATAGGTAGTACATATACGACCAATTCTATGCGTGAGTTATCAATCAACAACAATCTTGTCCCTGCAGTCGGGGCTGTGGATAGTACTCGCCGGAACGGCTCCCGGTGGTCACCGTTCCAGTCAGGTTCCTAGAACCTTTCTTTTCTTTAAAAATTCGACATTTCATTTTATTTAATATACTTAGAGACTTGGTGCTATTGTCATAATGTGCGTTATAGGACTCAAAGCCCACATATAATAAATCAGCGGCCGTTCTAAGCTTGCTGATTTATTATGTTTCGTTAACTGTTAATGCCAAGTTGGTCTTTTAGGGCATTTTGTAGGACTTGTAAGAAATTGACGTTGTTCACCACTGCAATAGTGTTTAACCATGCGGGGACGTTAGGGTTTTCTTGATCGCTTTATTTCCGTGCTTTTGCGAGTACTCGCCGGAACGCCTCCCGCTGGTCACCGTTCCGGACAAGTTCCAAGTACCTCGCTTTTAGAGGAGCAATAAAATAATTACATAGAAAGGAAAAGATTAACATATGACTCAACAACCTACAACCTTATATATAATAGGCAACGGTTTTGACTTGTTACATGGCGTCAAATCCAGCTATTCTGCATTTAGGGAATATCTCAAAAGACACGATAAGTCATTAAGCTTCGAAATGGATTGTTATTTCGAATGCGAGAATTTCTGGGGCGATTTTGAAAACAGCCTGGCTTTTCTTTCTCGTGAGATGGTCATGGAGTCAGTAGACACCATGCTTGACATGAATATGACCACATTTGATGAAGATGATGACGATTTCTCTTATGCAGATTATTTCGCATCTATTGAAATGGGTACGCAGGTTATTCCTGATCTGATTGACAATTTGCCTCTACGCTTTAAAAAATGGATCAAGACGTTACATCCTCAAGCTGGAAAGAACGAATCATGCGATAAGCTACTTGAGCAAGGTGCTTTATATATCAATTTCAATTATACTGAGTTTCTTGAAACTTTGTATGGAATACCAATAGATAACATTCTGTACATTCACGGTGATAGGAGAGATAAGAAAAAGGAACTGATTTTGGGGCACGGTCGTGATCCAGATAAGGATTTTATTGACTGGTTTGAACGAAACAAAGGCAAGAAACGATTCAGCGACTATCGTAGTGGCAAAAAGGGTCGAAGATATAGAAACGATAGTTTGACATATCTTAATTATTTCCAGGAGGACGAACGGAAAGGTAATTGGAGAAATCCGATCCGGTATTATGCGGCAGATAGCGCGACTGGGACGATTGAAGGTTATTTTTATCATTCCGCCAAGAAGACGCAAGTAATAGTAACTGACAACTTGGCGTTCTTTGATTCGCTGAAAGGGATAGAAGAGATTGTCGTGATCGGTCATTCTTTATCTCCGGTTGATCATCCTTACTTTAGGAAAATTACCGAAGAAAATGCAACGCCCGATGAACTACACTGGAAAATAAGCTGGTACAGTGATGCAGATAAGGATAGGATTAGAAAATTTGCAGCTATGATGGGCATAGACGAGCAGAATATCGAGATGTTTCATCTTTAATGATCCTTACTCGCCGGAACGGTTCCCGGTGGTCCCCGTTCCAGGGTTCCAGTAGGGGACCGGTGCCTATTGTTTAGTTTGTGAAAAGGTGCTCGGACTCGTCTGCGCCTCTGCCTCGCCATTGGGGAGTACTCGACCACAATCCCCTCCGTCCCGTCGGGAATTGTGCCGGAGGTCGTACCCTCGCACAATGGGAAACGATTCTGAAAATTCAATATCATTACTCGGCGTAACGGTTGACTTCGCTCACCGTTACGCGCAGGGTCCTGGAACCTTTCTTATCTATATCTGTGATATTTCGACAATTGACTTTCAGGCTGTTTGATCATGTGATCATTGAACAAGCTCTGCACATTTGTTATTAAGCCATGCTCAAGGGAAGCCCTCCCGTGCGGTCTGCCTTCCCCCTGGGTCTGTAGTATGCAACACAGCGGGGAGCTATTCTGACAATTAAAAGAGCCAATACAAGCCTTCCCCCTTCAAGAATGGGCTTACTAATGTTATTGCGCTTTAAATGTAGAATTATTTGGTTAATTAGTGAGAATTGTGATATTCTAGTTTTGTACAACTGAATAGGGCGGGTGGGCGGCCGAAACGTAATTGTCAAAACCTAAGCACT
>DOPS01000251.1:0-3166 GCA_003512645.1 Desulfosporosinus sp.
GGTCTCGCTAGAGTACCGAGAGGTGATTTCGATCAGGAGGAAGGGCAGTGGGGAGAAAAAATCACTGTTTCACCTGGCAGAAATTCAGTGCCGGTTTGGTGCCGGCCGGGATGGATGGGGTTCAATACCGCCGGAACGAGTTGCGGTTGGATGCGGGGGATACGCTCTAACTCTATTTCGACGCGTTCAATGGGAGTCATAATGCCGTATAGTTTTGTATTGGTCGGAAACTTATCGGCAATGGGCAGTATTACGCTACCATTTCGCATTACCCATATAAATGAGCTCTTATTTATGGCATCTTTTTTCACCTAACTTCTCAGTCTACAATGCTGCAAAAAAAAGCCCCTTGAAGACTTTTAGGAAAGGCTTCAAAGGGCTGTGTAAAAGAATAGTATCCCTTTTCTAGATAGTCAACAACGGCGAGTATTGATTGCTTCACAGATCCGGCGGACGCCTTCTTTGACAATTGAACGTGGGCAGGCAAGATTAAGGCGAATATAACCATCTGAATTGGCAACAAACATGTTCCCCCCTTCAAGAAGAACACCGGCATTGTTAGCGAAAAATAGAAGGAGATTTTCTATATCAGGCAGATAGTCGCCAATCGGATTGTGGCAGGGGGAAATTGTCGAAAAAGTGGTCCGAAAGTTTAGATAATTGGGATTCCAATTTGTTACCCTCGATCTGGAAGGATCCCGTGGATACTGGAGCCCAGCGGCATCACGGTCGCTGAACTCAAAAAGCATCCGGGCGGCATGTTCGTGCCTAGCCCGATGAAACTGCGCGAGAAGAAATACCTAAATGGAGGCTTTAAAACTCCCTCTGGAAAGATGGAATTTATGTCCAAGGTTCTGGAAAAATATGTAGGAAAGCCTGGTTTTGAAGCGCTTCCGGTCTATGCACCTCCCAAATACAGCAGGGAGTCAACTCCGGTGTTGGCGCAAGAATACCCGTTCATTCTCAACACAGGCTCCAGACTACCCATGTTTATTCATACCCGGACCTTCCGCCTAACCTGGACTATGAGCCTGCGGCCTAACCATCCTGCTGCCGATATCAGCCCTGTCGATGCCGCCCGTTTAGGTCTCAAACAGGACGATCTCATCCGCATATCTTCCCCTAAAGATGCCATCGTGGTAAAAGCTAATCTGACCCAGATGGTCCAACAGGGTGTTATTCATATGTATCATGGCCATCCGGAAGCCGATGTTAACTCGATCTTGGAAGGCGACTACCTGGACCCTCTTTCCGGTTTTCCGGGTTTCAAGTCTACTCTCTGTAAAGTTGAGAAAGTTTGAGGAAGGAGATGCATAATTGATGGAAAAAGTGATTTATCTCGAAATCGATCTCTGTTCCGGCTGCGGCGCCTGTGTTGTAGCCTGCATGGACCAGAATGATATCTTTCCGGAAAAAGGACAGTCTGCTTTGCGAAGGATTTACCAAATTGAAAAGGGAGAGTTTCCCAGTGCCAACATTCAGTATGTTTCTGCCGCCTGCCTGCATTGCCAAGACAGTCCTTGTGTGATTGGCTGCCCTACAGGGGCCATAAGCAAGTGTAATAGAACGGGAGCTGTCATAGTTAATAAGGAATTGTGCATCGGGTGTCACAGTTGCTCCTTGGCATGTCCTTTCGGGGTTCCAAGATATGATCTTGATGAAAAGATGCAAAAATGTAATCTGTGTATGGAAAGAGTGGAAGCCGGCTTAGAGCCTGCCTGTGTACGTGTATGTCCTATGAAGGCGTTAAAATTTGAGTTTGTGAACAAAGTACAGAGAGAAAAGGAATTAAAATTTGCTGGTAATATCTTAAACGCTGTACACAAGACTGTTGGGCATACCACCAAATAAGATTGTATTTGTGAGACGGATGCACGTACCTGATTATAAACTCCAAGAGACATTAAACAGCAGGAATTTGCTCCCTCAAAGAAATTGATGAACAAATATTTAATGTGTTGGTAGAGAAGATAGAAATTCTCAATCGGCGCATTTCGTTTTTAAGTTGAAGAGTGGGATTTTTTTCTAAACGATAGATTATTACTGAAGTCGGGGGTGATTAATACCCGGCGCATTGAGAAATGTGAAACAGAAATGAGACACGCTGCAAAGAAGTGTCTCATTTCTGTTTCACTCGTATAAAACCCCCGAAAATCAAGGTTCTCAGTTATTAATCTAATCTTTTCAGTTTTAGTGTATCATTATTGCCACACATGTTAAAAGAACATATAGCTAAGATGGCGAGTATCTTGAATTTTTTAAACTTTCTGTGATGGGTATGGTTTTTGCATTGAATATTCGTTAATTAGTGTGAGAAACCAATCAAAGCATCTATTCTACAGAAAAATGGTTGTAAAAGGAGAGAGATTATTTTGCGTGAAGTAGTTATTGTAAGTGGTGCACGTACTCCAATTGGTGACTTTTTAGGTTCTCTGAAAGCAAAGATGAGATCATCCCGGTTGAGCTCAAAACCAAGAAGGGGTCGGTAATCATTGATACCGATGAGCATGTTAGACCCGACATCAAGCTAGATGATCTGGCTAAGTTAAAACCCGTTTTTGATAAAGAAGGAACCGTTACTGCGGGTAATGCCTCAGGCTTAAATGACGGCGGATCCGCGTTGATTTTGATGACTGCGGATAAAGCCAAAGAACTCGGCTGTATGCCGCTGATTCGGATTGTTTCAACGGCCTCTGCAGCAGTAGATCCAAAAATCATGGGGATCGGAGTAGTGCCGGCCGTTAAACGGGCCTTGCAGTTTGCTAATCTGAAGCTTGAAGATATTGGGTGCTGGGAGATAAACGAAGCTTTTGCTGCCCAATTTATTGCATGTAATAGGGAGCTGAAACTGGATATGGATAAAGTTAATGGCAATGGTTCAGGTATTTCCTTAGGCCATCCAGTAAGCTGCACGGGAGCTCGCTTAATTGTTTCCCTAGTGAGTGAAATGAAACGCCGCAACGTCGAGTTTGGCTGTGCCTCTCTTTGTGCCGGGGCGGGCCTGGTACAGCAATCATTATACAAAATATGTAAGGGACTCTGGTCTCTCGCGGTGAGGTTTGTTAGAAATGAATAATTTCAATGAATACATAGAGGCAAGAGTAGCTCTTAATTAGAGGTATCTGAGGTTTTCAAAATTAATAGAATGAAATAGGCGGATTAGCAA
>DOPS01000320.1:0-11760 GCA_003512645.1 Desulfosporosinus sp.
CTGGCCAGCGAAGAGATATTAGAATAATTATTTTTACTTCTCCTCTTGCCTTTAGAGCCCTTGGAAGGCATATTTTTGGAAGCCGATAGAGCTTTCCGAGCCCAATCCGATAACAGTTCCTTGTTTTCTAAAATTTCAACAGGAACTTCATAACATGGCATTACCATGGGTTTGTCAGCAAATGGTTGGAAGGGCTCCATTCCGATCTGTTCATAGTCTGACCTATTCGAGTCGTCCACCTTAAAATACAGGACGTCATCTGCAAGTAACCCAAAAATGATACCTTCATAGTAAATACCTGCACCGCCAAACATCTTTTTAACGGTAACCCAACCCAACTGTTCAAGTTGGTCGACGACGTAATCTTTGAAACCTTCATTTACTGCCATCATTAACTCCCTCCACAAATTACGCGATTCAAAAGCCGACAGTATTTGAATAAAATTAAATTATCTCACCTATTCTTAATAATCAAAAACATTACTATTAACGAAAAGTACTTGTTGTTAACCCACTTAATGTTTTGAGTAATGTTACAGGTACTTCTTAAATCCTTGAACCAAATCCAAATCGTAGCCAACAGCCTTATAGAATTGATGTGCTTTCTTTCGATGACCTCCGGAAACGAACATAGTATAATAGCATTTTCTTTTTCGCCCAATTTCCTCTATTTTTTCCATGAGTCGGGTGCCGATTCCTCTTCCACGGCAAGCACTTTTAACTACAACATTTTCAATGACCATAAAAGGTTTGCACTTACCAACTAAATCCAGACAAATAATCCCCATCACTGATCCAACTACTGAGTTGTCCTCTTTGGCGATCAAGACTACATAGTTAGGATTTGCCTCCATCAATTTAAAATTCTCTTTCATTTTCGAAAGATCGGTTCGTTCGTCAAGCAGTTCTTCATAGAGTTGAGCCAATGATTCTAGGTCATCAGCCAATGCGATTTGTAAAGTAAACAATGCTCCGTCCCCCCTCCCTGGTAGGATGTATCTACGAATTTATCATTTCCAAAATAGCATTTTGGCTAACCTCATTTATACTACACCCCCCATTGCAATCTGATCAAATCAATTAAATAGAATCCTTTGATCCAAATTCATAGGATCTTCATATTTCTAAGTTATACTTGTCTTATATATTTTTGGAGGTGACAAAATTTCATGATTGGATTAGCTTTAGCACAATGTATTCAACAATGTGATGCAACTGGTCAACAATTAGCCGGCTGTATTTTGAAAATGTTAGGCATGTAACCAAGCGATGTTTATGTTTATAAGACAGTTGAACCAGATCATGGTTCAACTGTCTTATTATTTAAGCCTAAATAATTTTGATACTCATCCAAATTATTAATTTGAATTTGGGCAACAAAATAACAACTTATAATAAACTCTCCTTTTAGACATTATTCAAATTAATAATTCATAAATCCTTTGAAAATAAATAAGCTCTTTTTGTAAAACCAATTTTTTCATAAAATTTGTGTGCTTTTTCTCGTTGAAATCCCGAATCTAATTCAATCTTCTTACAACCTCTTAATTTTGCTTTATCAAATGCCTTTTTAAGCAACTCTGTTCCAATGCCCCGTCCTCTAAAGGAATCATCTATTATCATTGCATAAACATATGCAATATACCCTTCCTGCCAAAAATTATTGACTATCGCAAAAGAACAGAAACCAATAACTTTCCCGTTTTGCTCCACACAAAGTAACTCATCGCTATCCGATTGTATACCCCGAGAAAAAACAACCATTAAATCATTTATATTCAATTCTTTACCAGGCCAAAGTTGGTTAAAAAGTAATATCACATCATCAAAATCTTCAAGTTTTGAGTTTCTAATAATGATATCCATCTGCTCCCCCTAATGTTTTTTCAATGTTTAGCATAATTACAAATACGATCTTTCCTCATACATTACTGAAGATACCTCTTGACAATACTCCGGTACATATTTGACCTCAGCAAAATTTTTAGACACTAATTCAGTTTCTAGTATTTCGCCACTTTTCCTTCTGACTATCTTGTTTCTCCATATTTCATTTTTTCTGTAATATTTCTCGCCAATCTTAAGAAACTGATGGTCTTTTTCAAAAACATGATATGCAAAATCTAGATCCTGATCGACTCGTAATTCTCCTTCTAAACACTTATCTGAAAGCCAAAGTCTTAATTGGAAAGTGTAAGGAGTACAATTCCTGAACTGATAGTCTATATAGTTGTAAAAGACTGTTGCCCCACTTCCGAACGGCAAAACCCTTCTATGCATCGGGAAACGGATCAAAACTATGATGATAACGTTTCGTAACTATCAAAGGACTATGAATGACCAACCAATGGATTAAATTAGCGATTTGACAGATTCCTCCCCCAATACCAGGCTTTGCTTCTCCACCAGACAATAACATCCCAGGTAGATATCCCTTTCGCTTTGTAGTCAATCCTACTAATTTGCAGAAAGAGAATGTTTCACCAGGTTTTATGAGAATACCATCAATACGCTTTATTGCTATCGCAAGATTTTTGACCTTGTTATACTGCAACTGCATATCTGTGTCACCGAGTTTCCTTATCAGTACTGACTGATGCTTCTTAACTCTGTATGGTAATCTTTCAAGACTTTGTAATGAAGCAAACTTCTTATCCTCGAAACACCATCTTGAGTATCTTACTAATCTTCGAGACCAAACTGATAAGAAATATAATATTGGGTGCATCTCGCTTAACAGCCTACGTGCCATACTAGTACTTCTCCTAACAAGCCATTAAATTATTTCCCATAGATTATCCCTCGACGCAATGCGTTCTGGGAATTCCGACGCGCCATACTAATACTACCTTCATCTCGGCAAAGTATTGGGAATCCCATCGTAGGCGAAGTACGGCAACTTCGAATCTTTCTTTGGCCAATTTTCGTAGCTCAGGATAGCTCCAATCCCCTCTACTAACATTTTACATTATTCTACAACCATGTTATTATCACCTTCTAAATTGGTAAAATTGGGCATAATATATTGAACAACTATTTGGAAGGTGGTATGATATGGACAAGGAAGAAGATAAAGTTAGTAAGGAGGGGGAAGATATGTTATCTGCTTTGCAAGAACCTATCTATAAAACCTCTAAGATAGACAACTTAAAACAACGAGCAGAATTTAGAAAACAGAGACCCGATTTACGACACCAAGCAACAAAGAGCGAAGTGCAAAAATACAATGAACTTTTTAAAGATTTAGAAGAAGAAACATATAAAACGATCAAGTGATATAGGGAGAAAGTGTAGTGGCAGAGCTTCTTAGGGGAGAAGTATATTTTGTTAAATTCTCATATACTTTTGATCGAAGATATCCCGAAGGAAAGTCGAAATTCGTTTTAGTTCTTCAAGAAGGTGACTATTTTAAAGAATATGGAGTAGCATTCCTTAAGACCCACATGCCGGGGGTCTTTTCTCATTCTCCTACGAAACATCCATAATCACAATAATCACATGCAAAATTAAGACATTCGATACGGAGCGGTTGGCTAGACCTTACTCCGACGGGATCCTCCCCCGCTAGAACGTGCGACCTGCCAGGACGCACCGGAAATTCTCTGTTATACGGAGCCTCACGCCCTACGAAGCCAGAGCAGCCAAGGACGGCTGCGCCTCAAATATTACGTACTTAGCACTGGAAAGTATTTGAAGTGACATACTCCCACCACCTAAGAGGTGGGGGCTTCTTGGGACGTACCGACTAATGCCAATATAGTTACCAAGCTATCCCCGTTTGCCCAACGGTTCTTAGTGTATTAGGCTATACCCAATATCCGACAGCCTTCATTTTTAATGTTTATTGCGGCGTTTATATCTCGATCAAGTTCTGCACCACAGTGCTTACAACTCCAACTTCTATCGGCCAGTGTCAACTCCACATATAGGTTCTTGCAAACGTGGCATTGTTTACTGGATGGGAACCATTTATCGATCTTGACCAGCTGCTTACCTTGTTCTACCAGCTTATACGCCAAAAATGTTTTTAGTATCCCAAAGCCATTGTCATTCGTTGATTTTGCCAGATTTAAGCCTTGCGCCATACTTCTCATGTTTAAGTCTTCGATTGCAACAGCGGTATAGGCATTGACTATCTGCCTTGACAGCTTATGCAAAAAGTCCTTTCGTTGATTCGCTACCTTTTCATGAAGTTCAGCGACCTTTCGTCGTTGTTTGTTTCTGTTTTTACTCCCTTTCAGTCTCTTGGATAGTTTTCGTTGCTCTTTCTTTAGTTTTGCCTCCGCATTACGATAAAATCTGGGATAGTCGGCACTTCTTGCCTCACTATCGATGACCAACGACTTTGAGGAATAGTCCAAACCTAACGTTGACTCGACGGTTGCTGTTACTGGTTCTAGTTTTGCTTCAAACTCGACCAAGATCGCTATGTAGTATTTACCGGTTGGTGTTTGGCTGAGCGTGGCTGATTTAATGGTGGAATTTGGCGGTAATTGTCTGTGTAATTTAATTCGAACATCTTTCAATTTAGGCAACCGGATGGTTTTACTATCAATAAGCCGTATGCTTCCTTTTTGGTTATTCGTTGTGTAAGATAATCGATCCCTATGCTTTCGTTTGAAGTTTGGAAAACCTACAGACTTATTCCGGAAGAAATTTTTATAAGCGGTATTTAGATTGAGCTGGGCATTAGCAAGGGCCAGACTGTCCACTTCTTTTAACCACTCAAATTGGTTTTTGTAAGCAGCTGGTAGAGAATACTTCTGCTGCTTCAACGCTTCTTTGTCATCTTTATACTGCTCATAAATAGTTTTCCTGTTAGCAAGCATTTGATTATAAATGAATCGTACACAGCCAAAGGTTTTATTGATAAGGATCGCTTGTTCAGAACTGGGATAAAGGCGATATCTGAACGCTTTATTCATAACTTCTCACCTTGATTTTCGATGTAACGTCTAATAACTTCAATCGGTGCACCGCCCGTCGTTAGCAAGCAAAAACTTCTTGACCAAAAGTATTCTTTCCAGAGAGATTCACGTAATTGCTGATATTCTTTTTTAATCAACCGCGATGATGCACTTTTGTAGGCGTTAATAAATTTTGATAACTCACTGTTTGGATGGGCTTTGAACAGAATATGAACATGATCTCTATCCTGATTCCATTCTTGCAACGTGATATTGTAGTGGGGAGACACATACTCAAATATTTCTTTGAGCCTGTTAGAAATTACTTGATCGATTACGTTTCTACGGAATTTAATGACCAGAACAAGATGATAATACATAAGAAATACTGAATGATTATTATTATCTAATTCCATTGATTTATCACCGTCTATCTTGATTACTACTGATTATATTTTATCATACATAGAAGTAATTTATCAATACTTATTTGGAATAAAATGGCGACAATTCATCTCCCTCCTACGCACTCACTAGCGTGAGCAAGGTAGCTTAAAGGTGGGAGACTTCTTGTCGCACGTGGTTAAAAAATTAAAAGAAGAGGCTGTGCAGCCTCTCTAAATATCTTACGGATTTATTCGCTTTTGCCTTCCTTCAAACGGTCTATCAGGCCGATTAACATCAGAAGGTCTTTGTCGGGCAAACCGCGCATACCGTCAAGAGCTTTTTGAATCAGAATCGGTTCTGCCTCACTGTCATCGAAAAAGGCTTTCGGCGTGACATTCAGATACTCACAGATATACAAAAATTCTTCAATGGATGGCAAGGAACGCCCTGCGATAATGTTCTGTATATAGCTTCTGCTGTGCCCCAAGTCAAGGCTCATTTTATATTCCGAAACACCTTTTTTTAAGCGTAAATCCGTGATGCGCTTTCTGATAAACTCAACACCCAATATTCTCACCTCACTGTCATTAGATATCATTCTACACTTTTGACAGTGGTAATATTCACGCTATTGGAGGTTTATTATATTGAATTATGCCTCTCAAAGTGTTAATATATGCTAAAATGCACCTGTGGAGGCGGCAGATTGAATAAAAAGAAGCAGATAGTGGTGGAAAACGCCATCAAGGAAATCGCAAGACGTGACGGCGTTACCGTCGAATATGTAAAAACGCAAATGCAGATCGCTATGATGAACGGATTATGCAGAGCTGATCCAAAGGTGAAAACGTTTTGGGACAATATTCCGCGAGAAGGGTAAGATTCCCAGGCCGGAAGAACTAATAATACATACCGCCGAACTTGTTAAAAAGCGGAAGTCCCAAGAATAAATGAGGCCGAGAAGGGATTGATGGCCTTTGGTAATAAGAGACTGATGCTCCACGAACTTTCTTCATTTTGCATCAGTCCCTTCAACTAACCCGCCTGCACCTGGGCCCGCGGCCTTACAGTCTCTCCGCTATTTTCCCGATAAGCCCGCTTACCTCACTTTTATACTTTTCATGAGCTTCCGGGTCTGCCGGGGCTAACTTAGTCAGTTCCTTCAGCAACTCTTCGAATTCTTTAGCGATATTATTGTAGAGAAAGCTGACTTTGTTAGATGACAGCTTGATCTGAGCGGCTTTGATATCCTTTTGCAGGGCGACGATTTTCGTGGCTGAAGCCTCGCCCTCCTTGGCAACGTCCAGCTTCTCCTGTAAAGTCTTGATGGTTAACTCCTTAGTGTGGATTGCCGCTCGGAGACCTGAAGTCTGTTTTCTCAACTCGTCCCGCTCAGAGGTAATTTTCGTGACTGCGCCCTGGTTGGCGGTCAGAGTATTTTGCAGCTCCGCTTTCTCGTTAAGGGCCTGGTCCCTTTCCCTGACTGCCTCCTTAAGCTCCCGGGTCGACATGCCGTCCACATCATTCTCTACTATAAAGGACTCCCGTTCCTCCTCGGGAATTCCCAGGAGGATAATCGCCTGGGTGTAGCTCAAATTCGTAATCGATTCCGAATTTGAACTGTCCTGGTGGCCGACGGTGAGTTTGGCCCCATACTCTTCAAAGAGGCGCATGAGTTTATTGGCCGTGCTTTGGGAGTAACTCACCGAGTTCTCCAGCCACTTTCCCCATTCTCCATGATTGACCATGGATTTGGCCTCCGTCAGGCGCCGTCCGATCTCGACGGAGCTGTAAAGGAGCATTCTGCCGGTCTGATCTTTAATACTGTTAATTTCGGCCGCGATAATCTGCGGCGTCCGCTCGCTTATTGCCTTCGCCATGATTTTCGAGCTCCTCTGCTTATTCATAAGCTTTTCCGGAGGAAAAGCTCCCATAAGACAAGACAGATTTGAACAACCTTACTCATAGCCTATGTGTTCAAGCCCTCACTTGTGACAAAAATAAAGACAAGACTGTAAAGAGCCTAGGCACTTTGCAGTCTTGCCTTTATTTTGTCATAAATATCCTTAGACAAGAGTAACCCCAGCCGGACAAGGTGCATAAGATAAAAAGACAGACCAAGGCTTGGCCTGTCAAAATCCAAAACAAGGGGGGATTATCCATGCCTATTATTTCGTCAGGGGTGGAAACCGAGATGGTTGTCCGTTATCAGACCGGTACGACCGCCGAGGGTTCCCCGGTTATCCGGCAAAAAAGCTTTTCCGGGTTGAAAATGGACGTGTCCGATGAGGATCTTTATGAAGTTGCAACCACATTATTCAATTTGCTGGAATACCCGTTGGTATCCGTAACCCGGAATAACCGCTTTGACCTGGCTGTGGAATAGATCTTTGTTCAATCGATCATAAAGGAGAGGGGGGATTGGGGATGGCAAATACGCAGCAGAAAACCCTTCGGCTAACCTTTGCCACAACGCTGGGCAGCACATTTACGCTTACCCTGCCGGCGCCAAGGGCAGACCTGACCGCCGCGGAAGCTGAAGCCGCTATGGAACTGATTATTGCCAAAAATATGTTTGTCACGACCGGCGGTGAATTAGTCGGCAAAAGAGATATAAAAATCACGGATTCAACAACAACCGATTTGTATGATCCACCCCTGTTTTAAAGCCCCCAGAGGGGAAATGCCCCGCCTGCCGATGGCACTTGATTTTGCGGCCAAATGGCCGCTCTTATGGATAAAAACCAGGCCCGCTCAGATCATGGTAATTTAAAATTCGGAATCGATTCCGAATTTGAACAGAAACCAGGCGATGATCCTCCTGAGATAATGCTTAAAATATTCTTCTGCTTTTCTCCAGGTGGATATTGATCACCTCATTGATCTCTCCTACTGCTTGAAATGAGCCAACGTATATAACAACTCTTGTACAAAGTAATTAAGTTGACTCCTAAAACGTAACGAATCAGAATTCTACTCCCCGTCTCGCCATTATCTATTATTTGGAGTGTTAGCTTAAACACAGGCCTGGCTCAATGTATTTCCACAAACACTTTGTCACTATAAAAAGAACATGCACTTCTCAAACCCGCTCTACCAAGGCTTTCAGCTCAGCTTAAATGGCGATAGGTAAAGCTTTGATATTATCTCCACTTTTTCCCCCGCCCCGCACCGTGCATGATACTTTCGTAATCACACGGCGTTCCATCAATCTAAAACTACTTCCTTATATCACAATATTTCCTACTTTTAACCTGAATTTATTCACTTTGGCTATCTGCTTTTTAGATAGTTCAAGTTTCGCCAGTATTTGATGGATTGTCTCGGATTTAGTTGCATGTATCAATCTGTGAATATCAGGAGAAATTATGACTAGATTACGGTATTGATCTCCTCCACTAGCAATAATTGGAATGATATTATGGCAGTGGAAATCATTTACCTCTAATCTTTCGCCGAGAACCCCACACCTTCCATTTTGAGCAGAGAATAGGGATATTCGGTTATCATTATACTCAATACTTCGCTTTGTCACCGGATTTTTAGTGAGATGTATAAATTCGAAGTCTGATACACTTTCAATTTGTTTATGAATGTGTTTTCTCCCTTCTGGTGTGAACTTATTTACCTTTTTGGAGAAAGACATTGCATTTTTAGTTTTACATGCTGACATTGGAAATATGATAAGCCCCTTAATATATGTCTTTTGCTTTGCATATTCCTTGTACTTTTCCAAGTATATCTTGCTAGGAGAACCCTTATTAGTAGAAAGTGACTTCCACCTGATTTTAATATTCCTATCGAGATAATATCCGATTTTTGAGAAATCTTTGGTACAATGCGTGGCTATACGATAGTAATTTTGAGTACCAAGAACATAAGAATTGTAGAGACTTATATTCTTGGGGTTTGGATTCTTTTGGATTTTCTTGATTAGTGCTTTTCCTTTGGCCATTATTTTCACAATAGCAATAGGTTTAATATTTGAGTTAGCGACTCGTTTCATACCCTTAACAACCGCCTTGATCTTGAAACCAAGGAATTCAGATGACTTCTTTCTCAGATTTGTAATCTTCGACTTTTCTGGACTTATATCTAGATTTAATCTCTCTTTGAGCCAACGTTTAACTGCGATGAACATTCGTTCTGCGACTTCTCTAGTTGGGCACATGATTTTGAGGTCATCCGCGTACCTGATAATGTAGCATTCCTTGAGTTCCGATGATTTGCGTATTGCCTTTAGCTTACTTCTGTTATGAGAGTAGGGGGATGAAGTTTCAAAGCTTTCCCATTGGTCACTAATCCACCAATCTAGTTCATTCAGAACCACGTTTGAAAATAATGGTGAACAAATACCACCCTGGGGCACGCCTTCGCTTGGGATTCCTATTCCCTCAATTTCTGCCCTTAACATTGCCGATATAATACAAAGAAGGTTTTTGTCCCGAATTCCCATCGTCCACATCTGTTTAAGAAGTTTCCCATGGTCTACGTTGTCGTAAAAACCTTTTATATCAAGATCTACGACAAAATGTAGATGCTGTATATTAATCATTCTTTGCATTGTAGATAGGGCATGTTCCGTGCTTCTATTGGGTCTAAAGCCGAAACTATGATTATGAAACTTTGCTTCAAAGATTGGCTCGAGGATTTGAAGTATACATTGCTGGATCAGCCGATCGAACATAGCGGGAATTCCAAGAGGGCGCAATTTGCCATTGTCCTTTAAGATTTCTACTCGTCTGACCGATTGTGGTGCATAGCGCTTTAACCTTACTCTTACCATGGCAATAACCTGTTCATTGGTCATAGTTGAGATGTCCTTGATGGTTAAACCATCAGTGCCCTCTGTCTTACTTCCTGTATTTGCCTTGATGTTTCGATAGGCTAGGAGGATGTTGTTTTCTTCTACAATTTTTTCGTATAGTTTATTAAACTTTGCATCATCTAGACTTCTTTCGTACAATTCATCAAAGGTACTTTGTTGCCCATAATATTCGTTATGACGCAACTTGGCATTCGCGGCAGTGGTAGCCATAGTCGGCAACACCTCCTTTCGAGGTTAGCCTCTTTTAGTCTCACCAGAACCTATGGAGTGATTTTGTGATTGTAAGTTTTCATTTATAATAGATTGACTTGGGCCTATCCCTCCACCACTTGTTATCATGGTTTCATTGGTACTGTGGCCCTACTTTCACATTGATAAAGATAAGTTGCCTTATCACCGTTTCATAGAATATAAGTCCTTAACGTCCAATGCTTACCACGTTCCAACATCTTTATCTATGCATATACCTTTAGATTGTTCCTTTGGGTTTGTAGACTTGATGATGCCTTTAACATCATAAGGATTTTCATACTATATATTTTTACTTTTCCTCATCTACCAAGCTTTTGCTTGTACTAACATTTCTATTAGCCTAGTGATTCACCCGTACATTCGGAACTTTGTCAGTAGGTTTTGCCTACATTCTTACCATGGATATTTTATAGACTTCCGCGCTAAACCCGCACTGTTCACCTCTGAACAGGTTTCCAAAAGGTTTTTAATTCCAAAAGGGCAGGGTCACGCGACTTCACCGAGCTCTAGACGCTTCGACGCTTATACATATACACGCCCATCGGAGTATTAAAGGAGCCTTTTTAGGCGTTACCCTATCATTCGACTCATCAAGATGTTAGTTCTCTTTGTATTTCTACAAATGTCTAAACTTTTCATTTAGAAACGTGTCGCACATATAGCACTATTAAGCACTCCACGTGCCCTGACTCTGGGATATAAGTTTTCGCTTATCAAAAAGTGGTTAACTCATAAAAATAGCCCAGTCCTCGGAAGGAACATGGGCTTGATCGCTTAAAATCATTGTATGATATGCAATAATCCTTATCAATAAACCAATATATTTTTGAAGGTTAAAAGTCGGGTCTTAGAATCAAATTTGCTACCGATGATAAAATCTTCCCGTCAAAATAAACGAGGTCAGCTTCCGGATAATACCAGACCGCTTGAAATACAGTCGGCTGGAGAATCCCTCTGTCATTCTTCCTATAATCTTTTAATATGGCGGACCAGGGAATACTTTGCTTACTGCCGTCAAAGCCAGTAGCTGTCCGGTCATTGGTCCTGAATCCAATCATTTCCCCCGCTTCCATTTCTGTTTAGGGTTCGGTCCCGGTAATAAGCTGCTCAGAAGTCATGTTAAAGTCGGATTTTAAATAGGAATAAGGTTGGATAAACTAAAATCTAATTCTCGGTATGTCCGCTTCCTTAAGATTGTCTTCCCATGTCCAAAAATGGGCCTCCCCGTTCACAACCCGGAAAAGAATAAAGTTCGGGTCATCTGCTGTTTCAACTAGTCTGCCAACTTGCACCCTTTATTAAAATATTATCAGCTATGTCCCATTATTCTAACTCAAAAATTGATCATTCCGGCTTCGTACTCACTGCTGCCGGGATCTGAACCCA
>DOPS01000071.1:0-4173 GCA_003512645.1 Desulfosporosinus sp.
GAAGTGCATCTTGAGCGTACTGGCACGGAAGCCCTTCAACTGGCTGAACAAGCTGCCAGGGCTGAAGTTCAGAAGAAAGTAGCAACTAAGATTCCCATCGTGCGAGAAACCGTTAAGGTTCTTACCAACAATTCCGATCTAGTGCGTGTTAGGGTAGAGGTGGAAACTTATGAAGATTTGGCAGTTTACGCCAATTCATAAGGGGTACGGAGGGTTATTTAGATCACGTAAGCATTTGAACTTTGTATGGTATATAGAAGTAAGGATGATGGCATGAAGATTAGAATATTTAGAACAATGTGGGAGGGGTTATCTCGAGGTATGGATTTGTTTAAACATCACACCACATGGCTTCGTGTCATTGTCGGGGTGATGTATTTTCTGTTGTTTGTCGTTCTGCTAACCTCCAATATTTTTGTCTCGACCCTTCAATTAGAATTAGGGGAACCCAGTCCACAACTCATCACGGCTCCGTGGAATAAGGACATTGAAGATATCCAAGGATATGCTCAAAACTTGGATAAAGCTGAGAAAGCTGTTCAACCGGTTTACAAACCCGATGAGGAATATTTGAATTTATTGACAAAGGATTTAGGGAAAACATTTACCACGTTGCGTGATGTGCAGTCGAGTTCGAAGGATGATCGTGTACGTATTAATCAACTGAAGCAAACCCAGCCTTTTAAGGATTTACCGGAGGGAGTATTGACGTCCTTAGTGAAGATAAGTCTGGATGATTTGAATGCGGATGAACAGGTCAGTAGAGACATTATCTTTAGCAGAGCGCGCAATTTGGATTCTGGAACTAGGACCTACGCGGAGTTAGATGGGTTTCTTGAAAAAACTAAAACGGATCTTAATCAGTCGGGTTTAAATGAGCATGTCAAAACGTTATTAAAGGTCTTCTTAGAACAGGAAATTACGCAACCCACTCTGATCGTAGACGATATTACGACAGAAGCTTTGCGAACAGCTGCAAAAAGTCTTGTGAAAAAGGATGTGCTGCGTTACAAGGCCAACCAAAAAATCGTTGGAGTGGGCGAGATTGTTGACGAAACAGATTACCAGGTCTTGGTCGAGTATGGCTTAATTAATAGCCATAATACGTGGAAAGCAACATTTGGAATTGCCTTGATTGTTCTCGCAGGAATGGGAACGATTTTGGTTTATTTGTTACAGTATAAACGGGATATCTTCCGCCTGACCAATCGAATTGTTCTTATAGGGCTGACGATGACGATGGTTTTGGCTATTGGACGTGGAGTGATTGCCTTAAATCTAGGGCCTGATTATAATAATTTGTCAGGCATGCTCATTCCGGTGGCCTGGGCGACGATGTCCGTAGCAATTCTTATTGGTGTGGATATCGCTATGTTGGTTTCCGTTGTCTTAGCGGTGTTTGTGGCTGTCTTAGTGGACCCCTCACTTTCGACTGCCTTTGGCTTGCAAGCGGGTTTAGTGGCTCTTTTTGGTGGGATTGTAGGAGTTTATAGTGTGTCCCATTTGAGTCAGCGTTCGGATTTGGCGCGGGCTGGGATATTTGTGTCCGCGGTCAATGTCTTGGTGATTAGTGGGGTTGCTTTTAGCTCAGATATGCGCTTGACGGTTTGGGCGGTTGGGCTGATTCTGGGGATTGTCAATGGATTGGCGTCATCGTTTTTAACGGTGGGGGCTTTGCACTGGTTCGAATCGGGATTTCGTATCACTTCTTCCGTACGGCTTTTAGAATTATCGAACCCCAATCGCCCGTTACTTAAGCGCTTGCTAATGGAGGCACCGGGTACATACCATCATAGCATTTTAGTGGGAAATTTAGCGGAAGCCGCAGCAGAAGCAGTTCATGCGGATGCGACCTTGGTAAGAGTAGGCTCCATGTATCACGATATTGGCAAGTTAAAACGCCCGTACTTTTTCATCGAAAATCAGTTTACCCAGGAAAATCCACACGATAAAATAGCTCCGACTCTAAGCTCTCTGATCATTACTTCACATGTTAAAGATGGCTTGGAGTTAGCGAAGGATTATAAACTCCCAACGCAAATCCAAGACATTATCTCCCAGCATCATGGAGACAGTCTGGTCAGTTTCTTTTATCATAAGGCCCTTGAGAGTCAGGAAAATGTGCCTGAGGAGTCTTTCCATTACGAAGGGCCAAAGCCTCAGAACAAAGAGGCCGCGCTGGTTGCTTTGGCCGACAGTGTGGAAGCGGCAGTGCGTTCTATGAGACAACCTACGCCGGGGCGTGTTGAAGGGCTAGTCCGCAAGCTTATTAAGGACAAGCTGAATGACGGACAGTTGGATCAATGTGATTTAACGTTTCAAGATTTAGATCGGATCGCTATGGCTTTTGTCCGTGTCTTAAGTGGAATTTTCCACTCCCGCATTGAATATCCGGAGATGCCAAGTACACGAGACGCGGGTTTGAATAAGAAAACCCTGGTAGATGTTAATCAAGAGGATGGTATTGCTTTACCAAAGGAGAAACTGCTTGAGAGTCGCGAGGGGTCTCTTGAAACTAAGATTCCTCGAGTGAATCATAAGCCAATTAAGGATAATTCTTAGGCTCTTGACAAGAGCTACTTAAAAAGTATGCTCAATTTCTGAAGGGGGGAAGGGTAAAACACTTCTATTTCATGTTGGGAGTGGGTTTGCCTGAAGTACGTGATTTTAGATATCTCTTGGGAAGAGGAGTCTATTTTGCCGGAACGGCAGGATGCTCTCACCACGCTGCTAAATAACGCTATTACTGAGACTATCCACTTGTCTGGTGGGCGGTCTGAGGCGGAAGTGAGCTTAATGCTGGTTGATGATCAGCGCATACATGCTTTAAATCTTGAGTATCGAGGAGTGGATCGCCCGACGGATGTTCTTTCTTTTGCCTTGCAAGAGGAAATGGATGAGGAACCGGATTTCGAGTTTGAAGACGAAATGCTGGGGGATATCGTTATTTCTGTTGAACGGGCAAGGGAGCAGGCAGAGGAGTATGGGCATTCCTTTGAACGGGAAATTGTTTACTTAGCGGTCCATGGAACGCTTCATTTATTAGGGTATGATCACGAAGAAGAGGACGATAAGCTAAAAATGCGCAACAAAGAAGAAGAGGTAATGACTAAACTGGGGTTAGAGAGAGTATAACGATAACCTCAAACATCCTTGTTCGAGTCATGGCAGCGCTTTCAAGAAGGTTAACACGTGCGAAGACAGTGTCTTCGGGTGCCAGCCAGGTTTCTTTATAATCAGACCGAAAACGGAGGGGCATATGGGAAGATATCTGAAACCAGGATTTTGGCGCAGTCTCAATCAAGCTTGGCGAGGAATGCTATATACTTTGAAAACTCAAGGACACATGCAGTTTCATGTTTTCGCTGGAATTCTTGTTTTGAGCGTTGCTTGGTGGGCTAAGGTTTCACGTTTTGAATGGCTAATTCTTGTTTTAGCGATTGGCAGCGTGATCGGTGCAGAAGTGATGAATTCTGCGGTTGAAATTGTTGTAGATATGGTGCAACCAAACTTTCACCCTCTTGCGGGAATGGCAAAAGATGTGGCGTCAGGAGCGGTTTTAGTGACTTCGATTCAGGCTATCATAATTGGACTAATTGTCTTTGCTCCCTTATTGTATCGCTCTGTGGGCAAGGTTTTTTAGAAAAGGAGTTGTATGCGTAAATGCTCGATCCAGAGCTTACGAAAGAACTTAGTAATCGGGCACAAGCTGCATACGGACAGGCCTATGTACCGTATTCTCATTACCCAGTTGGTGCGGCGGCACTTTTTTCCTCTGGAGAAATATATAGTGGTTGTAACGTGGAGAACGCCAGTTATGGTTTAACGGTTTGCGCAGAACGAAATGCAATTTTTCAAGCCGTAGCTCGGGGAGAGCGGAAGTTGAAAGGAATTGCGATTGCTGTTCCGACTGACGTATTTCCGTCCCCGTGTGGTGCTTGTCGGCAAGTGATTCGGGAGTTCGCTGAGGATTGCCTGGTTTACTTAATTAATGGACAGGGTGAAACGAAGGTGACTAGTTTGAAGGCGTTATTGCCTGAGGCGTTTGGGCCGGAGTATTTGTAGGGGGACTTGTGTCACACAGCGCTCGGTGCTTACGACGCAGAGCAAACTAACCGTTTAAGCTCCTACTATGGGGAGCGGGGTTCATCCTTCGGCGATACTCTCCACTGG
>DOPS01000071.1:4183-5817 GCA_003512645.1 Desulfosporosinus sp.
CTCGTGTGACACTGCGTCCTGGGGCTTGGAACGGAAATGTGGAACGAGGGGAACGAAGTTGCGGTGATGGTTAACGTTGCTGGGGAGAAGGCACATTTCATGTGTGCCTTCATACCTAAAGAAACCATAGATCAGTAAAACAAGGCCTTTGCCTTTTCAGCGGTCTGGGGTTTTTAGGTGGGCACTGTGCATCCACCTGTCGGAGGGTTTAGTGGGAGCAGGAACGGTTCTTAACTAGCATATGTCCCTATTTGTGTCCGAGGACTGTACAATCCCCACTGAATAGATGACACTATTTAAGGTTAAGGTAATAAAGATAAGAATGAAAAATAAATAAAAGTATAAGATAGGGAAGTGCTTCACCGTTGGTTTCATCAACATCAAACAAAGAAGAATTCCGTTCTGGTTTTGTATCCGTAATTGGAAGACCTAATGCAGGGAAATCGACCTTGCTTAATCATTTATTGGGGCAGAAAGTGCTGATTATGTCGGATAAGCCTCAAACCACCCGAAACCGTATTCAGTGTATTTTGACGGAAGAACGGGGACAAATTGTCTTTTTGGATACTCCAGGAATTCATAAACCCAAACATAAGTTAGGGGAATATATGGTCGGAAAGGCCAAAGAATCCATGCGCGAAGTGGATGTTATCGTTTATATGGTGGATCTTACTGCCGAATATGGCCCGGGCGAAGAGTATATTATTGAGATGCTTAAGCAGACGAAGATCCCCTGTGTACTTGTCTTAAATAAAGTTGATTTACTAGCCAAGAAAGAAATCTTAATGCAAAAAATCCAGCATTTTTCTGCTCTTATCGATTTTAAAGCGATTGTGCCTATTTCGGCAAAAACAGGGGAAAACTCGGATGAACTGTTAAATGTAATTTTTGACCAACTTTCTCCAGGTCCTATGTATTATCCTGAAGATGAAGTTACAGATCAGCCGGAACGGTTTATCATGGCGGAACTGGTGCGCGAAAAAGTACTTCAGCTGACTCGCGATGAAATTCCTCATTCGATTGCTGTTGTGATTGAAGAGGTAGAAGAAAAGAAGACCCTTGTTAAAGTGAGAGCTTTGATTGTAGTTGAGCGTGAATCTCAAAAGGGAATCGTTATCGGGGCCGGAGGTAAACAGCTCAAAGAGATCAGCAGCCTGGCCCGTCTAGATATTGAGGCGTTGTTAGGTAGCAAGGTGTTTTTGGAAGTATGGGTTAAAGTTAAAAAGGATTGGCGTAATCGTATGGATAGCTTACGCAATTACGGGTATGGAAAGGAACGGGAGTAAGATGAATCTTGCAGGTATGACGGATCATACGTTGTTAAAGCCTCAAGCTATGGAAAAGGACATTGTGGCGCTTTGTCATGAGGCTCAATTGCATAAATTTGCGACGGTTTGTGTCAACCCGATTTATGTGCAAACGGCGGCTAAGCTTTTACACGGCACAGGGATAGGTGTTGTTGCTGTTGTGGGTTTTCCGTTGGGGGCTACGTTTACGGAAGTGAAAATCCAAGAAGTTTTTATGGTCAAAGCACATGGTGGTAAAGAAGTGGATATGGTGATAAATATTGGTTGGGCTAAATCCGGGAATTGGGACGCGGTAGAGCAAGATGTTGCTCGTGTGGTTGAAGCGGC
>DOPS01000200.1:0-8795 GCA_003512645.1 Desulfosporosinus sp.
TCTACACCCCTTAGCTATGGCGGGATGTAAACCGGATTACAATTGGATGTAGGTTAAATTCGTCACCAGTGACGAATTTGGATTACCGTCACTGTCGGGGGAAGCAAGCAGTATCGTCCCATACTCTTCGAAGAGCTGCATCAGCCTGTCGGCCGTTCGCTGGGAGTAACTGACGATTCATTCAACCACTTGCCCCATTCCCCATGGGGAAGCAGGTCCTTGGCCTCCTTCAGACGACGGCCGATCTCAATGGCGCCGGCAAGAAGGATTTTCCCGGCCTGGTGTCTGATCGTGTTTATTTCAGCCGCGATCATGAGCGGCGTGCGATCTGTGATCAAATCATTCATAATACTACCTGTCCTTTCTGCTACTTTATTCACAGAATATGGGGCCAGGCTTATGAGTGTGACAAACCTCATTTAAACGGCCTGTCCACCGTTTCAACAGAAATGAACAACCTCCACTCCCGTTAACATCTTCTTGTGCATGCATATTAAGAGGACAGCGGGAGTGTTACTTTTTTATAGGTTGGCCGCAGACTGTTCGGCGAGCTGAACGGAAAGCGGGATATTAAGGTTGTTGGTACCACGACCAACTACCTCTACGATCCGCCGTAAGTTTAGGTGGAGCCTTCTTTTATTTTCCTTTTTTCAGAAACATGCCCAGTATTCCAATTCCTGAATAATATCATCAATGAGTTGATAGTTCCGATTATTATATAATTCAGCAAGAACAATCTCTTTGTTTTGGGCAAGCTGATTTTTTATCTCTTCAAATTCTATATATCCAGGATCTACTAGTTCCTCATCATAAGCTTGTTTAATATCCCTGATGACTTCTTCTGGATAAAGATAATTACTACACCCCACTAGAGCATATACATGTGAATACTCACGGTCTAACCCACCGTTGAATAGTTCTCTGAAATATTCAACCACGTCCTCACGCTCTATCCGTCTCTGTGCAACAAGCACGACTAAAGTATGTAGTGCGGAACCCCGAATATAACCATCGATTTCTTCATTTTCAATGATTTTATGTAATAAATTCACATCTCCATCGTAGATATTGATGATTAGATTATTAAATTTCTGGAAGATACCAGATTCATCAATATATGCATATAAGTGTGACATATGTTTGTACCCGTCTCCCTCCATTTCTATCCAATAATCTTCGACAGAAAAGAGGAAATACCTTCATGAAGTGGAAATTATTATATATGTTCACTTAAAATGGGCATAGGTATCCCAACTTTTTTGCAAGTATTCCTCACAAGACGGATACTCCGCCTAACTTCACGAAATCTGATTTGAGGTGGGAGTTTGGGGTTGACTTCGTGAATACTCGGGACGTTAAGTGAAACAATCGGTTTGGGAGGCATACGGGGTAGGAACATCATGAATCGTATGTTGTACTGAACCGTCTGCCGAGCGATAGTATGTGTATATGGGAATTCAATCTTTTCTACATGATTTATATATTTATCCAACAGATAATTACATTATTTTACCCTTTCCGAGTAAAAGGAATAACCTCAGTATTGATGATATCATAAATCTAATTGAATTTCAGCAAGAAAATAGCCACCGCGCAGCGGTTTAGTACAACAGCGAATTCCCGAAATCCGAGAGAATATGAATGTAGTAACTCGACGTCGCAAACCCTCGGGACGTTAACTGAAATCAGCGACAGACCATGCAGGACTGGGCGTCCTTGCCCGGATATTGGGGGATCGTTGTTGGAGTAATTAATGCGCAATTGTAGGAATATCTGCAGTAAAGTTTATTAATATTTTGCTAATATGAGGTGAATGGATATGAAATATTCATATAAAAATAAGGTGAACCGGAACCAGACATTGTCCGAGAACCACGAATATTCAGTACCTATCCTTGATAAGAATCGCCACAATCTGCCTTGAAGTGGATTATCTTTCTATTGGCTCCTAATGACGAAACCATGGCAGAGGAGGTGGAAAACATGGCCATCGAAGATCCAGTGATGAACTACGCCGTTCGAAGATTAGAAGAAATCAGCAGTGACCCCGCAGTGATCGCCGAGTACCAACGACGAAGAAAATTCGAACTGGACGAAGCGGCAAAAATTACGAGAGCCACGAGATTGAGCGAAGAGAAAGGTAAGCTTGAAGGTAGGATCGAAAAGGCTCACCAAAATGCTATTGAAATACTCCCTGCCCGATTTGGCGGTCAAGGCCAAAGTCTCAAAGATACCATCCTTAACCTTACCAACGAGGCTATTCTTTCTAAGGTAGTTGTCATCTTGGCTACTGCTCCAACTTTTTATGAAGCAGAAGAAATCATCCAGACTCTAAATAATTGCTAGTACGCCATTCCTTTCGTGTCGCAGTCGAGCAAAGTATTACGAGCGTTGGAAGAAAAGGTAAAAAGGCACATTCCTTGTCAGGGATGTGCCTTTTTACTCCGATGTTCAGCTTTAGCTGAACGAGTTTACTTTTTCCTCCCTCCAACGCTACATTCCGGACATACGAAACCATCTCGGTCTGGAACTAAGCTAGTAGTCTGCCTCCCGCAGCACTCACAAACTGGCGTCTCGATCTCGTTCGAGAGAGGATTGTAGAACACAGTGAAAGCGCGCACCTGATCCTTGTGTGCCAATTCCAGTTTTACCCACAAGCAAGGAATATAATAAGCCACAACGTGGTCGAGGTGAATATCGACTTCTACCCCGTAACGTTCTGTCGCATCCTTTTCCCGCCGTTCGCGATCCGCTAAGGTTGCTGACATTTGCTGCTCTAGGCGAGCCTTTTTTTTCAGATCTCCTAGTCCCGTCAATTTCTTTTGTATCTCTGCTGCCAATTCACCGTAATAACTCGCAATTTTGGCTAACTCTTTCTTTTTTTGCCAGGCCCCTTGTGCCATGATTTTATCTACCCACATCTGTGTCACTTGCTCCGCGTTTCGGCAAGCGGTCTGATATAGACCATCTAGCGGCAATTGCCTAGCCTGAGGGAGAGAATACTCACGTTTCTCTGCAGGTACGTGTTTTTGCCAGGATTGGAAAAAATCTGTCTGTACTTGGCCGTTACTGCCATTCACAACAACGGTCACAACCTCTTCACTCTTTTCGTGGGAGCGAAACGTACAACGAAAATTAAACTCATAAAAAATACATTCTTCCACCACGTGCATATTGACCTTTGGAGGACGACAGCGCCGAAACTCCAGTTTCGCTAGAATTTTTTGTTCAAAATTGCGGGGTAGTTCTGGTATATGCCCCGACCAATACCTCACTGTAAAATGACCGTAATTTTGCAGGACAGATTCCACCGTTTTATCTAAAAAAGGGCTGCCATGGGTGATAAGCAAACTCCCCTCAGTTTCCTCAGCCACCTCATAATCAAAAGCCAAGAGCAACTGTTCCTCCCTAAAATACCCCGTCAAATCGTCCGGGAGCAGAACCCCCAAGGTTGCATAGCTTTCTTGTTCGGTCAGTGCTCCAACTCGTTGCAAATAATCCAAAACAAACTTTTCCAAACTAGGTGTTTCCTCAAAACGCACGGTTTACTCCCCCTCTTCTGGAGCCAATTCACCCAAGAGACGGTCATCCAGTTCTTTAACCGCTAAGTAATGATCCCGCGCAACTACCAGTCGATCTCCCAGTTCTTCCATCTCTAACTTCAACGATTCATCGTTATCTGATCTAGCCCAAATGTCCATGATTAAATCTTCAAAGTCGCGTTTTTCCGTCAAATCTCCTAAGATCATATCCAATTCGCCGACGACCAACTGAAACATGTTGATCTTGGCATCAAGAATTTCTAAAATATGAGCTTCAATCGTATCCACTGCGGAGAAATTATAGATATGGACATCCCTTTCCTGACCTATGCGGTGGATACGTCCGATTCGTTGCTCTATGCGCATTGGATTCCATGGCAAGTCGTAATTAATGATGTTATTAGCAAACTGGAGATTGCGTCCTTCACTGCCTGTTTCTGTGGAAACCAAGATATCTACATCTCCCGCAAATAAGCGAACCTGTTCCTCTTTCTCTTGCCGGCGTAAACCACTGTGTAGTTCTGCCATGAGTAAACCATGCGTTCGCAGGGTTTGGACCAGATAATGTTGCGTTTCCGTAAAACTAGTGAAAATTATGACCTTGCCTTGGATCCTAGGCAACAGTTTGAGCAATGTTTCAACTTTGGCCCGTCGTGGTACGTTTCCTGCTTGTCGGGCAAGTACCGTTAAAACCCCTCGCAAACTTTCCGGGTAATCCTGATTAGCTGCCATCTTCTTGAGAGTAGGCAGTACGGCCTCGATACTACTACCCGCTTCCCTCTGTAATATTTTCAGCACAAAGGCATGGACTTCTGTCTGGTCCTTGTCCACTCCCACTCTATAAGACACTCGAACAAAAACTGTAAGACGCTGGTAAAACGCCTTTTCTTCCGGTGTGAGTTCTATCCGAATCATATCCGCACTCCGTCTACAGGCTATTGCACCAGTTTCACTACGTCGGTTGCGTACCATGACTTCCCTGATCAATTGTTTGAGAGTTTCCGTATTCTTAGGTTTTAAGGGATCCCCACGGGTGATATATTTACGTTTAAATGAAGCTGCAGTCTCCAGTTGACCTGGAAAAAGCAAAGTGATCAAATTAAATAACTCCTCTAAATCGTTTTCGACCGGTGTGGCGGTGAGGAGCAGAATATATTTTTTCTTAAGCTGACTTACCAACTGATAGGCTTGGGAACGCTGCTTTTTTAAATGATGCGCCTCATCAACGATCACGAGATCATAAGGGACTGCCAATATTTGCTCTTGCTTACTTCCCCTTTTAGCCGTGTCGATAGAAGCAATAATTCGAGGGAACGTTGCCCAAGGATTAGGATGTGCTTTAAACTCAGCACTGTCATAAACAATGAAATCGAGATTGAATTTACTGCGCATTTCCTCCTGCCACTGTTCGACGAGCGAGGGTGGCGACAAAACTAGAACCCGGCGCACTAAGCCCCGTAAAATATATTCCAGAGTGATGAGCCCAGCTTCCACTGTTTTACCCATGCCCACTTCATCACATAGCAAAGCCCGCCCCCGTAAATTCATCAAAACGTGGCGAACAGTCCTTAACTGGTAATCAAGAGGCTGAAGATGTCGAGCAGCCTGCAGAGACATCAACGTCTCAAAGCCAGGACTTACAGACAACTGCAAAGCCCGCTGGCGCAGATAAAAATCTGAAGTTCGTGAAAAATGCCCAGCTTTAACCCTTTCGAGAACCTGCGCATCTTCAGCAGTATGGAAAACAACGCTTAGCAACGTGTGTTCTGAAGGCGGTTTGAGAACTTTCACAGGTTGATGAATTATAGAAATATTCTCAGGCAAATCAGGCAAAATACTGGGTCGATCAGCCGGAATGCTGATCGGCTGGAGCGGTTTATTAACCTTAGCCGCTGAGGGGTCTTTGGTGAGGACCTTTTCTCTGTTCTTTCCCTTTAGGTCGCTTTTCATTGGGTCCTTTTTCATTGGGACCGTTGTTCTTTGTTTCCCCTCTTTTTCAACCTGGGTGTGTTGGGTCTGCATCTTTTCTCCAAAGGTATGGCTTTCAATCGTCTTTGGTTTTTCTTTTGCTCTTTCTAACGGCTCTTGTATTGGTTTATGTTCTGTTTTCCCCTGCGAACTGATGGGTTTCTGTGGTTCCTGCCCTGCAACCAAAAAATCGAAGGATAACTGATTCGTAGGCTGCTCTAGGTTATGTTCCAGGTTATGTTCAAGCATTTCCCTGATTGGAATAACCCTGAAATAATTTTCTCCCATATGAGACAACTCCAGTCGCAAATAACCCTGTGCTTCAAAAAAATCAACAAGATTTGCGCCTTTTAAAAAGGTAGCTTGTTTATTAACTTTAGCCGTTATCCAACTGCCTATTTCATCCAATAAGACGACAGTCTCTTTAGCAAACGGACTGAAAAGAACTTGTAGATCATTTGGAAGAGGCAAACTATTTAGAACTCTTAAGGTGGGGGGTATTTCAAAAACTACCTTGTTTATTAGATCTGTCATTTGTCCCTTCCGCTCTCCTTTATCTCATTCTTTCCTAAATTATTTTCGCTATAAGTCTACAATTTTCCTCCTGCCCGAGAAGAACAATCCTATCCTTTGGCTCCTCAAGGTGTCATTTGTTGTCGTTCCGCCGAATACCAGGGCAATGGCATATTTTTCTTATGAGTTCTGCTGTATGATGGTCCTTTGATGCTAAGAATCAATATCCCAAAGGGCTTCGCCATTTTCATTTAACCCATAAATTTGGTGATACTCCTTATTCCACGGCTGACGATAAAATGCTGTAAACCTGCGCTGGTTTACCTCAACTATTCTCAATGAGACCTTATCCCCTACCTGGTACTCGTAGACAAGGCTCGTAATCGCCGGATCCATTATTTCTAAAAGGTGATAAAATTGATTTCCTCCTACTCCTCTCACCTTATCTAACGTCTGCTCCCCCTGACCCACAGTAGATTGTTCCCACCAACCGAGATCGTGTTTAAAGCTGCGTGATTCGAATATTTTCGTTCCGTCGGCAAACCGCCTTTCATATACTTCAATCTTCTCCTTGCCGTCGGGTGTGACAAAACGCAAAAAGGCGCCGTTATCCGTGTTGGCGTCAATAGTGAAGTCCATAGTTAAATACATCTCTTCCTCGATAATGGATCGGGAACGGTAGTACAGCGTTCCTGTAGTTACTACGGCTATCAGTACGATAAGCATCAAGACAACCCGTTTGGAAATAAAATTGGTCAAACTCATCACCCCACCTTCAACTACTTCTCTTGATAATTCGTAGTGTTCTACTTACTTTGTAATGCATACCCCGTTTTCGCTGGGATTAAGGCTATACCAAAACACGATGCGCCCGTCAGTCAAAACCCCCAGAATATGGGTTTCTGTTGCTTTGACGGAAATGATTTTAGGCTCGATCTGTAATGTTTTCAGGTTCAGGCAGCAGTTGGAAGGGACTTTCATTGACTGTCTCCAGGTTTTCCTTGCCGTGCTCGGCCACATACTTCAACCCGTAAAACCTGGCCACATTGAGTGGCGCAATTTCCTGGGCGGAGTTAAATTCCCGGGTACTGCCTACGTTGGCAATTGAATCATAAAAATATTCCTGCCAGAGTTTTTCCAGTTCAAACGGATCGGTGATGTCACCGTTTTTCAGGTTTGCCTCCTGCTTAATGCTGTCAGGAGCCTGCACAGGGGAATTCTGAATACTGTTTTTGCATCCGACCACAAGGGCCAGCAACAGTAAAACCACGGCAAAAATAATAGCCTTTTTCATCTTCAAAAAAACCCAAGTATATATAAACTACTTGAAATTTCACCGGGGGAGTGGTTATGGTTATGGTCTTAAATTATCTTAGAACACTCAGTTTGGAGAATAAATTCTTAAATCTATTTCCCATGCTAGCAATTCATCGTTTGTTACAGGGCTTCAATGACCAGGCTAAAGATCTTCTCATCAATATTTTCGGACTGGTGTTAACCAACGCACTTGGTTGTGTGATGATAAACAAACCCCCTACTCAACTCAATATCGAACCCGTAGAAAGGGAATGTTTGCAAGGAAGATTTCAGAATCTATCTAAAATGGAACTAATAAACAGTTTTCACGAAGCCTTAAGACAACTTTGTAGAAAGCTTGAACTATCCGATAGTGTATTGCAAAATCACATGGCAGAAATTATTCCAGAGTTATCTATAAGGCTAATGAATGCTCTTGAAAATAACTGCCTGGATTCAATATTTATTAGCTTCAAAAACAATCAACAACAAACAACCATCTTTCAAGAGGGAAATAAACTTGAGGATGAACGATTCCGAAGCATCGTTGATGAAATCAGAGAATGTCGATATGTCTCAGATAAACTTGCAATCATCCAGAAAGAAATTCACAGCATTAGCGATTATATGGATATCCTCGAGAGCTATTGTATCTTTGATAATGAATTTACCATCAATCTTCGAGTCACTTGGAGATATGGAATTAGCACTTCTTATTAAAATGGTACCCACAGACAATATCATCGACTCTGATATCCATTTCACCGAGAACGAGAAGGAATGGCACGATAAGCTCAATAGCTTCTTTAATCAAATTGATTTAACCAGACAAAAGAGGATTCGAAAGCTCGTTGAAACTATAGTCTTCTAGATTGCCGACCTCCCGTAGCCATGTTTCAGCCCTATTTATTCTCCCTTGTATTAACAAATGCCCCAGAATATTTCTAGGGCATTTGTTTGCTTTCAAAACTATAGTCTTCCTATTAGATACAGTTACCATTGGGTATTGAATCCTGTAATGAACTCACCCTTGTTCGCGCAGCTTCCCTTGTGCTTACCCTTTTTCTTTCGCTTTTCCTTTTCGTGGTCCAGCCCCTTTATCTTGTCCTTTTCCTGGCCCATTTCCAGTGTCTTGATCATTTTTGTTACCCATAATTTAAAACCCTCCTTAGAATGAACTTATGACCTCTAAGTAGGATAACCAAAAATGAAAAAAGGATGTGCAATTACCAACACATCCCCTAAAAACAAGCGGATCATTTAATATGAATTTTGGTTTACCGATAAATCTCGTTTTTCGTATGGTAAATTGGGGGATACAGTTTCTTTAGTCTTTCTGCGGAACTTTTTCTTCAGATCATCCAGCAAGTCCCCAGTGGCTATTCCTTCGACATTTGTGGAAAGCTCAATCTGTATCAACCTATCATACTTATGGATTGTGGAATATGAAGTAGAAAGAACTTTCTTCGTAATATT
>DOPS01000198.1:0-19556 GCA_003512645.1 Desulfosporosinus sp.
TGACACTAGCCGGATGTGGTAGTACACCTGCACCAGCTCCTGCTCCTACTCCCGCCCCAGCTCCCGTTGAGAAGGTCCTGAAGGTTGGATCGGATATCGCTTATGCACCGTTTGAGTTTATGGATGAAAAGCAACAAGCGACGGGCTTCGATATTGAGCTTATCAATGCTCTTGGGGCAGATATGGGATACACCAAGGTGAATATTGAGACAGCTGCTTTTGACGGCTTGCTTCCTGCCTTGCAAGCAGGAAAATATGATTGCGTGATTTCAGCCATGACAATCACAGAAAAGCGTGCTCAGAGTGTCCAATTTAGTGATAAGTATTTTAGAGCTATTCAGTATATAGCCATGAAAAAAGGGGCCGGTTTTAAGAATTTGGCCGACTTAAAAGGTAAAAAGGTTGGGGTTCAACTCAGTACGACAGGGCAAGAGGTTGTTGAGAAAGCCGGAATAGAGCCAAGAAAATTTGATACAACACCTGATGCAATGAACGATCTTCTGAACGGTGGAGTAGAAGCCGTTGTGGCTGATGGACCGGTTGTACTTTGGTTCCAAGCACAAAATGAGAAAGCTAATATAGTCTCCGTAGAAGCAGATGTTGAAGAAGAATTTTATGGAATTGCTATGAAATTAGATAACAAAGAATTAGGCGACAAAATGAATGCTTCCTTAAAGAAACTCAAAGAAAACGGGAAGTATAATGAGATTTACAAGAAGTGGTTTAAAGTGGACGCGCCAAAATTCTAAGTAATTCATTTTGTTAGGTTAAATACTTATAATAATAAAATAAGGAAGGCACTTGATGTTGTGCCTTCCTTTATTTTTTGAGCCTACCTCACAAATTTCAGAAGATATAGGAAAGCTGGAATTAGAGGTCTAAGGGAGAAATTGGGGCTTGAATTAACCAATCCTCATGTTATAATTAGGTCTTGTTGTGTATAAACAAGACAATACTAGGGAAGCGTTTTTACTTGTATAAGTTTACAGTAAAATGTATAATTTTATGCAGATAAATAACCTTTAGACATCTGGCATACTCATTATTATGAAGAAGGAGGATTTTTTTGTGGGTCAAAACTGGAAAGCAGCCATAGATAGCATCCCCATTCTAAATAAAGCCGCAATACTTACTTTGGAGCTGACAGCCGGTGCAGTCATGATTGGACTTGTGATTGGACTTTTTATGGCGTTGGCGCGTTTGTCCAAGAACAGGTTGCTACGCATAGGGGCAATCGGCTATATAGATTTTTTTAGAGGAACCCCATTACTAGTTCAAATATTTCTAGTCTATTTTTTAGTGCCTAAACTCCTTAATTGGGAAACTTTGCCTGATAACTATCAATATATTGCTGGAGTCCTGGCGATGGGCCTAAATTCCGGTGCGTATATTGCCGAAATATTTAGGGCTGGAATTCAATCGATTGACCGTGGGCAATCGGAAGCGGCCCGGTCATTGGGAATGACTCATAGTCAGTCCTTACGGTATGTGATTCTACCCCAAGCGTTTAAACGGGTTATACCACCCTTGGGTAATGAGTTTATTGCCTTACTTAAAGATTCTTCTCTATTATCGATTATTGCGATCCAAGAACTTTTCTACAGCGCCAAGATTATCGCCGGACGAACTTATCAACCTATTCCCATGTATATAGCTGCTGCCTTGTATTACCTCGTCATGACCCAATTGATTACCCAATGGGTTAGCTATATGGAGAGGAGGCTGGGTAAGAATGATCTTCGTTAAGAATTTGCATAAATACTTTGGCAAACTGGAAGTTCTTAAAGGGATAGATTGCCATATTCGGGAAAAGGAAGTTGTAGTTGTCATTGGCCCCAGTGGTTCAGGAAAAAGCACCTTCTTGCGTTGCCTCAATAAACTTGAAGAGCCAACCAGCGGAGAGATTATTGTTGATGGAATTCCTCTTAACTCTGAGGTGAATGTTAATGCAATACGGCGAGAAGTAGGCATGGTTTTTCAACGTTTTAACCTCTTCCCGCATATGACGGCAATCCAAAATATAATATTAGCTCAAGAGGTTGTACGCAAAACAAGTAAGGCAGAAGCACGCAAGATTGGGTTGGAACTTTTAGAAAAGGTTGGCTTATCTGATAAAGCCGATGAATATCCAGATCGCCTTTCTGGAGGGCAACAACAAAGGGTTGCAATCGCTCGAGCTTTAGCAATGAAGCCAAAGATTATGCTTTTTGATGAAACCACGTCCGCCCTTGATCCTGAAATGGTGGGAGAGGTTCTTGCGGTCATGAAAGATTTAGCTCGTGAAGGGATGACAATGGTCGTTGTGACTCACGAGATGGGATTTGCTCGCGAAGTCGGAGATCGGGTAATTTTCATGGATGAGGGGATAATTATGGAAGAGGGAGAGCCGAACGAAGTGTTTGAGCATCCCAAGAATCCAAGGACGCAGGCGTTTTTGAGTAAAATATTGTAAGCTTTTTGTATAAAGCGCTTTCTTGGGGATAGGCCCGAGGAGCGCTTTACAGCTGTGTTAACCCGTGCGAAGACAGTGTCTTCGTTCTGCACGCGTCTGCACGTTACGCCGCTGGACGAGCTGGACGGTTCGCGAGCGCGTCCGAACCTCTGGGCAATCTGCATGTGAACCTACGGCGCGCTGACGGGGGTGCGCGAACCGTCGGGCGCTCGTCTGGAGAAGCGGCTTCACTGAAGCATCCGCTTAGCAGAAAAGCGCTCCTTTGGGGTGGAGCTATGGGGAAGTGTGGGGGGGCGTTGTATAGAAAGGCGCTTCTGGGGCTGGGATAGGCCCGAGGAGCGCCTTTCTATACAGCATCTGTAGTTACACCGCCGCTGAGGAGGCTTGGACGGTTCAGCGAGAGCGTGCGAACCTCTGGGATAGATGTATGTGCGCCGTTGCTTGCGTTCATGGGATCGTGGCTTTAGTTAAACTTCTTGTAGCGTATGCTGGAACATGAATATTGATCATTGCATCATTTTAACGTTTAAACTTTATCAATGCTGGGTATCCTCGTAAAGTATGAGTTAATTCTTTAGCTTAGGCTGTATGCTTTAGCTTTAAGCAAAGAACTTTAACATTTTCAAGGAGGTTTTTTTTAAGTGGTAGGGAAAGTCAAATGGTTTAGTAAACAGAAGGGTTTCGGATTCATTGAACAAGAAAGTGGGCAAGATATTTTTGTGCATTTTCAATCGGTCATTGGAGATGGATTTCGGACTCTTGAAGAAGGACAGTCTGTTGAATTCGATGTTATTCAAGGCCCACGAGGTGAACAAGCTTCGAATGTGATGGTTCGTTAATACAGTTATTAAAGAATCTGCCAAAAGAGAGGATCGTTAAACTAAGAACGGTTCTCTCTTTCGGATGTTAGTAAAAAAATATAAGCGGTAAACATTATAATTTGCAGGATTTTTTATGTAAAGCGGGAATATTACTAATATAGCAACATAGAAGGGGGTTGAAATTTAATGAACATTAACATTCGCGGTAAACATATCGAACTTACAGACGCCCTTAAAGAGTATGTTATGAAACGAGTAGGTAAATTAGCCAAATACTCGGATGAGTTTGTGGACGTTCAAGTCACCTTGCTTGTCGAGCGCGATCGACATCGTGTGGAGGTAACCGCCCCACTCCATGGTATGATTTTGCGCGGCGAAGAAGAAACGGAAGATATGTATTCTTCAATCGACATGGTCGTTGAAAAATTAGAACGTCAAATTGATAAATATCGGACACGTATTAATAAACGAATGCGCTCAAAAGTACTTAAAGATCATGAACCTAAGCAATCAGCAGTAAATGATGAGCCTCGTGAAGAAGTTGTTCGAAATAAAAAGTTCCCTGCCAAGCCCATGTCGGTAGAAGAAGCGATAATGCAGATGAATCTGATTGGTCATACTTTCTTTGTGTTTACCAATTCAGAAAGTCAAGAAATGAATGTGGTCTACCTTCGTAATAATGGAGACTATGGATTGCTTCAACCTCAGACTTAGATTAATTAACCTCAAGCTGGGTAAGTAACTTGGGATCGGTTGGAAAGTTGCATTTTACAAGCGAAAGGTCCGCATTGGCGGGCCTTTCGTCACACCCTGAGAAAAATACTAAGTACAATGAGGGGAAAACTAAGTATTAATAAGGTTTTTGCTTGGAAAGGTAAAATATCCCATAAGTAAATCTCTCGGTTTGGTTGCAGTCGGTTCTCAAGGATGTTAAAATTAGTCAACACAAGGATTAAGAAAGGTGGACATAATGGGGTTTTTTGATTTGTTCGATGATAACGCGCGAGAAATTCGGAAATACCAAAAGCGCGTTGTAGTGATTAATAACTTAGAACCGACGATCCAAGCTCTGGGAGATGATGAATTACGTGGCAAGACCGCTGAATTCCGAGGACGTTTGGAACAGGGAGAAAGTTTAGACAGTCTTTTGCCTGAGGCATTTGCGGTGGTACGTGAGGCTAGCCGAAGGGTGATTAATCAGCGTCACTATGATGTACAGTTAATTGGGGGCATGGTGCTTCATGATGGCCGGATAGCTGAGATGCGTACTGGGGAAGGAAAAACCCTAGTGGCGACTTTGCCGTCCTATTTGAATGCCTTGTCAGGTAAAGGGGTCCATGTCGTAACGGTCAATGATTACTTGGCTCGTCGGGATAGTGAATGGATGGGTCGAATTCACCAGTACCTCGGCCTTTCCGTAGGTCTTATCGTTCACGGCTTAAACTATGAGCAACGTAGGAACAGTTATGCCTCAGACATTACTTATGGCACAAATAATGAATTTGGCTTTGATTATCTGCGTGATAATATGGTCACAAGGCCTGAGGCTTTAGTTCAGCGCAAACTAAATTATTCGATCGTGGACGAAGTGGACTCGATTCTAGTAGACGAAGCACGGACTCCGCTGATTATTTCTGGTGAGGCGGACAAGCCCACCGAACTATATTTTAGGGTTGCCATGATTATTCCGCGCTTAAAACCTGAAGAGGATTATAAAGTTATTGAAAAAGAGCGTGTTGTGACCCTTACTGAGAAAGGTGTCGGTCGAGTGGAAAGTATGCTCGGCGTGGATAACCTTTATGAAGATATTCATACTGAATTGGCTCATCACGTTAATCAAGGGTTAAAGGCGCAAACCCTCTTTAAACGAGACCGTGATTACGTCGTTAAAGACGGAGAAGTTATTATTGTCGACGAATTTACAGGTCGCTTGATGTTTGGGCGTCGTTATAGTGAAGGATTACACCAAGCGATTGAGGCCAAAGAGGGCGTTAAGATTGAAAAAGAGTCCCAAACATTAGCTACGATTACCTTCCAGAATTACTTTCGGATGTATAACAAACTCTCGGGTATGACTGGAACGGCTATGACAGAAGAACCAGAGTTTCGGAAGATTTATAAGCTTGATGTTGTGGAAATCCCAACTAATCGACCTATGTTGCGAATCGATGAGCCAGATATAATCTATCGTACAGAAGAAGGGAAGTTTTTAGCGGTCGTAGATAGTGTAATTGAACGCCATGCTAAAGGACAGCCTCTTCTTGTTGGAACCGTGTCGGTTGAGAAGTCCGAACATTTGAGTACTCTTTTGTCGCGTCGTGGTGTTCCGCACCAGGTCCTTAATGCTAAATTCCATGAAAAGGAAGCTGAGATTGTTGCCCAAGCTGGACAGGGTGGCATGGTTACGATTGCTACAAACATGGCTGGTCGTGGGACAGATATTATTCTAGGTGAAGGCGTGTCTGACCTCGGAGGTTTACATATTATCGGGACAGAACGACATGAATCTCGACGTATCGATAACCAATTGCGTGGACGTGCTGGACGTCAAGGGGACCCTGGATCAACCCAATTCTTTATTTCGTTAGAAGACGACCTAATGCGTTTGTTTGGTGCGGATAATATTATGGGTATCATGGATAAATTAGGGATGGATGACTCTATACCTATTACATCAAGAATGATTTCCCGTTCTATCGAGACCGCCCAGCGTCGAGTCGAGAATCGCAACTTTGACATTCGTAAACATGTTCTAGACTATGACGATGTTATGAATCAACAACGTGAAGTAATCTATGCCCAGCGTCTTGCAGTGTTGATGGGGGAAAATCTCCACGATAATGTTATGGATATGTTAGGAAAAGCGATTAAAGATAGTATTAGTATGTTTAGTGGGGAAAGCCAGTTCCCAGAAGAGTGGGATTTGTCGGGTATGTCCGATTATATTGAGAACTTTTTCCTACCGGGGATCCATTTAAAGTCTGAACAATTTGTAGATCTTTCGGTGGAAGAAATTGAAGAAATGCTCCTGGAGCAGGCAACAGAACTTTATAAAAAGCGAGAAGAATCATTCGGTGCTGACCTGATGCGAGAAATTGAACGGGCAGTAATGCTGCAGGTAGTGGACAGCAAATGGATGGATCATCTTGATGCCATGGATATGTTGCGTGAGGGAATTGGTTTACGAGCCTATGGACAGAAAAATCCACTCGTAGAATATAAACGTGAAGGGTTTGAAATGTTCCAAGCGATGATTGACTCTATTCAAGACGATATTATTCGCTATGTTATGCGAGTGACTCCCCAAGTGCGAGAAGAAGTTGCTGAACAGCCACGCAATGTAACGGAGAACCGCTATGAAGGAGAACCCAGTAAACCTGTACACGTCGGAGACCAGATTGGCCGCAACGATCTCTGTGAGTGCGGAAGTGGGAAAAAATATAAGAAATGCTGCGGTAAAGTTAAAAAGTGATGGGCGAATGAAAGGGTCAGCGGAACATGTCCATGTGTTCCGCTCCGCTTATGTAAGGATGCTTTCACTAAGTCAGGTATCGCTCGGAAATAGGCAATCAATTTTTGGTTAATATCTTAGTGTTCTGAGTGAATAGTTTTGGAAGGGTGAATAGAGTGCTTTCTGATTGGAAAAAGGAACTGGAAATGTTAACATTAAGCTTGGCAGATTTGAGGGTTTCCCTTTGACGTTGCTCAGCGTATCGAAAAAATTAGTCTTCTAGAAGGGGAGTTTCATCGTCCTAATTTATGGGATGACCCTATCAATGCTCAAAAAATTATGCAAGAGTTAGCTTTTCATCAGAGCAAAGTCAAAATTTATGAAGTGCTTGAGGGTGAGCTTGAAGAGACAGCGACTCTTTGGCAGTTGGCTACAGAGGAAGATGATGTGAGCCTTGAACCAGAGATTGAGCAAGGGGTAAGGAAACTTCAGCGGCGGTTAGAGGATTTGGAACTGGAATTACTGCTGGCCGGTCCTTATGATCGGAATAATGCTATTTTAACCCTTCATGCTGGAGCCGGAGGTACGGAAGCTCAAGATTGGGTGCAAATGCTCTATCGTCTTTATATTCGTTGGGGAGAACGTCACGGATATAAAGTGGAGACGTTAGACTTTTTAAATGGCGATGAAGCAGGAATTAAGAGTGCTACACTGTCCTTCAGTGGGGAAAATGCGTACGGATATGCCAAGTCAGAAAAAGGCGTGCATCGTTTAGTGCGAATTTCACCTTTTGATGCGTCAGGACGCCGCCATACCTCATTTGCTTCTGTAGATGTAATACCAGAAGTAACTGAGGATAACGAGATAACTATTGACACTGAAGACTTAAGGATAGATACTTATCGGTCCGGAGGTGCGGGTGGACAGCACGTCAACAAGACCGATTCTGCGATTCGGATAACACACTTGCCGTCCGGGGTCGTGGTTCAGTGTCAGAGTGAACGCTCACAGACACAAAACAAACTGGCTGCTATGCGGGTTTTACAGGCCAAGTTGCTGGAACTTAAACGTAAGGAACAAGAGGCTGAAATTTCCGAAATTCGCGGTGAGCAACAAGAGATTGCTTGGGGAAGTCAAATCCGTTCTTATGTTTTCCATCCCTACAGCCTAGTTAAAGACCACCGAACCAATGTGGAAACAGGGAACGTCTCGGCAGTAATGGATGGGGAAATTGATACTTTTATTGCAGCGTTTCTTCAGAAGACAAAAACATTGTCGTAATACCGCAGTAGCCATAACTCAAACAAGTTTATTTGAGATTATGTTATTTAAGAATGAACTAAAGGAGGGGATCGCTTGACCACAATTGAATTGAAACGAGTGGCCAATACTATTCGTCAAGACATTATTTCGATGCTTGTAACCGCAAAATCAGGGCATCCTGGTGGGAGTTTATCTGCCGCTGATATCGTCGCAACCTTATTTTTTAACGAAATGCGAATTAATCCTCAGGATCCACGGTGGGCGGATCGAGACCGCTTTGTCCTTTCCAAAGGACATGCAGCTCCCGTGCTTTACTCCGCACTTGCAGAGAAAGGTTATTTTCCAAAGGCCGAGCTACAGGGGCTTCGTCAAACGGGTCATATGCTACAGGGACATCCGGATATGAAAAAGACCCCGGGTGTGGATATGTCCACAGGTTCCTTAGGGCAAGGGCTTTCGGCAGCCAATGGAATGGCTTTAGCCGGAAAGCTGGATGGTAAGGATTATCGCGTGTTTGCCTTGCTCGGGGATGGTGAAATGGCAGAGGGACAAATTTGGGAGGCTGCTATGGCGGCTGCTCACTATAAATTGGATAACGTTACCGCTATTTTAGATCTTAACGGCTTACAAATTGATGGAGCGACAGATAGTGTCATGTGTTCAGCTCCGCTAACAGAGAAGTGGCGGGCATTTTGTTGGCATGTGATTGAAGTTGACGGACATGATGTCGATTCCCTACGGGCAGCCTTTGCTGAGGCAAAAACAGTCAAAGGCAAGCCAACCATTATCATTGCCAAAACAGTAAAGGGCAAAGGGGTTTCCTTCATGGAAGACCAAGCTGGCTGGCACGGCAATGCTCCTTCTGTGGAACAAGGCGAACAGGCGCTTAAAGAATTACGGGAGGAGGCGGCGAACCTTGGCTAATAAAGTAGCGACACGCGAAGCGTATGGCAAGGCCCTTCAAATTTTAGGGGCAGAAAATCCTAACGTCGTCGTTTTAGATGCAGATTTGTCGAAGTCGACCAAAACGGCTGACTTTGCCAAAAAATATCCGGAGCGTTTCTTTAACATGGGGATTGCCGAGGCGAATCTCTTAGGGACAGCTGCGGGCCTTGCTGCAGCAGGTAAAATTCCCTTTGCCAGCACCTTTGCAATTTTTGCAGTTGGCCGGGCCTTTGAACAAATTCGTAATTCAATTGCCTATCCTAAGTTAAATGTGAAAATTGCGGCTACCCACTCCGGAATTACAGTTGGTGAGGACGGAGGGTCTCATCAGGCCATCGAAGATGTAGCAATTATGCGCGCGGTACCGAATATGGTGGTTTTAGTTCCTGCAGATGGAGAGGAAACTCGCCAAGTGGTTTTGGCTGCTGCCCAATATAACGGACCTGTTTACATTCGGATGGGACGCTTAGATGTTCCGTTGCTTTTCGACGCAGAGTATCAGTTTGAGATTGGCAAGGCTAACGTCCTTAAAGAAGGGACAGATGTAGCCATCATGGCTAATGGAGTGCTGGTGTCTATGGCCTTAGAAGCAGCCTCTGAGCTGGCTGATAAGGGAATAAGCGTGAGCGTTGTCAATGTAGCGTCAGTGAAACCACTAGATGAAGAAACGATTGTACAGATTGCGAAGACGACAGGAGCCGTCGTGACGGCGGAGGAACACAACATTATCGGAGGACTAGGAAGCGCAATTGCAGAGGTTCTAGGGGAAAAGCAGCCCACACCAATGGTGCGCGTCGGACTTAAAGACACCTTCGGGGAGTCAGGGCGACCGCAGGAACTTCTTGAAAAATATGGTTTAACGAAGCAGGAATTAGTGAAAGCAGTGCATGAGGTCCTTGCTAAAAAGCAAATTTAATTTCTCTCCTCTCCTCAACACAATGGACAGGGTAGATCTGATCAAGAAGGGACTAGCATTCTGGTGTGAACTGGGAATGCTGGTCCCTTCTTGATAATTTCCCCTATCTGTGATGGACTTTGACGTTTAGTCCGCCACAAAACAAGCGAATGTTTAATTTTAGAGACAGGAAATCCACGTCTAGTGTCGAATAAAATAAGGGTTATGGGGAAATAAGGGCGGAGCATGCGAAAATCAAGGAGGACAGTATGATTCAATTGACAAATGTGTCCAAGATTTATATGAACGGTGCCAGAGCCCTTGTCGATATAAACCTTAAAATAGGTAAAGGGGACTTTGTTTTTCTGGTAGGTCCCAGTGGCGCAGGCAAATCGACGCTGATCAAATTACTGTATCGCGAAGAAAGCCCGACAAGAGGGCAGGTTCAGATTAATAGCAAGAATCTGGTGCGAATGAAACAACGAGAAGTACCCTATCTAAGGCGTAATATTGGAGTGATCTTTCAAGACTTTAAGTTATTACCCAATAAGACGGTCTTTGAAAATGTTGCTTTTGCACTTGAAGTGATTGGTGTGGCCAGGCGTGAGGTAAAAAGTCGTACTCGAGCCACGTTAGAATTAGTGGGTCTGGCATCTAAAGAAACATCTTATCCGCATGAACTGTCTGGAGGGGAACAACAACGTGTCTGTGTAGCCCGGGCAATTATTAATAATCCGGCCTTATTAGTAGCTGATGAACCTACGGGTAACCTTGATCCTGAGACTGCGTGGGATATTATGGATCTGCTTTATAACATCAATAAACGAGGGACAACCATAGTCATGGCTACCCATGCCAAGGCAATTGTCAATAAAATGCAAAAAAGAGTTATTGCCATAGAAAATGGAAGGGTTGCACGGGACGAGGAAAAGGGGGGATACGGCTATGACACTTAATTCCTCTCGTTATATTCTTCGCGAGACATTCCACTCTATGAAACGCAATCCTTGGCTGAGCATTGCATCAGTCATAACCGTAATGGTTTCGCTGGTGATCCTAGGTTTCTCGATATTCTTTTTTGCCAACGCTGCAAATATGGCACAATCCTTTGAATCGGAACTGGAAATTGCCACATTTGTGCAAGACAACACAACCCCTTCCCAAGTACAAGCTTTGAAAAACCAGATTTTAGAGATGCCTGGTGTCGCTTCAGTGACCATAGTGACTAAGGAAGAGGTCCTTAAAGATTTTGGAAAAACGTTGGGCGGGACCCAAAGTAATCTTTTGGCAGATCTTGGGGGAACCAACCCTTTCCGTGATAAGCTGACGATCAAAGCGACGGATCCGCAAAATGTCATAACTCTAGCTGAGACAGTAGGTGCTCTTCCCGAGGTAGCAAAAGTACGCTATGGACAGGGATTTATCGATCAACTCTTGAAATTTACACAATGGCTAAGATGGATTGGCCTTGCTGTGGTCGGGGCTTTTGGCATTGCAGCAACGGTCCTGATTTCGATTAACGTTAAAATGAATGTCTTTTCCCGCCGCCGTGAAATCCAAATTATGAAATTGGTGGGTGCAAGTAACAGCTTTATTCGTTGGCCCTTTCTGATCGAGGGGTTAGCATTAGGTCTTGTTGGGGGAGCCATGGCTGCCGGTATTGTAGGTATGGGTTACAATTCGATAACTATGTACGTTCAATCATCCTTAACCTTTTTACCGGTTGTTCAGAACGATATTCTTTTCCGCCAAGTATCGGTGGGACTATTACTTGCAGGCATGGCAATGGGAGCCCTTGGAAGCGGGATTTCCTTGCAGAAGTTCCTCCGTACTTAGGAGAGAGGAAGTGAGGAGGAATAATGTTTAATTTTCTATTTAAGAACGGAGGGGTCGTTTGTTCGGGAAGAAAGTCATACCTGCTATAGTAATAAGTCTTCTTTTGCTTGGGACGTCGGCAATGCCTTCCCGGGCCGATCAACTAGGTGAGAATCTTCAACAGCAGAAAGATATTTTAGATCAGAAAGCTGAAGCTCAGAAAAAGCTAAATAAGATATCTTATACAACCGATACTATGAAGGCTCAATTGGCTCATATCGAAAAACAAGTTGCAACAACTCAAGCGAACTTAGCTCAGAAGCAGGTCGCCTATGTCCAAGCCCAAGATCAAGTCGCCGCTGTGCAAATAGAGTTGGATCAAACCCAAAAAGAATTGGAAGATCGTCGGTTGGCGCTGGGGAAACGTGCACGAGGAATCTATGAAAGTGGTCAGATTAGCCACTTGGAATTACTTTTTCAGTCCACCGATCTCAGCGATTTTATTACTCGAATGGAGTATTTCTCAACATTAGTGTCTAACGATCGCCAGCTTTTGACAGATATTCAGTCCCAAAAAACCCAAATTGAACAAAAGACACTTGATTTACAGCGTAAAAGAGATCTAGCCGAAAAAATCAAAAATGAGGCTGTCTTAGCTAGTAAAGAGCTTGAAAACAAAAAGTTCGAACAACGTGAGGCTTTAGATCAAAGCGAGAAGGCGCAACAAGCCGCCTATGAAGAGGTTTACCGCTTGGAAGCTGAGTCTAAAGCTATGACAGAGAGAATTCGCAAATTACAGGCCTCTCAGTCAGGAAAAGTGACTGGGAATGGGTCAATTTCCACCTGGCCAGTGCCCGGTTATTATCAAATCAGTAGTCCTTTTGGCTGGCGTACTCACCCTATCACACGTAAACAAAGTATGCATACAGGAACAGATATAGTTGCTCCCACAGGAACGCAGATTCGTGCAGCGGAATCAGGGGTTGTCTTGATAGCGGGTTGGAATACTGCCTATGGAAATATGATGGTTATTGACCATGGTGGCGGAATATCAACTCTCTATGGACATGGTTCGCGCTTGGATGTCAGTGAAGGTGAATCCGTTAAAGCGGATCAAGTCATTGGGGCCGTGGGATCAACAGGGTGGAGTACAGGCGCGCACCTGCATTTCGAAGTACGGGTAAGCGGCAATCCTACCGATCCTTTGCGGTATTTTCCAAACTGAAGGATAAGCAGTATTTCTACCGAGAAATAAGCATATAATAGAGCAAGTCTTAAGAAAAATGTTGGCGCCCGAAGACACTGTCTTCGCACGTGTTAACCTTCTTGAAAGCGCTGGCCAGACTCGAACAAGAACGTTTGAGGTTTGAAACCGCCATGACTCGAACAAGGACGTTCTAGATTAGAACACCGCCATGGATGGCAAGATGTCGTGATGGCAAGGTGTCGTGACGACAAGAAGAGACCTTCCAGAAAGTCATACTTTCTGACAAGTGCAAGAAGGAGAGGAGTTACTGGATTGCAGGAGTGGAACACAAAGAGAATAGTTAAACACATCGGGATTATATTTCTAATCTTTTCCGTATTTGTTACTACGTTAGTTGGCGGAGTGGTTATTGCTAACGTTGATAATATGGGCAGATTAGTTCACGTTGTGCAACTAATTCGCAATGATTACTTAGAAAATGTAACGACCGTTCAGCTCGTAGAAGGGGCAACAAAAGGCATAGTAGAGATACTCGGTGATCCCTATTCAACCTACATGAATGCCAAGGAGAACGAGGAACTTTTTCAAATGCTTGAAGGGAAGTTCGGTGGAATAGGAATTGTACTTAGTTTAAAAGATCCTAAGAAACTTGTCGTCCTACGCCCTATCAAGAATTCTCCGGCCAGTAAGGCTGGTATCCAATCGGGTGATGTCGTCAGTAAGATAAATGATACTGAGACCGCAGGAATGGAGCAGGAGAAAGCCGTGGGTTTGATGCGCGGGGATCCCGGAACAAAAGTAAACTTGGCGCTATACAGGGAGAGTACTAATAAGACTTTTACGGTGAGCTTGACGAGAGAAAACATCACCGTTCCGACCGTTGATGGGCAAGCATTACCAGGACAACCGGATATAGCCTATCTCAATATTTCTCAGTTTGGCTCAGAAACTGGGAATGAGCTTAAAGAAACCTTAAACACTATGGACATTAAGAAATTCAAAGGTCTTATTCTAGATATGAGGTATAACCATGGTGGCGAGCTCAATGCTGCGGTTCAAGTTGCCAGTTACTTCATCCCAGAAGGGCCGGTTGTCTACATTGTCGACAAACAAGGCAACATCGATACGAAAATGTCCACGGGTTCTTATCTGGGAATGCCTTTAGTGGTACTAGTCAATGAAGAAAGCGCTTCAGCCGCAGAGATCGTAGCAGGAGCTATTAAGGACAAGGGAACTGCCAGTATTGTTGGAGTAAAAACGTTTGGCAAAGGGATTGTACAAACTATCTTTCCATTAGATGGAGGGACTAGTGTCAAATTAACAACCGCCAAATATTTGACACCTAATAAGGTGGATATTCATAAAAAGGGAATCGAACCAGATATTAAAGTTGAGCTAACCCAAGGGCAACAAGTGACTATTCCGCCCCTAAACACGAATTTTGATCCGCAACTTCAGAAAGCTCTTCAGACGCTACAAGGAAAACTGAAATAGTGAATTAGTGAATTAGTGAATTACAAAAAGACACGCTTCTAAAACGGAGCGTGTCTTTATCTAGATTAGGCCTTCATACCGCTACAGGGTACCATAGATGAATTACTGATTATTATTCAGAACAAGACTTGAGCTACCAGAAGGTACCCCAAGTCTTGTTGGCTTACGGCTCGAATGACGAATATCGAATTTCGCACCTCGAATTTGGTGACCGTCGCAAGCGTTGTTGCATAGACTACGCTGATCATAAAAAACGACGGGGGTAACCAGCATGAGAAATAAGACCGGGGTGCGACATTACTTTGCCGAAGGAATCACCACAAGGGGCTACATATCTCTATTACCTAACATGATGCCAAGTTGGCAACGGGCTTATGTCTTATTAGGAGGTCCAGGAACCGGTAAATCGACGTTTATCAAGGTTATTGGTCTGGAATTGTTGGATCGAGGATATGAGATTGATTTTTTGCGCTCGGCGCGAGATCCGGATTCAATGGCAGGGTTTATCGTTCCACGCCAGGGCTTGGCTATGCTGGATGCCATGGAGGTTTCTCCGTTGCGTTGGCGTGCACCAGGTGTCATCGAGAAATTCATTGATTTTAGTAGCTTTTGTAACGAGTTAAACTTAGAGAAACAGCGCACCTCGATTTTGCAGCTTGAAAATCAGCTTCAAGAGCTTCAAATGAGGTTAGAAGAGGAGTTGGCTGCAGAACTTGGGTCATTGATTGGGAATAGGTCAGGAAAAATTCCTGTGGAAAGAGAAGATCTTTCCTGGATATTAGGGAATTCCGCGCATCTTAAAGTAAAGAAAGAGCACTCCGGACCTTGGCCGCTTGCGGAAAATGCCCTTAGACTTTTGCAAAAAAGCGTTATCAATCCTTACTTTTTGCACGGGTTAACTGCTGAAGGGTGGCTTAATCTGGCACCCTATTTCCTGGCGGATTTCGATCAAATTCGCTTGGAGGGTGATGAAACGTTAGACGCCTTAGATTGGGTTTTACGCGAGGCGCAGCAATTGGGACAAAGGATCGATATTGTTTTGCATCCTCTTAATCCTGATGAGGTGATTGGAATTGTATTTCCTGAAAGGCATTTGGCGATCTGGCAGGGCAATCCAGAAAACTTAAAGGATCAGGGCTTAGATCGACCTTTCAGCAAAAAACTAGTAGAAATTTTAGCAGCTTGGCAGACGCATAGGTCTCAGTTAAAGGGGAAATATATGGAGACTGTGAACTTTGATCAATTGGATAGCTATAGGGAAACCGTACTTAATCAAATTTTAGGCGATTTACAAAGGAAAGAATAAGCTAATCATTAACCAAATAAGGTGGGATCGACAAGAAACTCTCCGAGGTCTGCCATAAGACGTTCAAGATCGTTTTCTTTAAGGGCTAACCGATCGAGAGCGTCTTGTTGTATAGGGTTTAAAAAGTTGTCCACACCGCCCCCAATCCCGAGTAAACTGGCTAGCCCGTTAGCAACGTGAACGACACTGGCGAGTTCCACATGACTTTGCGCCTGGGATGGGGCATGGTGGGAGGAAATAGCAGACACGAGATCCTGAGGTAAGAACCATGTTTTAGCAAGAAATCCACCAACGGTTGCATGATTAAAACCAATCACCTTTTCCTCAAGCTCTACATAAGTAAATTTTGCTTCTTTCACCTTTTCTAGAAGATAGGGCCCTACTTCTTGGACGTAGATAGAGATAACTAGTTTGCCAATATCATGAAGCAACCCTGCGGTAAAAGCAACATCTCCGAAGGGAAGTTTTCGATGTTGGCATAGACGTTTCGCTGTCATAGCAGTCAACAGGGAATGCTTCCAGAGTCCTTCCTGCTCGATCCCATACCCCAAGAGGTCGGTTTTCAGTAAGGGAGCCACTGCGGAAGCCATAGCTAACCCTTGGGTTACTTGGAAGCCAAGCATGACTATTGCTTCTTGCAGGGAAGAGATTCGTCGCGCATAGCCGTAATAGGCGGAATTTGCCTGGCGCAGCATACCGGCCGTGAGTGCTGGATCCCGGCCAATGACAGTTTCAAGGTCCTTCACGGAAGTATCGGGATTTTTGGTTAAAGCAATCACGCGTAAAGCCGAAGTTGGCAGGGGGGGCAGAGCTTGAACTCGTTTTAAGATATGTTCTAACTTAATAGGCAACTGTTGTTACCTCCTTCACTATTTTCAAGGATGAGAATTAAGACGATTTAATCGTACTAAAGATAAATGCCCCGAAATAAGCTTTAAAAATTCTAATAAATGTAAAAAATTATAAGAATTAAGAAATAAATCCACGAATAAATAAGTAGTTATAATCATAATACATGATCTCCTTTTCCCTGCATTTTTTAACAAGACAAGGGGAAGCTAACTCAAAGAATTAAAATTTGAGTCCGGAAAGGAGCGTGTAACATGTCCAGGAGATTTAAATTCTTATTAATCATGATTTCACTCTGTCTTAGTTTAACCATAACTGGCTGTGGTCTACAAGACCTTTTAGGAAAAAATAAAAGTAAAACGGCGACAAAAAAAGCGGAGAATCAAACTATTATTGCAGTTTCTTTAAATGAGGATGATCCTAACAAATTGCTGATCTCAAAAGGGATCGAAGATTTTGCGAAGAAAGAAAACGCGAAAGTGATATATATGGAAAAAAAGTCTGGAGCAGACCCTTTAAAAGGGGCGAAAATCCTAATTTACCAAGGGGGAGATTCGAGTATTTTACAGAAATCCCAAAAGGAAGAAATACCTATTTTAGCCTTAACCCAACTTCCTTCTGGTGTGAAGCCCGAAGGAATTATTACTCCAGATCAGGAAAAAGCGGGTGCGTTGATGGCCCAAACTCTGGTAAGTAAGGTTTCAGAGGGGCTAGTTGTAATTTTGCAGGGAGATCCTAACGAGAGCGGATCTCAAGAGCGCTTAGCTGGTAATAAAGCAGTCTTAAGCAAGTATCCGAAGATTGCAGTCCATACTATTGCTAGTACTCCTGGTTCCGAGTCATTAACTCGAACGGGCTTAGTAGAGTTCCTTCAGAAAAATCCTGAAACTGTTCAAGGAATTTTGGCTCATACTGAAAAATTAGCGCTTCAGGCCAGCGAAGTTTTGAAACAGTTAGATAAAAAAATTAGTCTGGTCGGAGGACAGGTTAGTCTTGCATCGATAGAGCGGATGTCAAGCGGAACACAAATGGGGGATATTGATACGTCCCCATATTTGCAGGGTGTTAATGCTTATCAATGGGCTCAAAAGATAATCAAAAAGCAACCCTTAGAGGTCAATGATTCCATTACCAGTGAGCAAGGTGAAATTCCAGCTAAGATTATTGCTGTCAAAGCTGTAACTCCTGAAAACATTTCAATTATCCAAAACAGTTACACCAAAACAATAAAAAGCGCTGAACAGGATAAGAAGGCAAAGGAGCAGGAGGATAAAAAAGAAAAGTCATCGGGACAAGCTTCTGAGGGCAAAGATAAAGAAGAAGCAGGAAAAGAGGGAGAAGCTAAGAACGAAGGAAAGTCCGAAGAAAAGGGCTCTAGTGCTATCCCTGCTGAAGCAAAAAAGGTGACTGAACGGATAAAAACTGAGACGAACCGAGAATACCTTGATGCGCAAGGTAAAGTAATTGGCACGGAGAAAACCGTCAATGAACAGGTAAAGACAGTGCCGTCTGAAATGATCAAACAACAAGCAGAGCAGTCACAAGTAAAAGCGAAAGATGGAGGGGATGAGGCGAAAGACAAAGAAGGGGACAAGAAGGAATAAGAAAGAATAAGAAGGAACACAAAAGAACACAAAAGAACACAAAGAGAAAATGAACTTGTTCAACAAAAGTCGAACATCGAGTCTTCGGTAGGGGAGTCTATCCCCTCCGAAGCGAGAGTAAGGGGTACCACTCCCACTTTGGAAATGAGAGTCATAAATTTACTTAACTTAAGCCGAAATGTATTTTTCGGCTTTTTTATTCTGGTCAAAGCCCTGTCGGCATGCGGACCACTAATGAATGCAAATGGTCTTTTTCCAGGGCAGACTCTCATGCTGCTTCGCAGTACCATCAGACGATGAAAATTACTTCTCAGGCCAAGGCCACCTTCAAGAAAATTAAAGATCAATAATTTGTATATGCAAGGGCATAGATGTAAAATAAACGGAGAAGAGCATATATTTAAAATGGGCATGAGTGTGTTTCTTAATTCATACTTTATAATCGAAAGGAAGAGCGGAGCATGGAATTTCAGATACATGCCCCCTACCAACCTGCTGGGGATCAACCTCAAGCCATTGATGATTTGACCGCTGGGTTGAGTAGAGGTCAAAATCATCAGACATTGCTGGGGGTTACAGGATCAGGGAAAACTTTCACGATGGCGAATATTATTATGAAGGTGCAAAGACCAACCCTTATTCTGGCCCATAACAAAACATTGGCGGCACAGCTTTATAGTGAGTTCAAAGAGTATTTTCCCGAGAATGCCGTGGAGTATTTTGTGAGTTACTATGATTATTACCAACCGGAAGCCTATGTGCCTTCGAGTGATACCTTTATTGAAAAGGATGCTTCGATCAATGAAGAGATCGAAAAGTTACGCCACTCGGCGACCGCTGCCCTGTTGGAGCGTCGTGATGTAATTGTGGTGGCTAGTGTTTCTTGTATTTATGGTTTGGGTTCTCCGGAGGATTACCGGGACCTTGTCCTTTCTCTACGCCAGGGACAAGTTGTTGATCGAAATGAGATTTTACGAAAGCTGATAGCGATCCAATATGACCGCAATGATATAGCCTTCACCAGAGGAACGTTTCGAGTTCGAGGAGATGTAGTAGAGATTTATCCTGCTGCCTCGACTGAACAAGTGATTCGAGTGGATATGTTCGGTGATGAAATTGAACACATCTACGAGATTAATATGCTCACTGGGGAGATTTTAGCGGAGCGCTATCATGTCTCTATTTTCCCAAATTCACACTATGTGACTGCTCAGGAAAAGGTCATGGAAGCAGCAGAGAATATTGAAAAAGAATTGGACGAACAATTGAAGGTTTTGGAATCTGAGAATAAACTCTTAGAGATGCAACGACTTGAACAACGAACACGCTATGATTTAGAAATGCTCAGAGAAATGGGCTTTTGCAACGGGATTGAAAACTATTCTCGCCACTTGACGTTTCGTGAGCCTGGAGACACACCTTACACTTTGTTAGATTATTTTCCTGAGGATTTT
>DOPS01000237.1:0-5239 GCA_003512645.1 Desulfosporosinus sp.
ACTAATACATACAGAAAGTAGCGAAATTCTTACGCAAAATGTTGACGAATTTGCTAGATTATACATATAATGAAGTGTCCAAGAAATCTAATCTCCGTTAGGTGAGGCTCCTGCATAAACATAGGCCACTGCCCAGAAATGTCGAGAGACGCCAATTGGGTAGAACAGGTATTGCCGACATAAGGTTTTACTTAAGGTGGCTGAGAAAACTCTACGCTATGCAGTGCTAAAGCTCAACGAGTAGGGAGGTCCAAACATTTGTTGATTGACCTTCTATTTTGTCATAGAGGTCTTTTTATTTTTACCCCTAATGATGTACCTTTGGGTGGTTAAAGGAGGTGGTTCTATGGATTCTGGCCCATATCATTTATGCAAAAACCTAAATTCTATAACGGGCGGAGTCACCTTATCTGCTGGCGCCAGACTCCGTCACTCTAAGGAGGGAAGTAAATGGCCGATCTGAGAGTTTTAGGGGAATTTTATTTTAGTCAACTGCTTAATAAACCAATTCGTGACGCCAAAGGACATCGTGTTGGGAAATTGCTGGATATTGCAATTCGCTGGGACAGTGTCTCTCCACATGTTACAGGTATTCGATACACCAAAGGGCTACATGACCTAATTCCTATTGGATTGGTGACTTCTTGGGATCATGATGGGCTGCGTCTTGATACCAATTTTGATCTCCAACTGACCTGCCCGCTGCACGAAGAAGAAACATTTATAGGCAAATGGCTATTAGATAAACAAATTATTGACTTAGAAGGCTCAAGGTTAGTGCGAGTTAATGATATTTCATTGTCTTGGGTCTCTCATGAAGATCATCAATATCTTGTTTTAGTTGCGGTGGATATCGGTGTACGCGGGCTTTTTCGCCGCTTAGGGGTTGAGTTTTTACTCAGCCGGGTCGAGAATAAATTTGTAGGTTGCCAGTATATCAAACCTTTAGAAAATCGAACCTCAGCTCTCCAACTCACTCGAGAAAAAGAACAACTGCGCCAACTACATCCTGCTGATATTGCAGACATTGTTGAAAACATGGACTATAAACAGCGAGCTAATTTCCTCGATGCCCTTGATTCTCAACAGGCCATCGATGCCCTTGCTGAGATGGAACTGGATACCCAAGTTGAAGTTATTAATCAGATGGATGAGGAGAGAGCTTCTGATATCCTAGAAGAGATGCCTCCTGATGAAGCTGCTGATATTTTAAGTGAGCTGTCCTCTCAGAAATCCGAAGAGCTCTTGAACTTAATGGAGTCCGAGGATGCCGAAGATGTACGAGAATTAATGCAATATGAGGAAGACACCGCTGGCTCGCTTATGACCACGGAATATATCGGTTTACCGTTTTGGCTTACTGCGGAACAAGCGATTAACGAATTAAGACGTTTAGCCCCTGACGCAGAAACTATTTATTATCTCTATGTGGTCGATGAACAGGAAACTCTGGAAGGAGTTCTGTCGCTACGAGAGCTGATCATTGCTTCTCCAGAAACTACCTTAAAAGACTTGATGCATACTAAAATCTTGAGGATCTCGCCGTATGACGATCACGAAAAGGTTGCCGATCTCATCCATAAATATGGTTTATTGGCGGTGCCCGTCGTGAATTCTCAAGATCAAATCCTCGGCATCATCACCGTAGACGATGTCTTAGAACTATTAATGCCGGATCGCCCTCGCGTGGAAATTTACTCCACCTTGATTGCCCGCCGACGCCAAGCTAAAGGAGGGCATAGTGAATGAACCTAAAAACACGTTTTACCCTGTTTTTAGCCATCATGGGGCCAGGAATGGTGACAGCCTTTGCGGATAATGATGCTGGTGGAATTGCCACCTACGCTGCAGCAGGTGCTAAATACGGCTACTCGCTTATTTTCGTTATGCTTATCAGCACTGTCCTTTTAGCCATAGCTCAAGAAATATCTGCGCGCACAGGAGCCGTGACTGGTCGCGGACTCTCTGACTTAATTCGAGAAAACTACGGAGTGAAATGGGCATTTTTTGCGATGAGCGTTCTCATGATTGCTAACCTAGGCACGACCGCTTCTGAGTTTTCGGGGATCGCTACAAGCTTTGAAATTTTTGGTGTGAGTAAATATCTCTCCGTACCGGTCATGGCCTTCATTATTTGGTGGCTGGTCGTTAAGACAGATTATGCCAGAATGGAGAAAATCCTTCTCTTTCTATGTTTAACTTTTTTCAGTTATGTAATCTCTGGGATTATAGTCAAGCCACCCTGGCCTCAAGTCTTCATGGAATCCGTTACTCCCACATTCTCGGGTAGCCCAGCTTTTTTGCTGATGATCGTCGGAGTGATCGGAACTACGATTACCCCCTGGGGACAGTTTTATGTCCAGTCTTCCGTGGTCGATAAAGGTATCACGGCCAAGGACTATCGTTACACACGCTGGGATGTACTAATCGGAACCTTTTTTACGGGATTTATCGCCTTCTTTATTATTGTTTCCACTGCAGCAACCCTCTTCGCCAATAATATCCCGATTGAGACTGCTAAAGATGTTGCTCTCGCGTTAAAACCATTGGCTGGAGAATATGCGAGTTTGCTCTTCGGCTTTGGTTTACTCGGCGCCTCTATGTTGGCTGCGTTTGTCCTGCCCTTAAGTACCGCGTATGCGGTCTGCGAGGCCTTTGGTTTTGAACACGGAATCAGTAAATCCTTTAAGGAAGCCCCCGTATTCTTCGGTCTGTATACAGTCCTCATCGTCTTGGGATCAGCGATCGTCTTGTGGCCTGATTTGTCTTTATATCACGTCATGTTGACAACTCAAGTCGTTAACGGAATCCTTTTACCCCCCATTCTTATCTTCATGGTCCTAATAGCCAGTAAGAAAAGTATTATGGGGGATTATGTCAATTCAAAATTTTTCAATCTTATTTCCTGGACGTTCACGTTAATTTTAGTGCTTCTATCCTTACTGCTGCTTCTATCAACCTTATTCCCGGAGTTTGTCAGTCATCTATTTACAATATAGTTTAAGAGGCTATGCGCATCGAATGAGTAATTAAATAATACTCATTCAATAAGCCGTCTAATCTTTGGCTCAACTCAACAATACTCGGATCTGTTAAGTCTCTATGTCTTGCATTATCATTAAGATTCGTTCGAGCATCTTCGATTAAAAGCATCAGGAAGTCCCTATAAACGTTCAAATTGGCACCTCTTTTTTCTGAATATAGTGTTAACGATGGCTCCTTACAAACTCCTCTAGCGCACCCTTACTTGGAATATATTAGTATAATATTCTAAAGAAATCAAGCTATTTTTTATTAATATATTTCATCATGAAAAGCCCTTGATTTTCCCATAATTCCAGTTAAAGTAATCTTGGCTGGTTCCAACCTCGGCGAAGGCGACCGTCTTCATCACTTATGCTGACTTAAAATCTGTACTTTATGATAAAACAAAGGACAATCTCTATTCTATGAATGAGGTTGTCCTTTGTTAGTGATACCTACGTCGTTTTCACTGGGTTTGAACTCACATAAAAGGTAATAGTCCCAGTCTTAGGTTGTGACCTCTGCTCTTCGCTGGATCAAGAGTTTCGAGCAGTATTCAATCATTTCCCGTCGGCGTACAATTCCTATAAAGATCTGTTGATCGTCCACGACAGGCACAAAATTTTGTACCACCGCTCTTGATATCAAATCCTCTATTTCAGCATCAATTGTTACCGGCAAATTCTGAACATGTTGTTCCACTTCGCTAAGGAATATATCCTCCGTATTTTCAAAGGTGAGACCCGGTGTATTTTTAAGCTTCCACAGCAAATCTCCTTCAGTAATCGTTCCCACATATTTCCCCTCACGATCAATGAGCGGGACTGCAGAATAACTGTGGTACTCCATCCTCTCTAGTGCTTGACGCATTGTCGCATTGTCTTTTAGAAAGACGATGTCCTTCTTGGGTATAAGGAAAAAGGCTACATTCATTACAAATACGCTCCATTTCGTATATTTTTACAAACTGCTAGTAGTGTCAATCAATCCTAACTATATATTTTTTCAAAACACGGGCTACATTTTCCAATATTTCTAGTTACATCTGGTCGGAGTGAGAGAATTAATCTCAAGTCAAAAAAGGCTCCTCTATAAGATATGGGACGGTATCTCCACTATCAAACAAAAAACACCGCAATCCCTTGCGATGTCTAATATTTTTTTATGGAGCGGACGACGAGATTCGAACTCGCGATCCTCGGCTTGGGAAGCCAATGCTCTACCGCTGAGCCACGTCCGCATGATATTACCAAGGGTTTTGTCCAATTAAGCCTCTATAAGACCATCGGCTACCCTTATCCCAACAAAGAAAATTATAAGCGTAAAGATCTAATATGTCAATCTAGATTTATGGAGCTCGATAGGCATCCGCCCAGTTAGCTAACTCCCCACGGAAGTTCTTCGTTAAAGTAACAATCTTGCAATAAGGCTGATCTTTAAAGTGTTCCATATACGGAACGAATCCACTTTTTGATACAGGGATGTCAATTTGCCCCGAATGTCCAATGCATATAATTTTACAGGAATCATGAACACGAGTTAAAATTTTCCTTAACTCTTGAATAGAAAAGTTCTGACACTCATCAATAATAATCGTCATGTCTTTAAGATTTGTCCCTCTAAGGAAGACGGGACTTTTAGGGTAACACCAAACCCCATCCATTGCTCGTTTAATACTTACTTTTCTGCGCATTGCTTCATTAGCCAATGATTCTTCATTATAAATGCATTGAGTCGGATTTTCATTAATTTCTAAGAGAGCATCCACAAGCGGTTGATAGTAAATGCTTTCTTTTTCGGATTGGGTACCAGGTCTGAACCCCATAGAAGATTCTTGAACTGGATTAAAAATATAAGTTAAAGGTTTCTTAATGATTTTTGCGCAAGCGACTGCGAGAGTAGTTTTTCCTGTACCTGCTTTGGCATTTACCATTACTAACTGATTATCAAAAATAGCATTGACGTACTCACGTTGTTCAACGGTTAACCTTGGCTCAAAACCAAACAATAAGTTATTCTCTGGTAGTGGCATAGTACTCACCTAATCCTTGTCGTGTTTATTACTGCTCTAGGCAGAATCAATAAATGATCAATAATCTCACGCTCTTATTATTTCTCTTAAATAGATTTACATTCTACAGTTTAAGCCATTCGGCTACAACAAAAAAAGTCCTGATTTTTCCCTGAAGGAAATCAACAGAACCGATTATATATT
>DOPS01000237.1:5282-8375 GCA_003512645.1 Desulfosporosinus sp.
CTACCGAGGCATAATCGATGTTAGATTTTCGAAATTCGATATTCTATCGGGTGTATAACCATCCACGACTTCCATATACGAACTAAGATTAGCAACTTTAATTAATGAGTGCTGGTTGAAATACTTGTCGAACCTCGTGCTTCGAACTTCGTATATCGAGTATGGTGACCCGTACGGGATTCGAACCCGTGTAACCGCCGTGAAAGGGCGGTGTCTTAGACCGCTTGACCAACGGGCCGCTTCAGTGGTCAGTCATCAGATAAATGACACTCACAAATATGAATTCTACACTATCTTTCTAGACATGTCAATACCTTTTAATCTATCTTTGTAAACCTAGTTTTATTTATTATTGCTGCAGGATATTAATTTTCACCGAAGTCGCCTCACCCGAAAGCAATACATGCAACGAAGGAGGCCTCTATCCTTTAAATGAGAAATCCAGATGATCAAAGGTCTTAATGGACATTGGCGTTAGGGGATAGGAACATTAAGATCAACGCCTATCCCTGATAGATTTGTTAGAAATTAAATTTCTTTACTGTTTCTTGCAATTCATTGGCCATCGTTGCTAAAACGTTACTCGAAGAGGCTATTTCCTCAACAGATGCCGATTGTTCCTCTGTCGCGGCAGACACAGTCTGAGTTTGGGTCGTGATTTCTCGACTTGTCTCATAAATATCCGCAATCGATGAAACTATTCTTTCACTCCCCACAGCCATTTGCTGAATTTCCTCAGAAATTTCTTCAATCTGTGAAGAAACCTGGTTAATTAAGCCCGATATTTCATTAAATGCTTGTCCTGCCGTTCCAGCGACCTCTGTCCCTAGCTTAACTTGATGTGTTCCCTCGTTCATCGCTAGCACTGCTTTCTGAGTGTCTTGTTGAATGCTATTAATCAGCAATGCTATCTGTTTCGATGCTTCCTGTGATTGTTCGGCCAATTTTCGGACCTCATCCGCAACAACAGCAAAACCTCTCCCTTGCTCACCGGCTCGCGCCGCTTCGATGGCAGCGTTTAAGGCCAGAAGGTTTGTCTGGGATGCTATACCTGATATGGTATCTACGATCTGCCCGATTTCTTTAGAACGCTCTCCTAAATTCATGACCACATCAGCAGATCCTGTCACTGTCCTTTCGATATTAAGCATTTGTTGCATCGTTTTATCGATTGCCTGACTACCCTCTGCCGCCGAAAGGGCCGTTTTTTCCGAGGACCTAACTACAATTTTGGCGTTTTCCAGCATCTGCTGAATCCCCGCTGACATCTGCTCAACAATTGCCGATGTATCATTAACAGCATTTAGTTGTTTTTCTGCACCAACGGAAACTTCCATGATAGCTATCGCTACTTGTTGTGACGCTTGGGCGGATTGTTCTGCCCCTGCGCTCAATTGTTGAGATGATGCTGCAACTTGCGCTGAGGACGATGACACTTGTTGAACAAGGTTAATTAAATTGTCGGTCATGGTCCGGAAAGCCCTACCAAGATTCCCTATTTCATCTTTAGAATTATTTTCGAATTGTCCTATTCTCAAATTACCTTTGGCAATTTCATCAGCATTTGTTGCCATTTGGGCAATTTGTTTCGAGATTTTATTACTTAGTATTGTTCCTGCTCACAAGAGAAACTCCCAGGGCCAGTAAAATAGAGACAATCGTATAAATAATGCTTTGTTTAGTCTTATTTTCATGCTCCATTTGCTTTGCTAAAACCAGTGTATCAATATCATCAACCCAGTTTCCCGTTCCAATCACCCAATTATAGGGCTCAAATAATAAGGTATAACTTCTTTTAGGTAATGCTTCCGTTTGATTTGGCTTTGCAAATCTATAATCCGTATAGCCTCCGCCTGCTTGTTTACCGTTCGCAATAAACGCCTGAACAAAAAGTATACCCTCACTATCCTTGGCCTCATAACGTGATTTCCCTTCAGAAGCTTCTCGCCCTAGCAGAACTACGTTTGTTCCATCGGTCGTATCTATCCAAAAATAGTTTTCTTGGTCGTAACGTAAATTTCTTACAAGATCCGCTGCCGTCTTCTTTGCCTCTTCTGGAGTGTATTCCCCTTTTTTCTGCCTATCATAGATATCTTGAACTAAACTATAAGCAGTTTGGACCTCCAGTTTAACGGTCCGGTCAAACTGTTCATATAACGTATCGCGATATTGTGTAATGTTTGCTTTTTCTGCAACTATCACATTATAGATGTTATAACCACCCAGAATAGAACCCATAATTAAAGCTCGTCGTTACTAGTAATAAAATAATACGATATTTGATTTTAGTCATCCTTTATCTCCCTTTCTCATACTCTGATTTATGGCCCCAATACATATATAGGTTTTCCAATTGCCCCTTTGACCTCCCGGAAATTAACTACCTGATCGGTTAAAAAACAAAATCGCTCCCCAAAATAGAAAGCGAAATGTTCTAAATTGGTGGCTCGGCTATCATCACCCTAACGTGGAAGACCCGAAGCTTTGCGTCCTCGGTTTTCACCGAGTTTGCCTTTGTCAATTATTATTAGCTTGCAAAAAAGACTTTATTTTTTGAATCATATTGACTATAACATACGTAGAATTAATTTTAAATACATTTTCTTTTCTATTACAACAAATTATTTATTATTCCCCTAAAATATGTTTACAATACCAAAGAAATAAACAGCAAAAAACAGCAACTTAACAATAGTGCCAAATCACTGTCTTCTGCCGTTTATATCTTATGTTTGACAAGTACTACGCCTACAAACACTTTTTTGAAAATGGTGGGCCATCCGCGACTCGAACGCGGGACACCCTGATTAAAAGTCAGGTGCTCTAGCCGACTGAGCTAATGGCCCGAAAGATGTTTTGTACCACGAATTTAGATATTACACTAATCCATCACAAGTGTCAATACTTTTAAAGATTTGTTGTATTAAAAGATTTCTCCGCGCACAATGGTTTGTTCGCGTCCTGGACCTATGGCAACCAACGTAGCCGGAATACCTGAAAGCTCTTCAATTCGAAGAATATAATTTCGGGCTGCTTCAGGAAGGTCTCCAAACTGACGTACATGAGTCACATCTTCTTGCCAACCAGGCATTT
>DOPS01000237.1:8426-40478 GCA_003512645.1 Desulfosporosinus sp.
CCACAACGACGCGCTCGTCCAGTCGTGGTTCCAAACTCATGTCCATTCTTCTGAATTTCTTCTCCGACCTCGTCCAAAAGTTCTGTTGGGAAAGGACCTTCTCCGACGCGAGTTGTATAGGCCTTGATTACCCCGATTACGCGATTAATACGAGTTGGGCCAATACCTGCACCAATACAAGCCCCTCCAGCTATTGGATGGGAAGATGTCACATAGGGGTAAGTCCCATGGTCAATATCTAGTAAGGTGCCTTGTGCACCCTCAAAGAGCACCTTCTCCCCCGCTTGAATGCTTTGGTCGATTACCAGAGAACTGTCCGTGACCATCGAACGAAGTTGTTCTGCATAGCCAAGGTAAGTTTCATAAATATCCTCAAACTTCAGCGCTTCCTTACCATAGACTTTGACAAACAAATTATTTTTTTCGGTTAAATTTCGTTTGAGTTTGTCAGCAAACTCTTCTTTATCCATCAGATCAATCACACGGATTCCGATCCGTGAAGCTTTATCCATATAGGCCGGACCGATTCCACGCTTCGTTGTGCCAATTTTGTGCTCAGCGCGTACTTCTTCTTCCAAACCATCAAGTACCCTGTGATAGGGCATGATAATATGGGCGTTGCTACTAATAAGGAGCTTACCGATCTTAATGCCTCGTATGGCAAGATAACTGAGTTCTTCTAACAAAACCTGCGGATCAATCACCACACCATTGCCAATGACACAAGTTTTATCCTCGTAAAGGATTCCCGAAGGAATTAGGTGAAGTTTGAACTCTTCTCCGTTCGCCACAACCGTGTGTCCAGCATTATTTCCCCCTTGGTACCTTACAACGACATTGGCTTTTTCGGCTAGAAAATCTGTTATTTTACCTTTACCTTCATCTCCCCATTGAGAACCAATTAACACAACCGCTGCCATATATTTTTCCTCCTTACTTTCTCAAGAGTCCCTTCTCGCCATCACGACACCTTGCCATCGGCATCTAGCTATCACTACACCTTGCCATCCATGGCGGTGTTCTAATCTCGAACATCCCTGTTCGAGTCTTGGCTACAGGGACACTTGGCCATTCTTGGCCAGCGTCCCTTAATCCTGTAGTCCTAGTCGCTTAAAGATATCATCAACGTGTCGCAGGTGATACTTTAAGTCAAACAAACCCTGAATTTTTTCTTTGGTTAAATAGTTTAGAATTCGTGTATCCTCTGTCACAACTTCAATAAAGTCTTGACCATGATCCCAAGCCTGAAAGGCATCCTCTTGAACCCAGGCGTAGGCCTCTTCTCTCATACATCCGTGTTCGACCAAGGCCAAGAGAACACGTTGAGAAGAGGTCAGTCCAAAGGTTTTCTGAAGATTACGTTTCATTTGATCCTCACGAATCTTTAGACCTGTTATTACCTTAGTCATCTGACGGAGCATATGATCCAAGAGAAGGCAACTATCCGGAAGAATTATCCGTTCCACAGAGGAATGGGTCATATCTCGTTCATGCCAAAGCGCTATATTCTCCATGGCTGCTAATGCATTGCCACGTAGAAGCCGTGACATTCCCGCTACCTGTTCACACACAATCGGATTGCGCTTGTGTGGCATCGCCGAGGACCCTTTTTGCCCCTCTGCAAAGGATTCCTCAACCTCCAGGATATCCGTACGTTGTAAATTGCGAATCTCTGTTGCTATCTTTTCGAGTGTCCCTCCGATTAAGGCTAACGTAGACACAAAGTGCGCGTGTCGATCCCGTTGCAATATTTGATTACTAACTAAAGCCGTCTCTAACCCCAAGAGAAGACAGACTTCCTCCTCTACATCAGGCGATACGTTGGCATATGTTCCCACTGCTCCAGAAATCTTTCCAGCACTCACAGAAACAATCGCCTGATCAAGCCGTTCTTCTTGACGATCGATTTCTGCAATCCACAAAGCGAGCTTCAATCCGAAGGTTAGCGGCTCAGCATGAATGCCGTGAGTTCGGCCGACCATCACGGTGTATTTACTTTCAAACGCTCGCTTAGCTAACGACTCTCGCAACGCTATCAAGTCACTCTTCAGTAACCGACCTGAATCTCTTAACACAAGGCTTAACCCGGTATCCTTCACATCTGAAGACGTCAATCCAAGATGAAGGTATTTACCAGCCTCCCCAATCTCTTCAACAACAGCCTGTAAAAAGGCAATCAGATCGTGCCGAACCACAGCCTCAATTTCTAAGACCCGCTTAGGGTTCACTTTAGCCGACTTTCGGATTTCCTCCATGGCTTGCTGAGGTATTTCCCCTCGTTTCGCCATAACCTCAGCGACGGCCAATTCAACGTCTAACCAACGTTCATATTCATATCCATCTTGCCATAGCTTGCCCATTTCAGGGTGAGTATATCTTTCGAGCAAAAAACTTCGCCCCCTGTCATTTCGTAGACTTCAATATCACAAGTACTATTTTTAACCTACCAAAAGCATCAATCCAAAGAGAGAACGTCAAGCAAAATCTTTATGACTTAGCTACGATATCCCGACCCACAACAACACCGGTTGCTGAAGCTTGCATCAAACCTCGGGTTATTCCTGCTCCATCCCCAATCGTATATAAGCGAGGAATTTCTGTTTCAAAGTTTGTTTTTACTTTTACCTTGGAAGAGTAGAACTTAACCTCAACCCCGTATAACAACGTGTTTTTGGCGTACATACCAGGCGCAATTTTATCAAATGCTTTGAGGGTCTCTATTAAAGAAGTTAGGTACCGCTCTGGAAGCGCATAACTGAGGTCTCCAGGAACAGCTGAAAGCAGGGTTGGAATCGTGGTCGACTGGCGCAGACGGCTTTCAGTGGTCCGTCGTCCTTGTAAGAGATCCCCCAAACGCTGAACCATGACTCCACCACCTGATAACATGTTCGCTAGCCGGGCAACATAACGACCATATTCGATCGGTTGGTTAAAAGGCTCAGTAAAACGTGTTGAGACCAATAAAGCAAAGTTAGTGTTCTTTGTTTTCTTCTCAGGATCGGCATAACTATGCCCATTGACCACTGCTATTCCCCCGTCATAGTGTTCCTCAGAAACCACACCACCCGGGTTGACGCAGAAGCTTCGCGTCTTTAAGTCATAAGTATCCGAATAATAGACTAGTTTCGGTTCGTAAAGTTCCCGTGTTAAATGATCCATTATCGAGTTTGGAACTTCAACTCGCACTCCAATATCCACCTCATTGTTTTCCGTCGCTACACCTAAACGAACGGTCTGTTCAGCAAGCCAATTCGCGCCTCCTCTACCTGGGGCAGCAACTACATAACGCGCCGACACTTCATCAATTTCTGGTTCGTCCCGTCGTTGAATGGTCGCCCCTATGACCCCTTCAGGACCGGCCAAGATATTCTTAACCTCCGCCAGTTCCCAAAAAATCGTCTTCGTATTGGTCATAAGATGTTCGTACATACCCTTCAACACATCATAAGCCAACTCAGTTCCCAAATGACGTATCGGACAATGAATCAACTGAATATTATGACGAGAAGCCTCATATTGAATCTCTTCCACCCGGTGGTTATTTAAGCCATAGACGGTTTCTTGCGCTTTGAATTGGCGGTAAATAGAATCTGTGTAGTCAATTAATTCCTGTGCCTGAGCCTCTTTCATATATTCGGTCAATCGACCGCCCACCGCGGGACTCAAAGACAGTTTCCCATCACTAAATGCCCCTGCACCTGACCATCCTCTGGTAATAGCGCATGGATTACATCCAACACAGACGCCCGTTGCACGGGCAGGGCACTTTCGCTTTTCGATGGTTCTTCCGTTATCCACAATAAGAATTTTCAACTCTTGATTATGCTTTGATAGCTCTAAAGCCGTAAAAATACCGGCTGGACCAGCTCCAATAATTAAGACATCGACTTCATGTTTCAACTTTATCTCCTCCTAGAGCCATCTTCGTTCTCAACTAGCAAAGAGTCTCTAGTCGCAAACACTTTTATCTTAACAATCCTCCTTCCCCTTGTCAATCAATATCCGAACATTATACATGAATACATAAAAAACATTCGACAATTTCAGAGGGTTTATGACTTTTGTACAGTGATGCCCCTTTAGAGGAATGGGGGTCTGATAAGTATAAATAAATCCCCCAGCCAAGAGGCCTGGGGGATCTATTTAAGCCATTTGATGTTGTCGATCAAGATTTACAAATTTGGTAAACTCCTTAAGGAAGCCTAATTCTACGGTTCCTACAGGACCATTACGATGTTTGGCGATAATTAACTCTGCAATCCCTTTTTTCTCAGATTCCGAATGATAATACTCATCCCGATAAATAAATGAAATCACATCCGCATCCGCTTCAATGGCCCCCGACTCCAATAAGTCCGACATAATAGGCCGTTTATCCTGACGTTGCTCAACTCCACGATTAAGCTGTGACAAGGCGATGACCGGGACTTTAAGTTCACGGGCAAGCCCTTTAAGAGTTCTCGAGATTTGTGCCACCTCCTGCTGTCGGCTTTCTGTCTTCTTTCCAACCGACAACAACTGAAGGTAGTCAATAACAATCATCCCCAAATTGTGCTCCGTTTTCAATCTACGCACCTTCGAACGCAGCTCTGCTAAGGAAATTCCTACGGTATCATCGATAAAAATTGGGGCATCAGAGAGAGGCCCTACAGCGCGCGTCAATTTCGGCCAATCTGAGTCGAGCAAATCACCAGTCCTGACACGCTGTTGGTCTACCATTGCTTCCCCACACAGCATCCGCTGCACTAATTGTTCCTTGGACATTTCCAAGCTAAAAACGGCAACCGGCACTTTCGCCCTTACTGAAGCATTTTGTGCCATATTTAAAACTAGTGCCGTTTTTCCCATGGATGGCCGGGCAGCAATAATCACTAAATCAGAGGGTTGCCAACCCGAAGTCATGCGGTCCAATTCCGTGAAAAAGGTCGGAACACCCGTAAGATTTCCTTTATGAGCATAGAGATACTCAATTTTCTCAAACGTCTCTAGCAGAACATCGCGAATAAGACTAAATCCATCTTTTACACGCCTTCTAGAAAGATCAAGAATCAGTTTTTCTGCTTCTTCCAGAAGATTACGCGCTTCTTCTCCAGGCTCATATCCCCGTTCTACGATACTATTGGACGCTCGTATTAGCTGACGCAGAAGCGCCTTTTCCGTGACCAATTTGGCATAATAATCGACATTAGCTGCCGAAGGAACAGAACGAGCAATCTCAGAGATTGTCGCAATTCCGCCAACTTGTTCCAGACGGCCCTGCTGGCGCAAGATCTCGGCAACACTGACAAGGTCAATAGGATCTCCCTTTTCAAAGAGTTCCTGAATCGCAGAAAAAATCAAACGATGATTATCCCTATAAAAGTCTTCCGGTTGAAGAATCTCAAAAACAGAACTTCCGGTCTCCGGTTCGAGCATCATCGCCCCTAGGACAGCCTGTTCAGCCTCTAAATTCTGTGGTGGAACTCTCAGTAGTTCCATATCTTCTCTCCTTCTGGCACTTACCTCTCTCTAGCTGTGGTGAACTCGTTCAACTAAAGTTAAACATCGAGTCTTCTCACAATTGGCTGAAAACTTTGCTGAGGTTGACTAGTATTAAAAAACATGGTTCATAGCCTCTTCGATTGTACTGACACCTACCACTTCAATACCCTGTAAACTTCTTGGTACATCTACCATGTTTTCCAAGGGGATCAAAACTTTGCGAACTTCAACCTGTTTTGCGCCAAAAATCTTTTCGTAAATACCACCGACTGGTTTCACCTTGCCTTGAATGGAAATCTCCCCGGTTATGGCAACATCCTGGCGAAGTGGTTTCTTTTTCAGAGCACTATAGATAGCCAGCGTAGTTGCAAGCCCCGCGGAGGGCCCGTCGATTTTTGCTCCGCCTACAATATTTACGTGCACATCATAATTACCTAAATCTTCTCCAGTTAGTTCACGTATGACCGCAGCAGCATTAAATACTGCATCTCTAGCCATACTTCCTGCTGTTTCATTAAATCGAATTGCACCTTTACCATCTCGCCCTGCAAAGGTTATCGCCTCGATCTCCAATACTGAACCTAAAAATCCCGATACACCCAGTCCCAAAATCCTTCCCACTTCAAAGCTTGCTTGGACCTTGCGGACAATAAAGGGAGTTAGTCGCGCCGAACGCAGGACTTCATATACATCAGCACAAGTTACTTTCACGACCGCTTGATCCGGGTTTCGATACCTTGCCAAGCCGTAGGCATCTGTCAAAATACTATTTGCTTTCCGTCCTTCGATCACATATTCACTAATTATCTCAGGGACGTTGTCTTCTAACGTCACTCCAAGCTTTTGGGCAGATTGACGGATAATGTGCTGAACATTTCTTGGCTCAAGAGGGACAAAAAAAACTTCAGAGCAGCGAGAACGAAGGGCCGGACTAAGATCAGCCGGATCCCTTGTCGTAGCTCCAATGAGCACAAAATCAGCAGGTGCTCCTTCATCAAAAAGTTTTTTAATCCACAGTGGAACCTGAGGGTCCCCAGGATCATAATACGACGAGTCGAAGGTCACTTGCTTATCCTCAAGCACTTTGAGCAGCTTATTTAAGAGTAAGGGATCCATTTCTCCAATTTCATCTATGAAAAGAATGCCGCCGTGAGCATCACTCACCAACCCCATTTTTGGTTCCGGTATGCCGGTCTCTGCTAAATCGTGCTTAGCACCTTGGTATATGGGATCATGAACTGATCCCAAAAGAGGATTGGTCACATCACGAGGATCCCACCGAAGCGTTGTACCATCCACTTCAATAAACGGGGCTTCTTTGAGAAAGGGAGAATGTGGATGGCTCTTGACTACTTCTAAAGCAACTCGAGCAGCAGAAGTTTTACCGACTCCGGGTGGACCATAAATCAGCATGTGTTGTGGATAGGGTGTTGCTATCTTTGCAAGAAGAGCTTGTAGAGCGCTTTCCTGTCCTACAATTTCCTCCATAGTCCTGGGTCGTAAGACATCCGATGCTGATGATTTTAAGGAAACTGTTTTCATTTTTTCGAGCACAGCTAACTTCTTGAGGGTTTGAGCATTTTCTGGAGTAGATGACTCCTGAAGTACATGCCTTTTTATTTCTTTGACATAATCCTCATGCCGTTCCTGCATCTTTTCTGTAACCACACGTTCCAACCGTTCTTCTACAGAACGCCGAGCAATAAGGTCCGCTATCTGTTCCTCGATTTCATCTAAGATCTGCGGAATTTCTGACTTATTGGGAAGGGTTTGGTCTGTGGGATCATCTGAAAGGATTTTGCGCAAACCAACAACACGTTCAATTAGTTCATCCGAGCGCATGAGCTTGAGTGCTTCCAATCGACTAGCCTTAAGTACTAGTTTGTCAGTTCCATAATAATTTGAAAGCAATACATAGAGTGCCTCAACTTCTCGACTCCACTCTTCTTCGTCTTGTAACCGCTCACTAAGGTCCTTGTGATTTAACCATTTTGCTAAAATCCCTTTCATCAGGGGTCCCCTTTCGTGGTTCGTAGTACGTTGTTTAAAATACGCCGCCTTAAGATGCGAAACTGCAGAGATCTATCTGAAGCTGAACTCACTTATAATCCAGAAACATGTACCTGAAGCTTAGCTACTACCTCTGGATGCACTTTTACATAAACCTCAAAATTTCCCAATGTCTTAATCGGTTCCTTTATCTCCAACTTACGTTTATCCACTTCGACATTGTGTTGCTTTTTTAAGGCTTCGGCAATTTCCTTACTGGTTACTGAGCCAAACAAGCGCCCTCCTTCTCCAGTTTTCGTCTTCACTTCGATCAGCAAGGCATTAAGTTTATCGCCCAATTTGATAGCATCTTCTTTCTCTTTCTCCTTGCGACGTTGTTCCACTGCTTTCTTATGTGAAACGTCCTGAATATTTCCGGTAGTCGCTTCAATCGCTAATTTCTTAGGAAAAAGAAAATTTCGAGCAAATCCATCAGCGACTTCTAAAATCTGTCCCTTTTTACCTGTTCCCTTTACATCTGTTTGAAGAATAACTTTCATGAAAATTCCTCCTTATAGTTCTTCCGGTAGGCGTCGGAAATTGATCACGAGATCAAAAAGCCCAAACATGATAATGCTGACAATCGTAAAAAAGAAATAAATAAAGCTAGAAATAATGATTAACCATTTAAGGAATCTTGGGATTTTGGGTGATTTTAAGATATGCAGATAGACAGCTGTGCCTAGAACCAACGTTAAAGCGCCGTAAACAACCATGAGATTAATCCCCAGCCCTCGAAAAACCGGCCAAGCAAAGTAATCCCCTAAAAGATAGCAAGCAATACCTAATACCGCACCCCAGACTGCATACCAAGGCAGACGCCAGTGCGTAAACGGGATCCATCCTCCCTCGTCCTTAAGCCATCGTCTCATAATGTAGTATACAAATCCAAACTCAACTATAGCAATTATTGCAGAGATACCTGGGCTGACTAACATATAAAATTGAATTACTTGTTGCAATACATCTCGAATCTGCTCCTCTGTAATCCCTTGTTGTTGCATCAATACCAGTAATCCGGAATCTTGATATTGCTGAACTGTCGAATTAATCAGATCACCAACAGTCTTAGCATCAAATCCTTGCATTACATAGGAGAGAGAAGGTAAAGCTCCTATAATTGCCGCTAAGGCAGCACCCCAAAAAAAAGTTACGCGTACTGGCCAACGCTTCTGCCAACCAAGAACACCCAGCAACCCTGCCAAAGGTACAAATCCCAATTGATTAAGTGCTGATACTCCAAAAACAATTACTGCTGCAAGATAGCCAATCAAGAGAAACCCTACCGCTCTGGGCAACCCTCTACGTAGTCCAACTAAAAATACTGCGAGTAACATCAGTGCTTCCCAAAGAAATCCCCAGGTTCCCAAAACAATCCCCACCCAAGGAAATGTCAATAGAATCGCCCCTGCCAAATAATCCTGAGCCAATTCATCACTNNTCTCCCCACTGCTTTTCAAGGTTCATTTCATCGGTGTTTTTTAGACCCTCTAAGCGTTGGAGAAGCATGCGATCGAGTCGTGAAAAGTCAAACCCCAATCGCCTTGCTAGCAAATAACTCATTCCTACTAGATCCGCCAGACCCTGAATCATCTCATCCTCTGAGCCACTCAGAGTCCCATGTTGGATAAGCCACTGAGCCTGAATTAAATTTACCTTAAGTTCATCAATGGCCCTTAGACCCTTAACGACATCAACTTCAATATTTTCCAGGAATGACCCCTCCTAAACTCTATTATTTATCTCCACTCATGATCTTAAAAAATTGGCTACACTATCAGACTACTGTTCGTGATTACCATACCATTCTCCTGCACCTTCGTCCTATGAAAATTTAACCATGGACGACCTTGCCCAAAATTTATACGTTCTACTTCGAAAAATAGCTCATTTTCATCCATAAGTGGTCCGCGGATCGGAAAATAGAAAAAGGGAGCTTTGCTCCCTTTTTCTTACTCTACGCTATATGGTAACAAGGCTATGCTACGAGCACGTTTGATGGCCAAGGTCACTTGGCGCTGATGCATTGCGCAGTTTCCAGAAATTCGACGTGGTAATATCTTGCCACGATCTGTAACATACTTTCGCACTTTATGTGTCTCTTTGTAATCCATAGACACAACTTTATCGACACAAAAACTACATACCCGCTTACGAGGGCGACGTCCGCGTTCACGTTTCATACTAATTCTCCCCTTCCCCTATTAGAATGGGATGTCATCATCCAAATTTACTTCATGTCCAAACGAGCTGTTTCCGCCTGGAGATTTTGATTCTGTGTTTACGCCTCCACCGTCTTTCGGACTTAAGAAGCGAACATCTTCAGCAATAACCTCTGTAACCCAGCGTTTTTGACCGTCTTGTCCAGTATACGAACGTACTTGAATTCGACCATCTGCAGCCGCGAGTTTCCCCTTCGACAAAAAATTGGCACAGAGTTCGGCAAGCTGCCGATAAACTACGCAATTTATAAAGTCGGTATCTCTTTCTCCTTGGGCATTTTTATAATTGCGGTCGATCGCTAACGTAAAATTAGCGACCGCTACACCATTTGGCGTGTAGCGCAATTCGGGGTCCTTCGTTAAACGGCCTATCAAAACGACACGATTCAACATATGCGCCCCTCCGTCCTTCTAGTCATCTTTTCTAACGGTTAGGAAACGGATTACATCATCAGAAATCTTCATAACCCGTTCAATTTCTTGGGATGTACGACCTTCGCCATCAAAGTTCATCAGGATATACTGGCCTTCTTTGTAATCTTCAATTTCATAGGCCAATCGACGCTTGCCCCACTTTTCTACCTTTAAGTTTTCTCCGCCATTGCTGGCTACGAGCCCACCTAAACGTTCTACCAGTGCAGTAGTTGTCTCTTCATCCAGATCTGGTCGGATGATATACAGTATTTCATACGCTTTCATATTTGCACCTCCCCTCGGACTAAGCGGCCCCGATCAACGGAGCAGGGATATTTATACTAACAAGCTAAAATTATACCATTGTGTTCCTTAAAATGCAAGCTTTAAACATTAAAACGAAAGTGGACAATATCACCATCATTCATAATATACTCTTTACCTTCCAAGCGAACTAATCCTTTATCCTTAGCACCGCTCATACCGTTGAATTCTACGAAGTCCTTATACGAAACCACTTCAGCTCGAATAAATCCATGTTCAAAATCTGTATGGATGGTCCCGGCTGCTCGAGGCGCCTTAGTCCCTTGATAAATTGTCCATGCTTTTACCTCTATCGGACCCGCAGTAAAGAACGTCATAAGGCCCAATAAATGGAAGGCAACCCGAATCAAACGATCTAGTCCTGACTCCTCGAGTCCTAAATCCTGTAAAAATCCTTCTTTTTCATCTGGCTCAAGTTCGGCAATCTCAGCCTCAATCTGCGCACAAACTACGACGACTTCGGCACCCTCTTCAGACGCTATCTCTTTAACCTGTTGAACGTAAGGATTGTCAGAGGCTGTGGAAAGACCATTTTCACTGACATTGGCAACATAAAGCACTGGTTTCAAGGTTAAAAGCGAAAACCCCTTTAGAATCTCTTGTTCCTCATCCGAAAAGGTCAACGAACGAGCCCCTTTTCCTTGATTAAAGACCACCTTTAAGCGCTCCAAAAGGGCCACTTCAAGATGGGCCTTTTTATCACCCGTCTTCAAGAGTTTCGAAGTACGTTCTGCCCGTTTCTCCACACTCTCCATGTCTGCCAAGACCAGCTCTAAGTCTATTGTCTCGATATCTCGCTTAGGGTTAACATTACCCTCAACATGGATTACGTTCTCATCTTCAAAACATCGGACGACATGCACAATGGCATCCACTTCTCGGATATGGGATAAGAACTTGTTACCTAGCCCCTCGCCTTTGCTCGCTCCCTTGACAAGACCAGCAATGTCAACAAACTCAACGGTTGCCGGAACAATCTTTTTAGGATTTACCATATCGGCAAGTTTTTGCAAACGGGAATCAGGCACTTCAACCATCCCAACATTTGGATCAATCGTGCAAAATGGGTAATTTGCCGCTTCTGCACCCGCTTGAGTGATTGCATTAAACAGCGTTGATTTACCGACATTTGGCAAACCAACGATTCCTGCATGTAATGTCATGGTGTTACCTAGTTAAGAAAACCTGGACAAACCTAACCTTATCCTTTCACACTTTTTTTGTATATTCTCCAAGTTTTAAGGCTCTTATCATTAGATATTAAGCACTATTTTATATAGACAAGCTACCTCACCGATTATAAGTGATTTTCTCCCATTAATCCAGATTATTTTCATCTACCCGATGTAAAATCTCCTTTAAATTGCGTTCGAGTTTGACTCTAGGAATCCAAGCTTGATGTTGACAGCCTAAACATTGGATCCGAAAATCCATCCCCGTCCGCATTACTTTCCAATCTAGGCTTCCACAAGGGTGCGGTTTACGCAGACGAACAATATCCCCTACTTTCAATGGAATCATCGGTTGCTACCTCCCTCTTAATCGATGCGCGAAGTTCGAGGTTCGAAGGTTCGAAGCCCGACTATTGCTCATCACGTCAGACTTCGCATGTCGCACATTACTTAGACCCAACTTCAATAGTTTGTTAATTATAAGGCCATTACTTCATAGGATCCGTCAAAATAAAATTGTTTAGGTTTGGAGTCCGAATTCCTTCTTTCAAAAACTCCCTATGTATTTGAAGGCGAAGTTCTCGTTCCAAGCTCCATTGTTCATTGGGCTGGGTATAAGCAATAACTCGCAAGACGGCAGTTCGTTCCCCGAACTGAATTACTCCCTGAACAGAAGGAGCATCAATAATCTTCTCCCCGAACTCTATACTAACCTTCTCACAGACTGAATGCATTACTTCCATTGCTCGATCATAGTCTTCATCATAAGGCATCTGAATGTCAACTAATGCCCTCATTTTACCACGGCTGAAATTGGTGACGGCGGTTATACTGCCATTGGGAATTATGTGCAGTTCGCCACCCCAGTCTCTGAGGTGTGTCGCCCTGATTCCTGTCTCTTCGACAATTCCAGAGAATTCTCCGGCCTTTACATATTCACCAACGGAGAACTGATCTTCGAATAGGATAAAGAAACCGCCGATCACGTCTTTAACCAAACTTTGCGATCCAAATCCTAAGGCAACTCCCAAAACACTTGCCGAGGCTAAGATTGTCCCGGTATCAAAGTTAAAAAGACGTTTAAGGCTGTGCAACAATACCGTAAAAGTGATCAAATAAAAGGACATACTTCGGAGAAGGGAAAATATCGTATTCGCTTTACGCTCATCCAGAAGATGTTTCCCTTTTCTCTCAACCAGTAGACGACGAAACGTATAAATTAATAAAGCGTAGATCAAACGAGCAAAGATCAATATTGTTACAATATATACCAAGGTGTTAAACGCTGTTGTACCTAATCCATGCCAGTCATAATAGCCGATTTTTTCCTGTATCCACGTAACATTCATAATAGTAGTCGTCCTTTACAAAAAATCTATCGCTTACTTTAGATCGTTCAATTGCAAGATCAGTTGTTGTAGTTTTCTTCTTCTAAGATTGAATTATGTGCTAAAACCAATCTCCTTTGTCCAATGTTAGAGGATCAAGTAAATTTTGACGGAGTTGAGCCGAAAATATTTGATCTAATCCATTGAAAATTCCCACTAAATATGGATAAAAGTATGAGTTTTGAATCAGCACATTATAGCTTTGTCCTACACCCAAATTCAAGAGAGGAGAGAACAATCCTGCCAAAACAGACAAACCAATCAAAGAACCTAACCCACCGAACAATAGTCCTCCTCCGCGATTTAAAGACCCTCTCCAGCTGCCAAATGGACGAAGTAAAATTGCGCACCCTAGTTGAAATATAAGTACAACGGTGTAAAAAACAACTCCAAAAGCGATCAGATTTAAAATTCGCTCAGTAAGCACCCCCGCCAAATGATGGCTTACTTGTTCTATTGTTTGTGGCATTGGTAGACTTGGAAGATTCGATGAGGAAAAGAAACTACGTAATTCTGGGGGTAATGAGCTCAAGATACTTCCTAAAAACTGTTGTTGAAGTGTATCAGCTTTAGACTGAACAGCGGGGAGGACCACTCGAAAAATTACAGGTTCGAGCCATTGTTGAAGGGGAAAATATTGCTCTACCCAACGAAGAGCGGCTTTGTATTGCCAAACGGCGACTAAAAATCCAGCTATACCACTCAGGAAGTTGACAATGCTAGTCAGTAAACCCCTTTGATAGCCTCGTAGAGCACCTAACAAAATAAACCCGAGAATGAGAACATCTAGAAGATTCATGTAGTCCCCCCTAATAACGATGTACGAAGTTCGAGGATCGATGCCAGAATTGAAAGTTTAGCCTCCGGCTAAAAAGATAAGTGGTTTAAAGATTTTTGCTTTGACTTCAATCCATTGTCCAGTATTTCTTCAAACCATTTAGAATAATCATATTCGGGTTAGACCCCCAGAAATCCTGCTGGATAAGTCGTTCGCCGTGTTAACTGTCTCAAAGCATCCCAATATGTCAAAAGGCAGCTTCACGCTGCCTAGAATAAACAAATAAAACTTATTTTTAGATTAAATTTCATAAACCTATTTACTGATCAGACCCGAAATGTACGCTTCGCCATATTCGAACCTCGAACCTCGAACCTCGAACCTCGATTTTGGCGGGGATGCGTGAGAATCGAACACACCTCGGAACGTTCTGCGTCCCGACACGCGGATTTGAAGTCCGGGAGCAGCACCAGCCACCATCCATCCCCATTCAATTAATAATATATTAACACATTCATTATAATTATGGAAGTAAATACAGTCAAAATATAATCTAAACAATAAATTGTGCATAGATTGCTATCCAATTGTACAGAATATTAATGTTACATAATTTTTGTTAAATAAATGAGTATGTCCCAGAAAGGAGAATACCAAATGGATACTTCTAAGATTAAATTTTCTAATTTAACAAACGATCAACTTCAAGAAATTCAAGCCCTAGAATCAAGAATCAATTTATCTAAAACTGAGGGGCCAGAAACGATTTTAATCGCTTATGCAACTCCCAAATAAATTCACTATTAAAAACTAATATGTTCCCTTAATCTATTTGGTATAGTGTAAGCAGCTTCCATCTAAGAATTGTTCAACCATATTATTTAATTCTTCCTCTCGCATAGTTAACTGTAGAAATTGATATTGAGCTTGCATTAACCCTTTAGCGCATTCAATTGCGAGGTCCGTTAAATGTGTGCAGCCCTCTTTTAGTCCGACCGCCATTTGTATTTGTTTGCGAACATTTTTATTTAGGTTAATGCCGATAAGTTTTTTTATGTGTTCTTTTGTCAACGCACAATCTGTATGCGGAAAACGTCGAAAATCACCATCAGCTGAAGTAATGGTATTGCTCTCTATGTTTACTTTGATCGATAAACAGAGTTCATGATGACTGTCTAGAAAAAATCCATCCACCATTAGCGTTGTTCCCTCATCTACTAAGCGGACATTCACAGATATAGATCGATTAAAAAGGTACATTATATCCCCTCGTTTTCCTAGCATACCGAATACTATAGTTGTCTTGTATTATTATATCTCAATCTACCAATAAAGAAAGTCCGTGAATTATCATTCAGGACTTTCTTTATTAGCTGATATCCTATACTTAGGGCAACTAGGTCAAATAACAATCCCTAACCCGGAAAAGCGCTTTAACCTTGAGTTAGGCTATAACCTAATTATTAATTCTTAATGTTATATCCTTTTTCTTCTAACGACACTTTTGCCTCGTTTACTTGTTCTCCATTAAGGTGAACGAGAAACTGTATATGATTATCTTTTTGATGATAAAAAGCAAAACTAGTTACATCGACGTCAAAATGCTTTATTGTAGTGGCGATGTCTAACAAAACTCCGATTTTGTCTTTTGCTTCAATTACAACACGTTCACCAGGACTTCGTGATCCCATGATATCTAAAAATGCACCCAAAATATCATATCCCGTGATAATACCTACCAGTTTACCCTCTTCAAGCACTGGTAATCCTCCGATTTTATGTTCCCGCATTAATAAGGCTGCATCCTCAATCCGCGTGTCTGGGTGACAGGTCACTACTTTTTTCACCGCTACTTCACGAATTGGGGTTTTAGCTATGAGGTAATTAAGTTCAAAGATACTTAGAGTCGTTGCTGGTGAAGGTGAGACCTCCCGTAAATCCCCATCTGTTACAAAGCCCACTAGTTTGCCCTTTTCCAGAACCGGTAATCGGTCGATCTTTTTCTCTCGCATGAGGGCTAGAGTATCTGCGATCGACTCATCCGGGGACACCGTAAAAACCTGAGATGTCATAAATTGGCGAACATACATTTTTTCCTTACCCCTTTCTCCATCAAAGTTAAGCCTATAAAGTAAACTAGGTTGGCGCTAGGAGGGAGAAAAGCTGCCAATATGGCCAACCAAAGCTCTACTTACTGAATACACATGTCTCAGAAATATATGCCTTATCCCCGGTCTGCAGACCTCCTACCCTTTCAGGGGCGAGGTCTTATCTCCGGTCTGCGGACCTCCTACCCTTTCAAGGGCGAGATCTTATCTCCGGTCTGCGGACCTCCTACCCTTTCAGGGGCGGGATCTTATCCCCCTAGGTAGGCCTTTCGAACTTCTTCGCTGGCCGCTAATTGTTTTGAATCTCCAGAAAGAACTATCTTTCCTGTCTCCAATACATAAGCCCTATTGGCGATTGATAAGGCCATATGAGCATTCTGCTCCACTAGTAAAATTGTTGTTCCGCTTGCATTAATCTCTTTGATAATTGAAAAGATCTGTTTAACTAAAATAGGTGCTAATCCCATTGAAGGCTCATCGAGAAGCAGGAGCTGAGGCTTGGACATCAGAGCCCTCCCCATGGCAAGCATTTGCTGCTCTCCGCCTGACAGTGTACCTGAAATCTGACTTTTACGCTCTCCAAGGCGAGGGAACAAACCATAGACACGTTCAATATCTTGTTTGATACCCGCATTATCTTTACGCAAATAGGCTCCCAGTTCTAAGTTTTCAATGACGGTCATATTAGCAAAGACACGTCGACCTTCAGGAACCTGTGATATTCCTTTGGCCACAATGGATTGGGGAGGTATGCTTGCTAAATTCTCTCCATTAAAGGTTAATTTACCCGTTTTTGAGCGCAACAATCCGGAGATCGTCTTGAGACTTGTGCTTTTCCCTGCGCCATTTGAGCCAATAAGGGTTACAATCTCTCCCTGATTTACCTGGAAGGAAATTCCTTTAAGGGCATGAATGGCTCCATAATAAACATTAACATCTTCAAGTACAAGCATCAGACGACAACCTCCTCTCCTAGGTAAGCCTCAATGACTTTAGGATTATTCTTTATTTCATCAGGTACCCCCTGCGCGATAATCATGCCATAATCTAAAACGTATATGCGTTCACAGACACCCATGACTAAGGACATATCATGTTCAATTAAGAGGATCGTTAACTTAAACTCCTCCCGAATCCACCGAATAAGATTCATAAGGTCATTCGTCTCCTGGGGATTCATGCCGGCTGCCGGCTCATCTAATAAGAGAAGCTTTGGCTCAGTTCCTAAGGCGCGGGCTATCTCTAAGCGACGTTGCTCTCCATACGGTAGATTCTTCGCCGTCTCTTCTGCTTTATCTTCAAGATGGAAAATTCTCAACAAATCCATGGCTTTTTTCTGTATCGTTTTTTCACCCATGTAGAAACTAGGAAGTCTTAGTAGCGCACTAGTCGTGCTATACGCAGCACGTTGGTGGTATGCAATTTTTACATTATCAATAACACTTAAATCGCTAAAGAGACGGATATTTTGAAACGTCCGTGCCATTCCCAGATGAGTAACCTGATAAGGTTTAAGTCCACTCACCTCTTTACCCTGAAAAATCAAGTTTCCTTCGGTCTTGTCATAAACACCCGTCAGTAAATTGAAGACTGTAGTTTTTCCTGCACCATTAGGGCCAATTAAACCAACTAATTCTCCTTCATTAATCTCAATATTTAAATTTGATACCGCTTTTAAACCGCCAAAAGACTTAGAAAGATTATCAATTTTCAGAAGCGGCATTATTTATCACCCTTCTTTCCCAGGAAATTCAAGCTGAATTCTTTCGTGCCGAATAATCCGGTCGGTCTAAAGATCATCATCCCTATCAATAGTACGGCTATTATAACCATACGCCATTCCGGAACACCTGCTAGAAGTGCCGAAACCAAGGTCATAACAATCGCTCCCGCAATACCTCCCGTAATGCTCCCCAAGCCACCGAGGACTACCATAACTAAAATATCAATCGACTTTAAAAACGAAAAGGTCATGGGTTGAATGATATACATGTAATTCGCGTAAATTCCGCCAGCTACACCGGCAAAAAAGGCTCCCATTGTAAAAGCCATAACTTTATATTTTGTGGTATTGATGCCCATAGATTCCGCGGCGATCTCATTCTCCCGAATAGAGATACATGCTCTACCGTGAGTGGAGCCCACAAAGTTTTTCATTAAAAGGACACTCAAGACCATCAATACAAAAGCCCAAGTCCAGGTTATTCTACTCGGTAAAGTGAATCCGGATGCTCCACCAACCAATTCCATATTTAGAAAAACAATCCGCACAATTTCTCCGAACCCTAATGTTGCAATAGCAAGATAGTCCCCTTTAAGGCGTAGCGTAGGTAGCCCAACTAGGAGACCCACCAAGGCAGCCACAATCGCTCCAGCTAAAATGCCTAAAATCAACGGCCCATGCATGATTGCAGTAATAATCGCCGAAACATACGCCCCAACAGCCATAAACCCAGCATGTCCAATCGAAAATTGACCGGTTATTCCGTTGATCAGATTTAAGCTAGTAGAAAGAATAATATAGATACACATGAGGATTAACGTCAACTTATAGAACGGAGGCATAATATCTGTCATAATCAGCCCTTGAACAACAGCATATATAAGAACAATCCCTAACAACATCACTAGATTTTTGCGGTTGAACCAGTTGCGCATTTTCCTCACCTACACTTTCTCACGTACATTTTTACCGAAAAGTCCGCTGGGTTTAATAATTAGGACAAGTATTAAGATTAGGAATGCAACGGCGTCCCGCCAAGTTGAAGCGCCTAAACCACTCACAATTGACTCGATTAGACCCAACATCAAGCCTCCGACCATCGCGCCAGGGATAATCCCAATTCCCCCTAATACTGCTGCTACAAAGGCTTTCAGACCAGGAACAAGTCCCATTAAAGGATCGATCGTATTAAAATAGACACCCATTAGGACACCGGCAGCAGCCGCTAAGGCCGAACCAATGGCAAATGTGAACGAAATTATATTATTCGTGTTAATACCCATTAACAAGGCTGCATCTTTATCGAAGGATACTGCCCGCATTGCCTTACCCATTTTCGTATATTGAACCGTGAAATGCAGGAGACCCATGAGTATAATGGAAGTCAATAGCATAACAATATCACCATATTTAAAAATAACTCCGTAGACAGAATACATGGTTTCTGGAAAGACTGGGGGATAGGTACGGACTTGAGCAGATACAACTAACATGCCCCCATACTGTAAAAATAACGAAACTCCAATTGCTGTTATCAAAGCCGCAATACGAGTAGCATTGCGCAAGGGTTTATACGCAATACGTTCTATGACAACTCCCAAAATGGCAGCTACAATCATTGCAAAAAGCAGCGCTGGTAAAAACGGCAAATGCAAGACACTGGTCGCAAACCATCCAGCATACGCTCCTACCATCATAATTTCTCCATGCGCAAAATTGATTAATTTAATAATTCCGTAGACCATCGTATATCCCAAAGCAATGAGAGCGTAGATACTTCCTAACGACAATCCATTAATAATTTGCTGAAATATCTGTTGAATAATACTCTCCATGATCTCACTCCCTTTTCTGCTAAAACTTTCCAACATAGAAGAGAGAGGGTAAAACTGCTCCCTCTCTCTTTTTTACGGGATGGCCTAATAATAATCTAGACCGCAAAATAACTTATTCTTAGTTAAGATTAATGCTTTCCAAAGGTTGTGTAGGGTTTATTTCCCCTGATAACACATGCTTACGTTACTTGAATTTCGCCTAGTAATCGTCTTTGCCAATTATTACCATACCCAGATCCTTGGTTGTAAGATTGATCTACACGATTGTGTATTGTTAAACGACTATACTTTAACTAAAATCCTCTTTCTCTATTAAAGCCCCAGTCAAGGCTATATTGTAGCGACTGGGGCTCTATACTTATTAAAAACTGTCTTAAATTAGCTCTATGCTTATCTTAGCTATTGTACTAGTTTTAGTCAATACCTTGCCAAGCAACAATGCTATACATTTGTCTCCAGATTATGGATTTACATGTGTTAGCAGTGTTTTCTTACCATCGACCATTTTAATGATAACCGCACTTTTTACTGGGTTGTGAGTTGCAGGATCAACCGTGATGATACCCGTTACCCCATTAAAGTCCTTAGTATTTTCCAAAGCAGTTCTTAACTTTTCAGGATCGGTACTACCCGCCTTTTCGATTGCTGCAATAAGCAATTTAGCTGCATCATATCCGAGAGCTGCTAGAGCATCTGGCTCAGCATTAAACTTTGCTTTATAAGCCTCAACAAATGGCTTTGTGGCTGGATCTTCTGCCCACATGTGATTAACGAAATAAGTATCGTTGAGGTTTGCAGCACCAGCTAACTCTGGTAATTTCGCAGAATCCCAGCCATCTCCTCCGACAAAGGGAACTTTAATTCCTAATTCTCGTGCTTGCTTGACTATCAATCCGACTTCGTTGTAGTAACCTGGCACAAATACGACTTCTGGGTTACTTGCTTTGATCCGAGTTAGGGTAGATTTAAAATCTTTGTCCCCGCCGACATATTGTACAGTTTCGGTGATGCTTCCCCCAGCACCCTCAAGAACTTTTTTGAATTCCGCGGCTAAACCTTTAGAATAATCATCTTTCTGATCGATAAATAAGGCAGCCTTATTTACTTTGAGAGTGTTCAATACGAAATTAGCTGCAACTTTTCCTTGGAAAGGATCTAGAAAACAACTTCTGAAGACCCATTTATTGAGTGAACCATCTTTATTAATGGTAACTTCTGAATTTGTAGCCGTTGGTGTAATTAGAGGAATCTTGTTATCTGCTGAAACAGGTACTGCAGCCTTTGTATTTGAACTGGTAACAGCACCAAGAACAGCTACAACTTTATCTTGCGTAATAAGTTTGGTGATTGCAGCAGTTGACTCTCCAGCCTCAGATTTGTTATCTGCAGTGACGAATTTGAGCTGTTTTCCTAGGACTCCACCTTTTTTGTTTTGATCTTCAAAGGCTAAAGTGACAGAGTTTAAAACCGACTGTCCATAGGTAGCTACTCCACCGGATAACTCTAAGTTACCACCAATTTTAATTTCTGCAGACTCCTTCGGTGCTCCAGCACTACCACAACCTGAAACCAAACCCAACATTAGTAAAGCTGCACCTATTAATAACTTACTTTTTCTCATCTTTATTCCCCCACTTTTCTAAATTAGTTTAAAAACTATGTTCTTAATAATTCGTCAAAAACTTCTCTCTAATACACCTCCGATTTAAACAGAATCCAATGACCCAGACAACAAAAAAGCCCGGCATTGATACCCGGTTGACCCCAATGCACAGTTGTATAACAGTTGAGTGTCAGTTATGTGACAGTTATATGTCAGTTTTTGAAACAACTCCATTTCTGTTTATTCATTTTATAACTGTTGCACCATTGTGTCAATTAGGAAATTCTGTAGCATTACATTAATTAGATTTTAGTATTTCTTTCTCTTATCGCCGATTCGCCTCGTTATTTTCTGATTGTCAAAAAACTCAAGCAGTGGAACAGCATACTTTCGTGAAACACCCCACATTTCTCGCACTTCAGCCACTCCAACCTCGTTATGTGTCTGTAGAAACTCGATTAGACTATTTTTAGCCTGGTTAAGATCAGTATGCCTAAAATAGAATTGATCTATGTGTTCCCATTCTCCGATATCACACAAATATTGGGCATATTCTGGGGCTTGTACTTTTGTAATCCCACAGGCCTCTGCTGTTGTGCTGAGGTCAGGGGGTATGAGTGTTACACTTTGCCACTTTTTGCGTAAGGCATCTAAATCCTTAAGGATATGGGGAGGGATTTTTACCCCTTCATTGGTTTGGACCTTACTGCCGATAATTCGATAAAAACCTCGTACACTGCCAAGCTCTAGAATTGTTTGCCAACGTCTATTTTTCCAACTGATTCCCAGACGTGTTTTTAATTCTTCCCTGCTGATTCCTCCACGCAATGGGTTTGCAGCTTCGTGTTTTTTTACTACGTCGATTAATTTTAGACGCCATCCCTCTGCTGCTACCTTTCCCCAATAGAGAGGGGTATCATCTTCTTGCCATACTTCTAATCGGTTTGATTCCTCTAAAGATCTTAGACTTTCCTCCAATTCTAAAGGATTGACATGTAAGCGAGTTGCTAAATCTGCTCTAGTACGAGGTTCGTCCATTTCTCTTTCTAACAGATCAAGTGGATCCCCTTCGTCTTTAACTCTCATTTGGGCTAGTACGTTTTCCTTGAAACGTTTCTGCTTGAATTCTGCTATACCGAGTACTTTCCCACCGGCAATCGTATGGGGTGGAGAATAGAACCTCAGCACAAACCGATCCCCTGGTGCAGCTAAAACTTGTTCTTCCAAAAGAATCTGTGCAAACCCTTCTTTTCCTGGGGCCAGTTCCTTCTGATCTAGAAGATGTAACCTTCCGAGGATCTCCGTTGTTCCGAGATGAAATCGTACTCGTTGCCGTTGAGTTAAAGGTCTCTCTGCTGAAGGGAGGTTTGTAACCTTTAAATCCAAGATCTGTCCAACCTTAAAGGTGTTCGGCGTTACCAGCACTGAACCTCGCTCTATTTCTGTAACATCTACACCTGCAACATTGACTGCCACTCTTTGACCAGCGCCTGCAGACTTTGTTTTATTGTTATAGACTTGGATCGATCGAATTTTCGCTAAAATATGGTTGGGCTCAATTGCCAGCTCTTGTCCTAGCATTACTGTTCCACTATGAAGTGTTCCTGTCACAACCGTTCCGAACCCCTGGATACTAAAGATTCTGTCTAGTGGCATTCTGACCGGACCAATCGATTTCTTACTCTCTACCTCCGAGAGCAAATCATCAATCGTTTGACGAAGAACGGCAATTCCTTCCCCAGTCAGTGCGGAAACCGGACAAATTTTTGCCTTACTAAAAGCAGTCTCTTTCAGTCCTTCACGCACTTCCTCTTCCATCAGATCAAGCCAATCTTGATCTACGATATCAGCCTTATTTAACACAACAATCCCTCTGGGTATTCCTAGTAATGTCAAAATGTCTATATGTTCTTGGGTTTGTGGCATAATTCCTTCATCCGCAGCAATGACGAGTAATACAACGTCCATTCCACTGGCTCCTGCTAGCATCTGGCGTACAAACCGTTCATGGCCTGGAACATCCACGATTCCAACTTGTCGCCCACTGGGTAATGTCATATGAGCAAATCCCAGTTCGATAGAGATCCCTCGCTGCTTCTCTTCTTTTAGCCTATCCGTTTCAATGCCTGATAGAGCCCTAATTAGTTCAGTTTTTCCATGATCCACATGTCCTGCTGTACCTACTAAATAGTGTCGTTCATCCATTTTTGTTCCCCTTATTAACCTGGTCTTAACCAGAATTTGTTTGTCGACCTCATCTTGGAGTTCCTCTAGACTCTACGCCAATAATAAAAGATTGTTGGTAAAAAGATTAGTCCTAAATAGCCAAACAATGGATAGATAAGTTGTACAATCTGCGAGAATTTTACCCCTGCTAATGGCAAAAGTAGAATTAGGAGAATAACTGTTGCATACCCATAACTTATTTTTCCCGAATCCGCGATTCGACTGACAAGACCAAAGCCATTTCCTACTGCGGCTGTGATCATTGCCAACCATAGTACGACTACGTAGAAAAACCCAGGCCATTCTCCTAACTTACCTGCAATAGCAACCATCGGAATTTCCAAAACCCAGATGTCCGGAAACCGAAGTAATGACATTCCTATAGCAAAGGCAAATAACCCGAGTGCAACCCCGCCTAAAACTGCACCTAAACGTGCACCCCTCTTCTGAATCTCTCGTCCAAGGGAAGCGAATACCACCATCGCTAACGTTGCATTAAATGAAACATATAGAACTGCCGAGAGAGCCCAATTTTTGATTATAGGATGCGGCAACATCGAAACGTGCTCATTATCTCCAGAAGAGATCAAAAGAATTGATGCAGCTGTAATACCTAGGCAAAAGACAAATTTCAAGGGTATAAGAACAGAATTGATCCACAATACTCCTTCGCCACGGTACCATAAGGCTAATGCGATGATTAAGCCTGTTAAGAAGATTCCTAACCATTTGGAAAATCTAAAATACTCATAAAACAACGCACCACTACCTGATATCATGGCCATCATACCTACAAACAGTAAGATGCTAACCAGCCAATCAGCCCAACGCCCCAACTTAGGGCCGAGGAGACGATCAAAAAACTCGTTATAGGACGAAACCTTCCATCTTTCCTGCAATTCTAGCGTGCCCCACCCTAGAAGAGAAAACAGAACTGAACTTAGGATTATTCCCACTAAGCCCCAATGCCCAAACCGTACAAAAAATTGCTGGATTTCTTGACCAGAGGCAAAACCAGCTCCCATGACTGCACCGACGTATGTAGCGGCAACCTGAAATGTTGTTTTCCATTGCATTTGAACTCCCTCCTCGCCATCATGCATATGGCTTGAATAGGGATTTCATGCATAAAAAGGATAGTATTTGGAAAAAATTATACTACGTACTAGATTTGATCATTACATGTTAGGGGGCAGCTTGTGAGTTTATTTTCTATATTAACTGAAACTCAAAAAATTAAAGCCCATGTTGATGACTGCGCTGCTAAGGTAAAACTTGAAACGCGTCTATCTGATCTTTTTATATCCACAAGGAAACGCCCTGCTGTCATACTATGTATTGGGACTGATCGCTCAACAGGAGATGCATTAGGTCCCTTAATTGGGACGCATTTAACACGACAGACCCTACCACAACTTCATGTTTATGGGACCTTGGATGAACCCGTACATGCAACTAATCTTGAAGAGACTATCCGTTTTATTGAGCAAACCTACCAGAATCCATTTATAATTGCTGTTGATGCCTGTTTGGGACGAATGGATTCTGTAGGTTGTATTACCTTAGCTGATGGTCCCCTAAAACCAGGTGCAGGAGTTCATAAGCAATTACCCAAAGTGGGAGAAGCGCATATAACAGGGATTGTAAATGTGGGAGGGTTTATGGAATATATGGTTCTGCAAAATACTCGACTGAACATTGTCTGGCGGATGTCTGAAAATATTAGTACACTAATTACTCAATCCTATCTCAGAGTACGACGCATCTAGACTACTAAATCTTTACGCCTTGCATGGCCTTAGTTATGACTTCTTTCTCCTCATCTGAAAGAGAATAAACAGAATGGCCTCCTACAATTGGTTTTGCGTAAACCCTTGCCTCTTCACGATTATGAATTGAACTAAGTACGATTCCATTTCCCTCTTGACTAATCAGCGCACATGCAAAACTCAGGTCACTTCCCACATTTTCGAATGCTCTAAATCTGAGCAACTCTGCTCTATCTACACTAGCACGCAGTTTCAATTCTACAGGGTTTAACCTAGCCTTACATTTTTCAATTTCTTGTTCAAGCTTACGCATTTTTTGATTACTTTCATCTAACAATATATCCATTTGATTGCCCGACATAAATGTTTGCAAAGATACATAGGCAGATTCAAATCGTTTCATGCGTCGATACAGTAAAAGGGATATCAGAACAGAAATTACAAGGATTACTCCTAATCCACTTATACCCCACCAAATCCAAGGAATTAACTCTTCTAGCATTGTCAATAATCTTTCCTCCTCTGCTAGTCATACAACTTATGAATTGTACATAACTAAGCTATTACATACCGAGATGCATTCTAGTGAACAAAAAGGTTATGGGAACCGCCAAGAAGATCCCTAATATTAGATTACCCACTTTGATCTCTTTTATTTCTAAAATATTAATTCCAATGCCTACAATAAGTAATCCGCCTGTTGCACCCATTTCAACAATCACTTGTGGGGAAAGAATCCCCTGAAGCATACCGGCTGCCATAGTAATTGCACCTTGGTATAAAAATACTGGAACTGCTGATACTAAAACACCAATTCCCATAGAAGAAGCAAATACAATTGCTGAAATTCCATCTAACATCGATTTAGCATAGAGTATGTTATGATTGCCACTTAGCCCACTTTCTAACGAACCCATTATAGCCATCGCGCCAACACAGTATATTAAACTGGCAGTGACAAATGCTTTTGTAAATCCGGCACCTTTTCCATTTTTCGAAAACTTTCGTTCTAGCCACTGACCAAGGTGTTGTAAACGCAGCTCAATATCTATCCGCTCACCCATAATACCCCCCAATACTAGACTTGAAATGATTACTAAGGGGTTCTTTGTTTGTAGTGCCATGCTACCACCGATCAGTAAGACTGATAATCCAATCCCTTGGATTACAGTTCTTTTAATTTTATCCGGCAGAGTCTGTCCGAATAACAAACCCAGTACTCCACCCAATAAAATAGCTAGAGTATTCACTATAGTTCCTAACACCTTAACAGTTACCTACCTTTCATAGTCCTTAATGCTCTCGGAACGGTGCCAGAACAACCGATTATATACTCCGCGCAATTAAGCCTTAACTTTTTAGAGTTTATAATACTTCTTAAGCCGATAATCGCTATTACGATAGTTTAAAATGTTCCACGTGGAACATTATTTCTATTTACAAGGTCAGATTTCAATACAAGTGCTCACTAAAACCACATATACTATGGATACTTCTACGCAAAATTACAGGCTGCTAAAGTACAGTCTGGCACAATCGGAAGTATCGGTTTTAAAGGTCTTCGTATGAGTATCAGTATCTTGACCTACAAACTGAACCTTATCATCAATTGAGGACATATATATCCTTCAACATTACCGTTACCGCAAACTTCAAAATATGTGATGTGTTTTGTGTAACAAGTCTGATGTTCAACGAACATATGATAATTTCTTCAACATTATCGCAGTGTTGGTCATAGTGGAATGTACTCGGTTTATTGTTTAGCGACCATCAAGTACATTTACACTAACCATATTATTCACATATCTAAGAATGTTTTTAAAAGTTATGCACATCTTCAAGTAATTTAATTCTCTTGAAGTAAGAAAGTAGCTACTTATAACGATTAATCGAATGGAAAATAGCAGTATTATCTAATATATCTTACTTTAAATGATAAACCGGTATTGCATATAGCCATTTACCCTAACTCTTATAAACGCTTATATTATATAGCTTAATAATTGATGATCAATGAAAAACTTTTCGTGGGCGAGCTTCTTGATCACTAATGTCGCCAAGAACGTTTGATGTTGTCTCTAAAGCACCTAATAATACTGAGTTTAATATTTCTCGAAATTACTATGTTTTTTAAAAAGAATGTTCCACGTGGAACATCAGATTCTAAGGAACTAGTTAGAAATAATAAATTAATTAAATAACAAGTACCAAAATAGGAAATTTGAAGTTGTTTAGCAAATGGCAGAAATCAACTTGCCTAAACATGATAGTTCATAGAGATAATTGTTCCACGTGGAACATTATTCAATCGATACGAACGTTCCATAATTCTAGAAGTCGATTCAGTTCATCCTCTGAGAAATATTGAATCTCAATCTTCCCGCGTTTAAAGTCTCCCTTTACATGAACCTTTGTTTGAAAGCTAGATCTCAGACGATCCTCAACATTACGCAGTAGAGGAGGGTACTCCGGAGAGGACCTAACCTTTTGAGCTTTATCAGTTGTCTTCTCAGACAGTTTATTGATAAGAAACTCTGTCTCGCGTACAGATAACTGTTCCTGAGCTGCTTTTTGGGCGATCAATACTTGAATAGAGGGGTCATTAACTCCTAATAAGACTTTAGCATGGCCTAGAGAAATAGTGTTAACCCTTAGAAGCTCAAGTATCGCTTTAGGCAATTGTATGACTCTTAATAAATTAGCAACAGTAGTCCGTGCTTTACCAACCCGTTGGGCAATCTGATCTTGAGTCATACCATATTCCTCGATAAGTCGTTTATACGCTAAACCCTCTTCAACGGGAGATAAATCAGCACGTTGGATATTCTCAATAAGTGCTCTTTCAGCCATTTCTTGATCACTGCATTCCTGAACAATGCAGGCCACTTTATTAAAACCCGCAATCTGTGCAGCTCTTAAACGCCGCTCCCCTGCAATAACGCAATAATGTTCTCCGTCAGGTCTCACTAATATAGGCTGAAGTAAACCATGTAAGCGCAGTGAATCTGCTAAATCATTGATTGAATCCTGATCAAACTCTTTTCTCGGTTGATCAGGATTTCGTTTTAGTTCAGAAATAAGGATTTCCTTAATACAAGGGTCGTCCCCACGTTCATCGGATAACAGCGCTTGAAGACCACGGCCAAGTCCTTTTTTAGACACGCTCTAAAACCTCCTTCGCCAAGTCACTATAAACCTCCGCACCCCTTGAACGAGAATCATAACTATTGATTGCCTTTCCATGACTAGGGGCTTCACTGAGACGGACATTGCGTGGAATTATAGTACGGAATACTTTCTGTGGGAAATACTTCTTCACCTCATCGACCACTTGTATGGCTAAGTTAGTTCGTGCATCGAACATAGTTAAGAGGGCTCCAATAATATTTAAAGAAGGGTTAACGTGTTTTCTGACTCTATCTAAAGTACTCATTAAGAGGGTCAATCCCTCTAAGGCATAGTACTCACATTGAATAGGAATTAAAACATCAGATGCGGCAGTTAAGGCATTTAGGGTGAGAAGACCCAGTGACGGAGGACAATCAATTAAAACGAAGTCATAATTTTGTTTTACACTGTCAATCGAGGATTTCAATTTACCTTCACGTGAAATCTGGGAGACTAATTCTATTTCTGCACCTGCCAACTCAATTCGAGCAGGCACAACAAAAAGATTCTTTTGATATGATTTTTGAATTACATGTTCAAGAGGAATATCATTGATTAAGACATCATAAATGCAAGAAGTCAATTTATGCTTTACAATTCCCATTCCACTTGTAGCGTTTCCCTGTGGGTCTAAATCAATGAGCAGAACACGTTTGCCCAATTCTGCTAAACAGGCACTAAGATTTATTGCTGTCGTGGTCTTGGCGACACCGCCTTTTTGATTAGCAATAGCAATCACTTTAGTCATCAATAAAGCTCACCTCCCTTTTTCTGTCTTAAATAACTGCAAAATACCCATACTCTAGATACTATCAAACCCCTCTCAATAAAAAAAGCGCTTTTAACGCTTTTTATGATAAATATTAAATATATATAGTTTTATGCCCCAATTGCAGTAATTTTAGGCAATGGCTGATACCGACTTTTTTTGAGTGGTTCAGCTTTTATAACTTGTCCATTAACTTTAACTGTTCGAGTAGTGTTAACAATATATCCTTGCTGTCCTTCTTGTTTAACAAGAGTCTGACCGCGTGCCAGTGTCTCATCAACAAGTCGTTCCTCGACAAAAGGAATAACAGACTCTATCGTATTTGCAATAACCACCTCTTGACCGGGATTGACCTTTCCATAGAGTTCTATCGTAATTGTGTTATTACCGAGTTTAGTTCGAACTAAAAGATATCCACCAGTGTTATTTAAAAACTTAAGATCAAGATCCGGAAAAGCAACTGTTGCATCCTGCCCTAGAGGAACATAAGAAATAGCCAGATCATGATTACTTCGCTGAGTAACAGAAAGGTTAGCTAGAATCCCAGTATTATATAAGGTACTAGATACCTGACATATTCCTCCAGCCAGACCCGGCACAAATTGTCCGTTGACAATAATGTAGGCGTCCAAATACCCAGCCTCAACAGTTCTTTCACCCACAATTTGATTGAACGATAATGTACCGTCCGGCTTAATAATCGCTCCATCTAAAGCCTTCGCAGCTAGGCGAACATTTTCAGATCTTGCAGTTTGTGAAGAATCAAATCGGGTTGTATAAGTGGAGAGTAAGCCCGTGATTTTTTGTTCTTCAAGCTGAGACGCAGTTAGTAGAGGAGTTTTACTTTTGAATTCGAGTCTAATCTCAGGTCCTGGTTTATAGACGTTAATACCTTTGATCTTTTGAATTAATGCCTCAGTATTGATCATTCTTCCGACTTGTTCACCCTTAATAAGCATTGTATTTTGAGGAGTAATCATAAATGAAGCATCCGTCGCAAGCTTATTAAACTCAGCAAAGTTCTTGTTGATCGTTTCGACTAATTTAGTTTCATTCCAATCCTGTTCTAAATCTAACTCTATGCCATTCGAAGCTGACATCTTACTAAAAACTTTGTCCTTTAATGAGCCACTCCTACCATAATCATAGGCCAGCTTAAGTGCCGATTCGGCCGATACAATGAGTCCCAATTCTTCTAAGGTTACTTCATGTGAAAATTCATCGAGCTCCAGTTGTATAGTTTGATTCTTTAAGCGATGGATTTCTTTGTCCATTGCCTCTCTGGCAAGTTTTTCGGATAAGTTACTCACGTTAACTCCAGATATCTTTACTCCTTCGACAATCAAGTGATGATCCCATGAATAGAAAAGTAAGTAAAGGCCTGCCGAACCAAATAATATGAATAGCAATCCAAGCGTTATCTTTACTGCTTTTATTCTAAATAGTCGACTGATACTATTCCGAAAGCTCTTTCCTAGACTCTGATTTCTCTCATAAACTTCACTTACAGCAACTTCTTCATGACTCCTGGCTCTTTGATGTTGTGATTCTTTCAAAATGCCCCCCCTAGGGTCAACCTCAATCGACCAAATTATATACTAGTTCTTTAATTCGACGTTCATTCTAGATATCCTTTACTATTTTGTATAAAAAAGAGCCTCACTTTCTCAAGTAACGCCCTATTTAAACAATTAATTTCATTTAATAGGTTTTTTTGCAGGTGTACCAGCCTGGCGGGGATAAATTGAAGCGGTTTGCTGAATCTTGCGAATCAGAATGACAGCCCTATGTTCAACACCCTCTCCAAAGTTAAAATGTATAATATCCTCAAATTTACCACCTACAACACTTAGGGCCTTTTGAGATTCAGCCAATTCTTCCTCTGCCTGTAATCCCTTTGGAGCTAGAAAGAGTCCATTCACCTTCAGAACAGGAAGGGCATATTCTAGCAAGACTGGAAGACGAGCCACCGCACGAGAGCTAACAGTATCGAAGGAGCCTCGGAATCGACCGTCTCTGCCGAAATCTTCTATTCGAGCATGAACAGTTTTAATACCCTGTAAAGCTAACTCCTCGATGACAATGTCGAGAAAGTCTAATCGTTTTTTCAAAGAATCCAATAAAACAACCTTTAAATCAGGGCGTAGGATCTTAAGCGGAATACCAGGAAACCCAGCTCCAGTTCCTAAATCCGCAAAGGATTTACCTTCAATAAATTTTGAAAGAACCATAGAATCTATAAAATGCTTTAAAATGACTTCTTTAGGTTCAATAATTCTCGTTAAATTGAGTTGCTCGTTCCATTCAAGTAGAAGGTCACCGAATCTACAGAGTTGAGTCAACTGCACTTCTGTTAATTTTAACCCAATATGCTCATAGGTTAACCCTTTAATTAAAGACGCATGCTCATCAAACATCCGTTAGTTGTTACCTCCCCTACGTCGTTGTTCTAAAAAAACGAGTAAGACAGAAATATCAGCTGGACTAACACCCGTAATTCTAGAAGCCTGCCCTAAGTTTTGAGGGTGGACTTCTAAAAGCCTTTGTCTACCTTCAGTTGATAATCCGCGGATCTCCCCATAAGCAAGGCCTAATGGAAGTGAGCGTTCTTCAAGCTTCGAAAATTTCTCGATATCAGCCCACTGCTTTTCAATATACCCCGAATATTTTGTTTCCGTCTCTACCTCTTCTAACACTTCCTGATCAAAAGCCTTTAACTCAGGAATAAGCCTTTCTAAATGGGAAAAGGTAATTTCTGGTCTTCGAATTAAATCTTGAGCACTAATTCCGCCCCTCGTCGGAGTTGATTTAGCTTCAGCCATTACTTGCTGCAAGTCTTCTCGCAGAGGGGAAAAAACCGTTGATTTCAAGAGCTCTTTCACATGTTCGTAATTCTTCTTCTTATCCTGAAAACGCTTCCAGCGCTCATCATCAACTAATCCTATCGATCTTCCAATTTCTGTTAACCTTAGATCAGCATTATCCTGACGCAGAACAAGCCTATATTCCGCTCGTGACGT
>DOPS01000237.1:40485-43819 GCA_003512645.1 Desulfosporosinus sp.
CTTTACCTAAAGATCGAAGTGCAGCATTAATTCCAGCAATTAATCCTTGTGCTGCAGCCTCCTCATAGCCTGATGTTCCATTTAATTGCCCTGCAGTAAATAACCCTGATATCTGGCGCACCTCTAAACCAAGAGAAAGTTGATGGGGTAAAACGTAATCATACTCAATTGCATATCCAGGCCGTAGCATACGGACATTTTCCAATCCGGGTATACTCTGTAATATTTGAACCTGAACTTCCTCAGGCATACTGGTTGATAATCCAGCCATATAAAGCTCGTCACTTTGCCAGCCCTCGGGTTCTAAGAATATTTGATGAGCATCACGTTGAGCAAAACGAACGACTTTGTCCTCAATTGATGGACAATAACGGGGACCAATACCTTCAATCTTTCCAGAATACATAGGTGCACGATAAAGATTGTTGCGAATAATCTCATGGGTTTGGGTTCCAGTATATCCTAACCAACAGGATACTTGCTTTGAAGGGTCTTGATGCCAAAACTGACTCTCTGTAGGCATAAAGGAAAAGCGCCAAGGGGTATCATCCCCTGGTTGAATGCGAAACTTTGTATAATCAACAAACTGGCGATGAATCCGAGGGGGTGTACCTGTCTTAAACCTACCCAGTTCAATTCCACACTCTCTAAGTGAATCTGAAAGAGACATGGCAGGCATCTGTCCATTCGGTCCGCCTTGGTGCATAGCAGCACCGATGATAATTCGTCCTCTTAAATATGTGCCACTTGTTAATACAACGCTGGCAGATTCAAATCGAGCTCCAGTTCGAGTCACAACTCCAACAATTGAGTTTTGTTCAACAACAATAGTTTCAACCAACGCCTGAATTATGGTAAGTCTGGGTTGTGACAAAAGGATATTTCGCATCCGACTATGATACGCCTGTTTATCGGATTGAATACGTAAGGCATGCACGGCAGGGCCTTTCCCAGTGTTAAGCATTTTAACTTGTAAGGAAGTCTCATCAGCAACTATGCCCATTTGACCACCAAGAGCATCAATCTCCCTCACTAAGTGTCCTTTAGCTGGGCCTCCAAGGGATGGATTACAAGGCATATGGGCGATCGTATCCAGATGTAAAGTCAGCAGGAGTGTTTCAGATCCAAGTCTAGCCGAAGCAAGTGCTGCCTCACAACCTGCATGTCCTGCGCCAACTACTATAACATCATACTTTCCAGCAAAATATTCCAATGTTTGACCTACTTTCCGATACAAAATCGAGAAAAAATATCTTCGAGAAGCGATTCTTGCACATTATGTCCCGTAATTTCGGAAGCATATTGTAAAGCTTGGCGTATATCAATTGAAAGTATATCCCAAGGCATTCCTTGCTGTAAACTTTTTAATGATTGTGATAAAGCATTGTCACACCGTTCTAGAGACGTAATCTGCCGTACATTGGAGAGAAATGGCTCATTGGTTCCGATAGCCTCACCCTGGTAGACTCGTTTACGAATTTCCTTTTCAAGCTCATCAAAACCCTGTAGTTGTAGAACAGAAATTGGAATCCAAATACCTTTCTCGTTGCTCCAAATATTAGTTTGACCTTGTTCTAGTAAATCAATTTTATTGACAAGTACAATCACCTTATCAGAGTAACTATCAAGTATATGTCGTTCTACCTCAGTCAGTGGCAAATTAGCCTGTACCACTAATAGAATTAATTCAGCAGTTTTTAAGGCCTTCCAAGTTCTCTCTATGCCAAGACGCTCCACCAGATCATCACTCTCGCAAATACCAGCGGTATCAACCAATTGTAATAGAATTCCACCAACACTAACAGATTCTCGGATCTCATCACGGGTTGTACCAGGGATATCTGTCACAATAGCTCGTTCCTCATGTAAAAGTGCATTTAACAAACTAGATTTACCAACATTAGGCTGTCCTACAATAACAGTAATTAACCCATCTCTTAAGATCTTACCTGTTTTACTTCCTTCTAAAAGAAGTTTTATATCTGCATGAGCTTTGTTAATCATTGATTCAAGAGACTCCCGATCTAAGCTTTCAACATCATCTTCAGGAAAATCAATACCCGCTTCGATAAAGGCGAGGATTTCTAAAATCTCTTCACGTAATGCTAAAATTGTCTCTGAAAGTCCTCCACTCAATTGAGATAGAGCCAAATTCGCAGATGTCTCAGTGCGGGAACTTATTAAATCAATGACTGCCTCCGCTTGAACTAAGTCAAGCTTTCCATGTAAAAAAGCTCGTTTAGAGAACTCACCAGGCTCCGCTAATTGGGCACCATGTCGGAGAATAGCTTGTAGAATTCGCTGGGCAATAAATAAGCCACCGTGACAATTAACTTCATAAACATCTTCTCCTGTGTAGGAGGAGGGGGCCAACATTCTCCCAACAAGTACTTCGTCTAAAACCCGATTGTTATCACTAAAAAAACCCCGATTTAAAGTAAACTTTTCTCCGCGTAACCAACGTTCTTTATTGCGTGGTTCAAAGCATTCTTCAATAATCTCGGTCGCTTTAGGGCCACTCATCCGAATGATATGAATACTTGCATCACCTATGGCCGTTGCCATAGCAACGATAGTATCTAGCAAAACAACTCATCTCCAATAATAAAAATTGCTATTCTTTATTCTTTTCAAGTAAACAACATCACATACCAACTATCTAATGAGATAGAAATTATATGGGGGAGTCTGACTGTACAAAAAAGAGGGGGTTATTCCCCCTCTATCCTCTTTTAAGTGCTATGACAACACGACGATTTGGATCATCACCTTCACTAAATGTAGATATTCTGGTTTCATCCTGTAAGGAAGTGTGAATTATGCGCCGTTCATGAGCATTCATTGGCTCTAAAACAATTCTCGTTCCATTCCTCTTAACCTTTTCAGATAATCTTTTTGCTAGACGGATGAGTGTTTCTTCTCGGCGTTGTCTATACCCTTCCACATCAACAATAATTCGAACTCTTTCTGATAATCTCTTGGCCACAGCTAAATTCGTTAAATACTGAAGAGCATCTAATGTATCCCCGCGTCGACCGATCAAAATTCCAAGCTCAGGCCCCGTAATATTAATATGCCAATGTTCGCCGGTATTACTGACCTGAGTATCTGCCTTAACCTGTATTGATTGACAGATTTTTTCAATGAATTCAATAGCCAATGCTCCAGGATTATCTTCATAAAAAACTCTTACTCTTGCTAGAGTGGTCCCAAATAGCCCAAATAAGCCTTTTTTAACGGGTTCTTCTAATACTTCAACTTTAACACGATCACGATCTACAGCTAACTCCATAACACCAGCGCAAATCGCCTCTTCAACCGTTTTCCCGGTTTT
>DOPS01000238.1:0-11820 GCA_003512645.1 Desulfosporosinus sp.
AACTAGACTATCTAACCGTCAAAGTGTATTTGGGCTTTTTTGCTAGGCTAGATGGAGTACGGGTTATTGAAGATACCTCCTTTAAGGGAATGCTAGAACTTTACTATACTAATGATTCTTCAAAACTGTTGCTAAACAATGAACAAGACGATTATTTACACGATATTTATAAAGACTTAACATCTAAGGTTAGCGAGTAAAAAACATTGCCAAAAAACGGAGACGGCTTAACTGTTTCCTTTTTCTTATGCCGACAATACAAAAAGAAAAAGTGGAACCGGCATAACTCTAGCCGATCAGGCTTACGAGTGTGACAAACCTCATATAGACGGCCTGTCCAAGAAACGAATACGTATTCGTTTCTTGGACAGGCCTGGTCGGCGGGATTAGGTTTCTTTGATTTTAAATTATCTTGCGACGTAATGGTCTGTCGTCAAATCTTTGGCTAGTTTAACAATAGAATCGGATAATTCAGATAATTCGTTGACAGAAGGAGTAATTTCTGTCAGAGCTATTGCTTGATGATCCGACACTATAGCCATTTCCTTAACTGCAGCATTGATCTGTTCTACTGCAATTTGAATCTTATCTAGTGTATTTTTAATATTTTTAGTTGAATCAGAGCTGGTTTGAGCAAGTTTGCGAACTTCATCAGCGACTACTGAAAACCCTCGACCATGTACGCCTACTCGAGCAGCCTCGATCGCTGCGTTTAGGCCAAGTAAATTGGTCTGGGCAGCGATTTTACGAATAACTCCAATAATGGTATCTGTTTCATCGACTTGAGATTTAGTATCCTGTGAGATAATCCCTAGTTGTTGACCCGTCGCTGACAGTTCCTCTGCTACGGCTGCTATTTGTTGAACATTAATTTCAACAGTTTTAATGATCTTATTCAGGGAGTTGGCTATTTCATAGAGTCTCTCTCTTCCGTCCACTGACTGTTGGATGGCAATTGCACCGACAACATGGTCATTTTCAAAAATCGGTATAGCTACTGCAATATAGGGTACACCAAAGCCTTCTTTTCCGACTTCTTTAACGACTCGTTTTCGTTGTTGGATTGCGTCATAGGACACCCATCCGGGACCCGGTATCTCTCCAACGTAAGATGCTTTATCCCATTTGAACGTTTTAGGAACCCTATCCCATATAACCTTTTCCGTATCACAGATAAACAACCCAATATCGTCAATCACAAATTGATCAATAAAGGGTGCTACTGCCAAAAAGTGCTGGAGAGTTTTACAATACATTTCATCATTCAACAATAGTTACCTCCCCTACTTTAGAAATCAAAGCATTAATGCTACTTACAAATTTCGATGGAGGACAAACTTATATATAATACAATTATCCAGCATAATTATATTATAGTAACGCTCTTATGTGATATTGCAGATACTTATACCGGGTATAAATACGCGTGTAATAAGAAGGCCTTTTATGTCTATAATCGCTGATTTTCCAAATCAACTCTGAATAATGTTTATATAAGGATAAAATTTCTTATTAACGGATAAAAAGGATATAATGGTATGTGAGCTTAGTATTAAGAACTAAAGAAGTAAACGTCATACATTTATAGATAGGATGGATTATCAATGAAAACAACCTTCAATCAGCTTGGACTGGATGAATCTTTGGTTAAGGCCCTTAAACTACAAGAAATTGTTGAACCGACTGCAATCCAAGAACAAACAATTCCCTTAATTTTGGCTGCTAGAGACGTATTAGGTCAATCAGAAACAGGAACCGGTAAAACCTTGGCCTTTCTTCTGCCGATTTTTCAGAAAATCGATACTCTAAAGAAAGAAACTCAAGCGATGATTCTCACGCCGACCCATGAGTTAGCTATTCAAATTCAGCGTGAAATAGAAACATTAGCCAAAAACTCTGGTTTAGCTGTCACGTCAACGGCTATCATCGGAAACGTCAATATTGCGCGTCAAATCGAAAAGCTTAAACAGAAACAACACATTATTGTGGGTTCCAGTGGCAGAATCCTGGAGTTAATTCAAAAGAAAAAGATTGTTGCTCAAACCGTGAAGACGATAGTACTTGATGAGGCTGATCGCTTACTGGATGAAAATAATTCCTCGATTGTCAAGTCGGTGATTAAGACAACCTTAAGTCGAACTCAACTTATATTATTTTCGGCGACCTTACCTCCAACGACTTATCAACGGGCTTCAGAATTATTAAAGACTCCCGAGATCATTCGTGTTACAGATAAAATTATGATTGCTCCCACTGTTGAACATATGTACTTTTTAGGGGAACAGAGAGATAAAATCGAAATTCTGAGGAAGCTGATTCGGAGCATTATTCCTACCCGGGCCTTGATTTTCATTAACAAAAGCGAAGAAATTGAAAAGATGGTGGAAAATCTCAAATTCCACGGTTTGGAAGCTGAGGGGATATACGGTGGAGCTAATAAAGCTGAGCGAAAAAAAGCTATGGATGATTTTAGAAGCGGTAAAAGCAGTTTACTAGTAGCGTCAGATCTAGCTGCCAGAGGATTAGACATCAAAGGGATTACGCATATTTTTAACCTTGATCTGCCTGAGGATCCTCAACTTTATCTGCATCGGGTCGGTAGAACTGGTAGGGCGGGTAAAAGCGGGATTGCAATTTCCATTGTCAACCTTAAAGAAGTATCCTATTTGAAAAGACTAGAAAGCACGTTCGAAATTAAAATTAATCCTAAGGAGATGCTCCAAGGGAAAATTGTCGATCCCAAAAAAGGATTGCTCAAGAAAAGATAAAGAAAACAACTGAGTGAGTCGCCTTGTCGGATAATCTCACAGTTGAACTTTCATTCATAGGTAGTATAATTAGATTAAACTGAGGAAAATCCAAAGAAATGGGGTTTTCTTGTATGACTATGCATCAGACTGCCTGTTACCTTAGGACGGATAGATCCCAAGAGGTAAGGGTATTTAACAGTATTGTAGGCATGTTAGGAACTACGCTCAACGTCTATGCGTATATCGTGGACGGCATGCTCATCGATAGCGGTCCTCAAAGGATTAAAAGGGGAATTGTGAATTTTTGTCTGCAAAACCGACCTAATAAAATAGTTCATACACATTTTCACGAAGACCATACGGGCAATACGGCATATTTAGTAAAAAAACTCCAAGTTCCTGCGTTCATCCATCCTGAATCAGTAGGTATTTGCCGTAATAAAGGAGATATACCCATCTATCGTCTAGCTTTTTGGGGGCATAGGTTGGGCTTCGAAGCAGAGCCTTTGCCAGAGTTTATCGAAAATGAGCATTCTCGATTTGAAGTGATCCATACTCCTGGACATACTACAGATCATGTCGTTTTCTTGGATAGGGAGAAGGGTAGGTTGTTTAGCGGAGATCTTTTTCTCCACCATAAGACGCGGGTTGTACGACGTAATGAAAACATACCCCTCCTCATGCAATCCTTACGCAAGCTATTGAAGGAGAGTTTTGACACAGTTTATTGTGCTCACGGGGGGGAGATTGAACACGGGTATCGTTTAGTTGAGCAAAAACTAGGGTACCTTGAAGAATTGCAGGATCAAATCCTAAACCTTCATCAAAAGGGACTAGAGATCAAAGCAATTGTCAAGGAGATTTTTCCTCGAACTCCGATTATTTCCTATTTTAGTCTTGGTGAATTTTCTTCTTTTAATTTGGTTCGTTCGCTGATCGAAGATAAAGTGCAAGATGGACGTTAAGGTATTGATAAGGAAATTGTTAGGAGACCCTATTTCAAGATGTGGAGGAAATTTGAGATTATGCAGACATCTCCCTTGGATTTAGCTCAAGAGCTTGAAGAAGAAGGCTATTTAATAGATCAAGATGCAGCGACCACATTATTTCTTGCGTTAGCTTTAGAAAAACCTTGTCTTATTGAAGGACCTGCTGGTGTCGGAAAGACACAGCTGGCTTTGGCATTAGCACGTGCCAAGAAACGAAAATTGATTCGTTTACAATGTTATGAAGGGCTTGATATAAGTAAGGCGTTGTATGATTGGAATTATGCAAAACAGCTCTTACGCTTACAGCTTGCCAAGACTGAAAATTGGAATGACATAAAAGTCGATCTATTTTCCGAAGAGTTTTTACTCTCGCGTCCACTTCTAGAGGCCATCCTGTCTCCGGAACCTGTGTTATTATTGATTGACGAACTTGATAAAAGTGATGAGGAGTTCGAGAGTTTTCTCTTAGAACTACTGGCAGAAAGACAGGTTTCGATTCCTGAACTGGGAACAATCACATCTAAAACCATACCTATTGTAATCTTAACCAGTAATAACTATCGAGACTTTAGTGATGCTTTAAGACGACGTTGTATACATATCTATCTGACTTATCCAAGCTTAGAACGAGAAATTTCAATTCTCAGCTCCCATGCGCCTGACTTGTCGGATCAATTACTTAATGATGTTTGTGAGTTTGTTGCCAAGGTAAGGAAGTTACCCTTACAAAAGCTTCCCAGTGTTTCAGAAACCATCGATTTTGCTCGAGCCTTGAATGCACTTCAAAAAGAGGAATTGAGCTATGGCGCCTTAATGGGGACACTTAGTGTATTGCTTAAATATCCCAAAGACATTGCCAAGTTGGAAGAACGTCTCAAAAAGTGGGAGACTGAGGCGTCCCGGCACCTATAGTAATTAGGGTAATTGAACTGACAGAATGGAATTGCTACACTCGAATTACGTACCTCGTGCCTCGAACCTCGAGTAGGGGATGGAAACTATGGATGGCTGGGTTTTGCTTAGATTAGTTCACGCTCTGAGGCAAGTTTCTTTAACTATTTCCTCACAAGACATTCTTGACGCCCAGACTTGCCTGGTTCAATATCCTGATTTACCTCGCAAACAGATTTTCAAAGCACTGCTTATTCATCGTCCTCAAGATGCTGCTATCTTTGAAACGGTCTGGAGAATTGTAATAGAAAATACGGAATCCTGCGAACGAGAGTATTCGCTGGATGAACCCCTTAAAAAAGACAGGGAAGAAGCGCGAGATAATCAGGGAATAGGAGGACAAGGAGTCGGACGGGGGTCTGGAGGAATCAGTCTTACTGCCCAAGGAAATATACTGGATCTTTCACACATCTCTAATCTTATTTCAGTTTCGCGAATCGAGGAGTTAGCCGGCAGTGGGTTAGAATTTGAAGAGGTTGTTAAAGCAATTTTAGCTGATATTGACTATTACACTTGGATCAATTCCTTTGATTTAGCTTATCAGCGGGGTGCTCTTTCTGAGGAGGAATGGTATTCCCATCAGAACACTCGGGCCACTATCCTGCGTGAAATTCGGCAGCGGTTATTAATGCTCCAAGTTACGCTTGATAACAGTTGGGAACCCCTTGTCCGGCAGCACTGGTTCTTCAAACCGTTAAGTTCGTTATCTGAAGAAGAGAGAGAACTTGTGAAGTCAAGTATTCGAAAATGGGCTCGAAATTTAGCCATCCGACCAGGCTATCGTTGGAAATCTCATCACAAAGGGACGCTGGATATCGCCAGAATCATTCAGCAAAGTGTTCAGCGGGATGGTTTACTTTTCCATTTGTGCTACCGCCACAAAATCCCCCGTGCCCCTGAATTGGTGGTGCTTTGCGATGTCTCGAATTCTATGGCCTCCTTTGTGGAATTTTTGATTTACCTTGTAACCTGTCTAAGAGCTCGTTTTCGTAAGATACGGGTATTCTTTTTTATCGATTCGGTCTGGAATGTTACTGATTTTGTTTGGGATGATGATCTCAGCGGAGTAAAACAAGAGATAAGAAGCTGGGGTCATAAGGTAAGTTCAGGGTTTTCGGATTATGGAGAGGTATTTAAGGAACTCGCTGAACACATACTTAGAGAAGTGTCATCTCAAGCAATTGTCATCATTCTGGGAGATGGAAAAAACAATTATCGTCCTGCTCAACCGGAGTACATTGCCCAGATCTCAGGAAAAGTACGTAAAGTGATTTGGTTAAATCCGCTAGAGGGACAGGCGTGGTCTGAGCCGGATAATGCCATGAAAGACTATCAAAAGTATTGCTCGAAAGTCTATCGATGTCGTTCCGCGAGGGATTTGCATAGAATTGTAAAGGATGTTTTTTAGAGGAGGCTATACTCATTTCTATTTTCTTTACGATCATCTTCATAATTATCCTGCTTCAGCTTGTCTTCTTAGGCTCCGTAATTTTCTTAGAAAACAGGGACCCGACAAAAACAATCATCTGGCTTTTGATTCTGGGAGCCTTACCGATTTTAGGCGCTTTACTTTATATCCTCTTTGGTCGGGTTGTACGGAAACGCCGACTGTCCCGCCATAAGCAAGTGAGACAGGAGCAAACCGAGGAACTTCTGATGGATAGACAAGTCAGACCGAGCGCTGAAGATGTCGACCAAGCGGGAGACAGCCCCATGAACAAGAAGCTGGCCCGACTCTTGCTTAATGATGCCAATGCGCCCCTAACCCTCAATAATCGTTCCGAAGTGCTCACCAACGGCAAGAAGACATTTAGGGCACTATTCTCGGCAATAGAAGAAGCTAGGTATCACATTCACTTGGAATATTATATTTTTCATAATGATGCGATTGGTAGGGATATCCTTAACCTTTTGATGCGTAAAGCATCTGAGGGGGTTAAGGTACGTGTTCTAGTGGATGGATTGGGAAATCGGTCCTTAGAGAAACGGTTTGGAGAGTTGAGGAAAGCAGGGGTTGAGACTGCGGGGTTCTATCCTGTCCGCTTTCCGTTCTTATCAAAAAGGCTTAACCTGCGCAATCATCGTAAAATCGTTGTGGTCGATGGTCGGCTAGGCTTTCTCGGAGGATTAAATGTCGGGGATGAATATTTATCACGTAATAAGAAAATCGGATTTTGGCGAGATACTTTCCTTAAGCTGGAAGGAGATTCGGTTAATTTTCTGCAAACGGTTTTTTTGAATGATTGGAATGTCGTGACTCATGAGGATATTAATGGCCCGCGGTACTATCCGCAACCCTTGCAGTTGGGAAGTCAACTCACGCAAATTGCGGCTACTGGTCCCGATTCGGATTGGGGATCTATGTTACAAATCTTCTTTGTGGCCTTGACGAGTGCGGAAAAGACAATTTATATCGAAACTCCTTATTTTATTCCGGATGAAGGGTCAGTTATGGCCCTTAAAACTGCTGCCCTCAGTGGTTTAGACGTCAGAATTATTCTCCAGGGAGTCCCGGATCACAAGCTCACCTATTGGGCCTCGCATTCCTATATTGAAGAATTATTAGAATCAGGCGTGAGAATTTATCGTTATACTAAGGGGGTTCTCCATGCCAAAGTACTGATTCTCGATAGCGAAATCGGAGTGGTAGGGTCGACTAATTTTGATATCCGCAGTTTTAGTTTGAATTTTGAAATTAGTGCCTTCATTTATGAATGCGCTTTTGCCCATCGTCTGGAACAAGACTTTCATCAGGACCTTGCCGACAGCAAAGAACTTGTGTTGGAAGAGTACAAATTGCGTCCCTTGTCCGACCGTATTAAAGAATCAAGTGCACGTTTGTTTTCACCGCTCTTATAGCGAGCGGATCAATCCTCAAAAAAGATGCCCGTTTTGTTCTTAAGAAAGAGAACATAGCTCTTAAAGCTGAATAGATAACAAGCGAAGCCGAAGTTCAATGAACTCCGGCTTTGCCTGTACTTTCATTATATAGTCAGACTCCCATGCCGCTAAGCGGCACCACTGAATGTAAACCTCGATCATTTGACTTGATTTTATTACACTTTATTATTTAACTTTATGGAGCTCCCAAGCAAGTAATGCTGCACCCAAAGCGGCAGTAATGACCGGTTCCCGGGATACAAGCAGGGGATAACCTAGCTGCTTGGCCAGGGCATGAACAACACCTTGGTTATGGGCTACTCCTCCAGTGAATACAATATCGGGCTCCAATCCGGTTCGTCGAGTCATTGAAGCTACTCGGCTGGCTACAGAATCGCAGACACCAGCGAGAATGTCCGATTTAGGTGCTCCTGCAGAAACCTGGGAAATAACTTCAGATTCGGCAAAGACCGTGCAAAAGGAGGAGATTTGGGTTGGGTTTTTTGAGGAAGAGACTATTTCTCCAATTTCCTGCCATTCTACTTCGAGGGCTGAGGCCATGACTTCTAAAAATCGACCCGTGCCGGCTGCACATTTATCATTCATGGCAAAGTCTGCAACCTTACCATTAGAGAGTAATTTTATGACTTTGCTATCTTGGCCGCCTATGTCGATAACGGTGCGCGCACTAGGAAATAGATGGTGGATCCCTTTGGCTTGACAAGTAATTTCTGATACTTCTCGATCTGCGGGAAAGGTAACCCGCCCATAACCCGTTGCGACTGTGGCTATGACTGATTGTTCATTCAAATCAGATTCACAAAGAAGTTGTTCTTTGAGACGGGTGGCTACGTCTCGCCCACTATAGCCGGCTCTGGTTTTGGCCTGTCCGATAATTTCCTGATGACTATTAAGGAGGACTACTTTAACGGTTAATGAGCCAATATCTACGCCTACAAAATACTGCTGCATAATATTCCTCCTAATTCACTGCGTAAGTTCGAGATGTGAAGTTCCAAGCACAAAGCATAAAGCATAAAGTTTGATGCCTGGCCGAGAATCTCGGACCATTTTTTTGTACTAGTCTAATTTCCAGGTGAATACTAAGTGCCACTAAGGCGACGGCCTGCGGCTCATGTAAGCTCATCAAAGGTTTCCAGGAAAGCCTGAACTCGATTGCGGACAGGCTCTTCAGCATATGCTCTTGGGTCGGCCATGTCTGCTTCGATCATTAGCCCGGGAACTCCAGTTTCACGCATCACTTTTCTACGGATCACTTCTTGAACCAATGAATAGGGTTTACAGGAACGATTGGAATGCATGACGAAACCATTTGCCTTGTAGTCCCTGATTAAGCTAATCAATTGATTGGCTCTGTACTCGGGGGAACGATTGAGAAAAACCTCAGTGTAGGTTGCCGCTAAGCTTTCCATGGGAGTACCCGGAGCGTGGTCGGTCGCCCATCCTCCACTATAGGTGTCCGTAACGAAACATGCCCCTTTTTCAGCAAATAGTTTGTAGAAGGTAAATAATTGAGGCCAAATTGCGATGTTGTCCCAGACTAAGCGAATGCGTTCATCGTTGATAGCACCCTGGGAGAGGTTGACTCGTTCCTTGACTTCTGCTTTCAGCTTGCGGTAATAGTCAATTCCTGCTTGTGATCCTCTCAGCACAACGATCGGTGCCATGTGGATAAAGAGATCGGGTGCATTAAGAGGAGAGGGACTGACTTGGCAGTACTGTCTAGTTTCTTTCCAGAGTGAGGTAATTTCGGCACTCAGGCGCATCTGCTTGGCAAGGCTTTTCTGATTTAATTTTCGACCCGTTATTTTTTCCAGTTCTAAAGCCATAGAGTTTAGTTGCTCCAAGACATAGTCTTTAGCCTGTGGTGTCAATTCTCCCGTCAGATACGGGGTATCAAGAACTAGTAATGGAACATTAAAATGACGTGCTAAAACTTCATACCACTTGAGTACGGTTCCACAGATGTTATTACAGGCTACCAAGAGGTCGGGCTTAGGCATCCCTCCCAAAGGGGCGAGGTCTGGTCTAAGAACTCCTCCAATATTTGAACGGGCGTAAGAACAGAGGTCTTGGGAATAACCCGCTGTTTCAGCGACTTCACATAAACTCACGGTTGCTTGGCGAGCACTGTAAATAGCTGCATATTGCTCTGGGTAAGCTGAGTGAATTTTAAAAGCGCGCAGGAGTTCGACAGGGGCACCACTAGTGACCCACGCCAAGGGGCGATGCAAGGGTTTGCCCCAGTAGCGATGGTAATTAGTTAAGGCATAGTATCGTCCCATGGTTTTTTGCAGAGCTTTAGTGCTAACCAGTGGACGATAATTTCGTTGTTTCACCATGATCAACCCTCCTTTCTCAATCCAGGGTCTTCAATGATGCTTTCTAAAAAGGCCTGGAGCCTTGTTCTTTCCTGTCCCCCCACATTAGCCCCTTCCAGTTCCAGCGTTAGAGTGCGAATCCCGCTATTGCGGAAATTCTCGGCCAAAGTTACGGCATCCCAAGCATGGGGGTCGCAGTATTTTCGAATAATGATAATCGCACCTTGGGCTTGCCGTTGCTTAGCAAGTTCAGTTAGATAGGCGATTCGTTCATTTAGACTGCGGTGTTTACACGGACAGGGGGGCATTTCAGAGTAACGCTTTACTATATCGGCAAGCGGGTTATCGGATTCGGTTAGGGTGTGGCCAGAATAATGGCGATAACCAGTACAGGTATCATCCGCAACGACTCTCCCTCCCAAATCTTCAATCATTGTGAAAAGGCTATCATTTTCTAACACTGCGCTGCTAATCAGGACTTTCGCCCGCTGGTGAGGTACTGCAGCCATTTCTTTTAAGGTTGGGAGGCATAGCTCAAGGGCTTTAGCGTAATCTGAACGCGGCATAAGCTGTCCTGCTCTGAGTATAGAAAACACTAGGGGGGAAGGGAGGCCGGGCCTAAGGGCATCAAGTTCAGTCACTAATTTACGGGTCTGAGCACATAACCTCAAGGCGTCCTGAATGGCTTGCTGATTGATCTCTTGCTGAGTTATGTTCGTTAGTTCTTTTAAGAGAGTATTCAATTCAGCAAGATAGTATCGAGGGGCGCCTTGGGCCGTTAACATGACTGGTGGGACAAGATCGACAGTCTTGCTGCGACCGCTGGCGGCCCAGATTCCACTTAGGCACTGCATTGTGTCACAGGTATGGGTAAACCCGATTCCGACAAGGTCTTGCCATTTCTCTCGGATTTCCATGTCGAGTGTTCCTCTTGCCAAAGAACAGCTATAAGCTGGGAGTTCAGCAGGAGTTGAGTTTTCGGAATCAGGAAACAGGCGCAGAGGGTCTAGACCAGCCGCTAAGATAAGTTCTTCTGGAAAATAGGAGCAAAAATAACCGAAGAATTTTCGTTCCGGATAACGTTGGAAACGAACCGCACCTTTAAGCGTAGATTCTTCCAGGAGTAGTTCAAGTAAATCGTTGGTATCAGAGTTCGTATTGATTACAGACATTAAGGGACTCCTCTCCTTAGCCTTTTAGGGATTGACCAGGAACGTATTCGGACTGTTGCGGAGTATCGGTGTGAGGTGGACTGGCTGAACTGATTTGGTCTTCCTCACGCAGGGAGCGTTTTAAGATTTTACCAATAGCTGTCATAGGAAGTTCGGCGCGGATCTCAACTTGTTGGGGTACTTTATAGGGTAGGAGATGCTCTCGACAAAAGGTAATTATGGCTTGTTCTTCGACTGTTTCTGCTTCTCTTAAGGTGATAAACGCCTTAACTTTTTCCCCCTTGTAACCATCTGGTATTCCAATAACACAGGCCTCTTTTACAGCCGGGTGTTGATAGAGGATATCTTCAACTTCACGCGGATATACATTGAAACCCCCGGTAATAATCATATCCTTTTTACGGTCTACAATATAGAAATAACCGTCTTCGTCCATGTAGCCCAGATCTCCGGTGTAGAGCCAACCATTTCTTATGGCATAAGCTGTTTCTTCGGGGCGGTTGTAGTACCCAAGCATAATTTCGGGACCCGTCAGAACAATTTCTCCAAATTCTTGGGGTGGAAGGTCGATCTCTCCGGTTTCAATATCTCTAATCGCCATCCTGACATCCGAAAAAGGCATACCAATACTGCCGGTTTTGTTGATGCCCCGATAGGGATTTGCACAGAGCGCAGTAACTGCTTCTGTAAGGCCATAACCTTCCATGAGTTTGCTGTCGGTTAGTTCTTCAAACTG
>DOPS01000358.1:0-6540 GCA_003512645.1 Desulfosporosinus sp.
ATCCGAATTTGAGGAGGTAAGCTGTCCGGCTCCGTACTCTTTGAAGATACGCATCAGTTTATTGGCCCTGCTCTGGGAGAAATCGACCAACTCCTCCAGTCACTTGGAGCTGTAACCGCCACAATAAGATCAAATCAACTCATTCAACAATCACATTCAACGCCCTCTATTGGGCCCAATATTTGGATTTTTGCCGGTTCCTGGCTGTTATTCTTTGGTCTTTTTACTGTAGCCATCGGAAGTCAACAAAGAGTAAACGAAGAACAACAATTTGTTATTTTCTAGGAAACATCTTCTGTTTACTGCCATCCTTGTAGTCCCGCCATTTGAAGGAAACACTATCATTTTCAATGCTAATAATGCGTTTATTAGGTAGGGCTTTTTCCGCGATACCGAGGCTACCGGAGCTACACTCCATATGTCTTACAAATTACGATTTCTCATTAGTCCTCAGGCTTTTACGGACTGGGGTTTTCTTTTTTGCAATTGTCTTAAGTTATAAATTAATTTGTAGCCTGTATAAATCTCCATAGAATCTTACACAATAATAATGGAAATACATTTATAGGAGGAAAATAAATGCAAACTACTAACGTTACCGGAACAAGGTCAGCAGTAAATCAAATGCCAATGCCTACTGCGTAAACTCAAGGTCGTGTTGGACACTAATTTTTTCACAAAAGCGTGGTTTTCGTCCAGAAGACAATAATGTTTGTTCCAAAATAATGGATTTAATTGATGATCGGAAAATTCAACTTTTATTTGCACAGGATACTATAGGGGAATTAGTTTACTAAAATGCGCCATTGAAGGGAATGCAGATTATTTAGTTTCAGATGATTTTAAAAGTGGCATGCATGTTGTTGATAATATTAATTTTATGGTTGTTAGTTCTGATAAGTTTATAGAATTATTTTAACAAGATCAATAACGAAGCATCTGCTGAATGAATAAGAAGGCAGATGCTTTAAATATGGGTAGATATTCAGAAAAAGATACTGGAGGTGTTAAGGATGAGCAAAGTTTTATGAGCGTTAGAAGAAAAATATCTTTATAATAATGGAACGTGTAACATTTGGTGGTTATAAACTAGAAAATATTGGAGAGAGAAATGTCAAAGAAAAAACGCAGAAGCGGCCATTACTGCAAGATTTGTTCTGAATATAAATCGAATGAGAGCTTTTCGGGTAAGGGACATGCAAATCACATATGTCGAAGATGCAGTAAAAAGTCTCCAACTGAGCAAGCTGCAGATATGACCTTGAATAGACTTTTCAACATGCCCTTCAGAAAGCTTAGCCCGGCAGAAAAGAGCTGGCTTGAAAACAGACTTCATGATCAGCGTGAAGAAGTTAAATCGGCTGCTCAGGAGATATATAAGCTTTTGTATCCACACGCGGAGCGAAATAATAGGAAAAAGCAGCTTCATATCAACAAGTTGAGTATCAGGATACATTCGAAGGTATATGAAGAGCTGCGCGATGTACAAAATGCCAATTGTCTGTTCGAAGCAGATAAAGTGAGTAAGAAAATCGTTCAAACGGTATTTGCGAGTGACGGCTCTCCTGCAAGCAGACAGGAAAAATTTATGTTAGATAGCGATATGGCTAAATTCCTGAAATGGATAGTACATTCTCTCGAAATATTCGAATGGGAGCAAGATTACGGCCAGAATAATAACATCTTTAATTTTCTTAGTGATGATCAATTGTATTCTGACAAATTTGATTCCTTTGAAGAATGCTTAATAGGTGAAGAAGAAGTTCATTATCATAATGAAGCACCAGAAACAATCACATGGCATGTCGAGGTTGACTATTCTAATGGCACAATACAGAGAACGAGTGGAACGCATGTTTATCTACCAGAAAAGGTAGAAGAGCTTTATTGGGGTTTTCAGGAATTTTTCGCTCCAGCTTATTCTGAAGAGGAAGCATGCGAAGAAGACATGGAGCTACAGACAGGTATTGATGACTTACCATTCTGACTATCTCTGGGAAGCTTTGGTCGGCGTTTTTTGCAACTAGCGATTGTCCGCCACTGTTTGCGGACAACCTCGCGCTTTTATCCTGCGTCGAACGGGGAGAACGATGGCTCTCCACCTGAGTATGGACTAGACACCGGCAATAGCTAGGTATATACCAATCCTGAAAGTCTGGAAGGAAATTGAATACAAAAAGGTGCAGGCTGAAATTCAGAGGGTCATTGATTATCTGCTGAAAGAGGGAACAATATTTTAGATCTCACAACCGAATCTCACTTAAAAGATAAAAACTCAGATCTGAGAAGATAGTACGAGGGTGGTAACAATGAATCTTAACAACTTTGAAAACTATATCGAGAAAAAGATACTGTCAAGGGGCTATGACTACTATGAGAATAATTATGTAACGTCAGTTGAAGAAACTGAGGAGAATGTCTTTGAGGCAGAGGTTGAAGGCACTGAGCTCTACACGGTAGAGGTCGAACTTGATGATCAGGCAAACATAATCGATACCTTTTGCGATTGTCCCTATGACATGGACGATTATTGCAAGCATCAGGTAGCAGCATTTCTTGCTGTACGGGATATGAAAAACAATCTATCCAAAGGAAATAACCAGATATCCCAGAATAGTAGGGATTCAGAATCCGTACTTAAATCCCCGGTTCCGAAAAAAGAAAAGCGCCTAATATCGAAAAAATATTATCTGACAGAACCAAAGATGAACTGGTTGAAATTTTGCTGGATATCGTTACAGAATATGAAGAAATCAAGCGGCGAATTGAACTGAATTTTGATGATGGAAATGATGAGGATGGACTATCCAAGTCTATCGCGCTGATTCGCACCTTTATAAGTAACAATTCCGACAGACATGGATTTGTAGCGTACGGAGATACTGGTGACGCTGTCAAGGGTGCGGATCTGGTGCTGGAAAAGGCCCATTTTGCTTTAGAGCAGAATAAGCCTGTGCATGCTTTACAGCTTAGCCTTTGCGTAATCCAGGAGATGATGGATTTACTTCAAGGCGCAGATGACTCTGACGGTGTAATCGGTGAAATAATTGAGGAAAGCTTAGCCTTTATTGATGAAATGAGTGGGGATATAGAACTAAAACCAATTCATAAAGAAACTATGTTTAATAAGCTGATCGAAGAAGCATCTCATCGACGATACGTTGGTTGGACGGATTGGAGAATAGACCTTCTGGAAAGCTGTTCTGAGCTTGCAGATACTTCGGATTTACGAGGCAAATTGGAAAAATATTTAATCTTAATGCTGGAAAATGAAGAAGGAGATTCATGGGGTGTCAATTACTTAGCCGAGCGAGTTAATCTCATCCGATATCATCTGGTTGAGAAACATGACGGGCAGAAAAAAGCACAGGAATTTATTAAAAATAACCTTCAATACTCCAACTTTAGGGAAATGGCAATCGAAAGCGCTATGAACAAAAAGGATTATGACTATGTCATAAAGCTTACCCTTGATGGGGAGGACAAGGATAAAAGCCTGCGTGGACTGGTAAACCAGTGGAAGAAATACAGGCACGAAGCCTTTAAACTTTCCGGGAAAATTGATGAACAGCGTGGAATGGCAATGGATTTTATTCTGGACGGAAGCTTTGATTATTACGAGGAATTGAAAAACACGTATGCTACAAATGAGTGGCCCTCTGTTTACCCCAAGATCATTTTTTTATTGGAAAACCAGAAGAAGACTTATCAGGATGTCTACACCCGTATTCTAATAGAAGAAGGGGAAAAACAAAAATTACTTGAGTACGTTCAAGGAAGTCCATCATCGGTCGAGACTTATTACAGGCATCTTATTCCTGAATTCAAGGAAGAGATTTACCTGCTCTTTCTGCAACATATTGAGCAGTGTGCTGCAAGAGCAGGTAACAGGAAAGATTATCAGAGGGTATGTGCTATTATTCGTAATCTTAAAAAAGCTGGTGGAAAAGAACGGACATCGGAAATCATACAGAAGCTTTTTAACAAGTATGCAAATAGACCGGCATTTAGGGATGAGTTATCTAGAGTATAAATGATATTAAAGCTACATACGTTGAGCGGGCCATCGAACTGTTGGAAGGAGAGATTAACGATGACGAATAAAGGGATTGATTATTACTTAGCACTCCCGTATAAATACGCTTTATACCCGGCTGAAGAGGGTGTATGTAATTGAAATACCCCTGATCTGCCTGGTTGCATTACCCAGGCTGAGACCGCTGATGAAGCATTGGCCATGATCGAGGACGCCAAAAGGGAATGGATAGAGATAGCTTTGGAACAAGGCATTGAAATTCCTGAACTGGTCAAAGAAGACTACTCAGGGAAATTTAATGTGTGGGTCCCAAAGAGTCTTCGCAAATATTTAGCTGAACTCGCCAAAAAAGAAAATATAAGCCTAAATCAATTAATTCTTTATCATCTTTCGAGGAGTGCCGGATTTAAAGGCTGATAAACTGGAGCGGTTTAATACCCGCTCTCTTTATTTCTGCAATACCAATCGACTTCTGACAACTTTTGTTTCGTTGCTTGAGAAAATCAATTTGCTTGATAGTCCTCAATATTGAGTATTACGTTTCAGGAGAGCCACTATTCGGAGTTCATTGAGCCACTCTGGAGAAATTGAGCCATCCTTCCGGATCAGAGGACCATTCATGGAATACTGTCATCAGAAATGGGTGTAGGTAGAATACGATCCCATAAGGACGCAGTATAAGAACAATGCGAACAAAGGTTAATGCTCATAATCTTTGTTGCTTTAACTTTCGTTTTTCGCTCAATAATCTTTCCTTGTTTGGACTGGTGTCATTCAATAAAAAGTCTGCCCAAGCAAGTCCAAGTTTTTCGGTATTTTCTTGCCAGTACAGCAGGCGGTTATAATAGTAATTTATCTTTTCGCTGACTGGTTTTGAAAAGTCATCTTTTCCGTATTTTATGACTATTGCCGTCAATTCGTAGATAGGCAACCCCAAAGCGTGAGTTTCTACATGCACGGTAGCTCCAGCATGACCAATTGCGTGGCACAAAGCACCGTATTCGCTGTCATCAATTTTTTTTGCCACAGCATGTGAATCTAAAATAGCCTGTTTTGCCATGGGCATTTTGATTTTGCCCCTTGCCCAAGCCTCACATAGCTCCAAACAGGTTCTGGGTCTACGTTCATCGGGATACTTTGCTTCAAATTGTTCCAAAGGTAGTTTTGCACAATCCAATGCCCACATCACAATGGTTCGGTGTTTTTGTAATTGAATTAGATTAATTAACTCTTGTAAGCATTGACTGTCACGAGAAAAAAACAGTTTATTTCTTTTCATTAATTTAATTTCTACATCTGAAAACATAGTATTAACTCCTTCCCAATAAAGGTTCAACCTCTAATTGAGGGGGCGGCATTATACTGTAGGGTTTAAGAATAACTGGAGGTCCAGGGCTAAATATCCTTTGGATAATGAAAACTTGTATATAATGCTGAGCCCTCTAAATTTAGCCTTAATAATTCTCTAATTCTTGCTTAAGGTCATTAAGTAATGTATCAACTGACAATACCGCAGAATTAATATTATTGAAAAATATTGCAGGTTTAATCTCTTCTTTTTTCATCCCAGGTAACCATTTTTCAATAAAATCGTTTAACTCGATATTTTTAGGAGTATAATCTGCCCATTCTTCCTTTGCACAATATAAAGCAAATTCCTTTTTGAACAAAAAAGGAATCATTTTATTTCCATCTTTATCACTTATAATAGCCCAACCATAATTGAAAAGACCCCAAACTTCCTCCCAATCAACAACCTTCTTTATGAAATGCTCATATCTTTTTGGAACTGGTATTTTTATCAACGCCTCAAATTCCTTGTTGTTCATTCAATTCATCCTTGCATTAAATATTCTTTACATTATACTACGAATGCCATCCAACGCTGAATTAGAGGCGGGACGCATTTATACTACTGGGTTTAAGAATAACTGTAAGTTAAAAGTTTTAAAGATACGTTCAAAATGTGGGTCTTTAGCTAAGTTAAATTGCCTATTTTTTATGCCGCGATACCTAATGTGGGTTGATGTAAACATTTAACATATTCCTTATTCTTCTGACAATCTCCGACCGAATATTTTCCGGTTCCAAGCACTCGCATTTCTCGCCGAATTGCAGAATCATTTTGTACATATAATCATCTTCTACGAACGGAAAGTACGCAATATATTTGTTATCCCCCAAATCTTCAATTTTGTCTTCTCCGCAAAATTCGGTCATTAATTCCCGCAAGGATTCATCAATACGGAGTTTAAGGGTGATCTTTTTCCGATCTGTCCTGAAATAAAAGTCCATCGATTCATAATCGAATTCTCTTGGTATAAACGTCTCATTCTGGGTTTCGAGGGATGACATATTCGAAATACTGAAAATGCGAAAGTCATTTCTGGTCGTGCAATAGCCCTGCAAATACCAATTGGAATTTTTGAGCACTAACCGATAGGGCTCAATCTTGTGCGCCGGGCAGTTCTATTTGTATTAGAGGATTAAAGTTCCTCTGTGCG
>DOPS01000150.1:0-12177 GCA_003512645.1 Desulfosporosinus sp.
TATCTCAATCTTTCCGATCAACTCACCAGTTTTCATCATTTAATTTACTATTTTCCCTGAAGAAAATTTCGCTGTAGATATGTAATAAAACACGACTAACACCTGTTAAGTCGTGTTTTATTATGCCCTAGTCAGACCGGATGCTCCTAACGCGGCACCTACCATTGATGATGTAAAAACGCTATTCTCATAGGAAAAAGTTTAATCGACTTCTGCCAGTTAGTATATGAACTTTTCCTAAGAAAAAAATCAAAAAGATTATTTTCTAAAGCTATTGAGCGCTATAACGCACACGTGATATACTCTATCCAGATGTGCGTTATAGCGCTCAATATAAAGTTTGAAAGGTATTGTTAAAATGAATTCTTTTGTAGTATTTTTTAGACAAATAAAATCAGATGCTTCGATCTCCGCTATTGTCGCTGGGCTAATTGCTGTTACTGTTGGGTTTGCAGGACCTGTACTGCTGATTTTCCAAGCGGCAAAAGTCGCTAACTTAAGCAATCTACATCTATCATCGTGGATATGGGCGATTTCTATCGCAAGTGGTCTGACGTCCATTATTTTAAGTCTTCGATTCAAGGCACCAGTGATTACTGCATGGTCAACACCAGGGGCTGTAATGTTAATCTCAGGTTGGAGTGCTTATGCCTATTCAGACTCCATTGGCGCATTTATTTTTTCCGGGATACTTATTACGATACTCGGATTCACAGGTCTTTTTTCCTCCTTTATGAAACGGATCCCTTACGCAATCATTACAGCAATGCTCGCGGGGATTCTACTTAAGTTTGGGGTAGATGTTTTTGTTTCTTTAAAACAGTTGCCTATGTTAGCGCTACCCATGATATTGGGTTATCTAGTATCCAAGCGCTGGTTTCCACGCTATGCTGTCGTTACGAGTTTGCTCCTGGGTCTCTTGATTTCTTATAGTCTAGGCATAGTAAACTTAGAAGGGGCCAGAGTTTTTCTTGTCCAACCCATCTTTACAAAGCCGACATTTTCACTTAGTTCGCTAATAGGGTTAGGAATACCACTCTGTATTGTAACGATGGCCTCGCAAAATGCCACGGGCCTCGGGGTACTAAGGGCTGATGGATACAATACTCCAGCAAATCCACTCATTATTGCTACGGGGGCCGCATCAATCCTCTTCGCTCCGTTTGGAGCCCATGGAATCAATTTATCTGCCCTAATAGCTGCGATCTGTACAGGGAAGGAGGCCCATCATGATCCGGATAGACGATATATTGCTGGAATTTCTGCGGGTCTTTTTTATCTGATTTTTGGCATTTTCGGGGCAACTATTGTTTCTGTTTTTGCGATCTTCCCTAGTGAATTGATTATTGTAATAACGGGATTAGCACTATTTGGATCAATAGGTTCAAGTCTTACCTCTGCAATGCAGGGTGAGGAAAAAAAGGAGGCGGCTCTGATAACTTTTCTGGTTACTTTATCCGGTATCTCAATTGCCGGAGTTGGATCACCTTTTTGGGGGTTAATTGCGGGTATAGTTACTGATTACATGCTATCGGGAGATCTAAGGAAAATGTTCTCTGCAAAGATGTTTCTACAAATGCGAGGAAAACATCGGAGAGTAGGCTGAGAGGTTAAGTCAACTCGCTCAACTAAAGAGGAGATGGGATACCCTTGAAGAAGCACTCAGTATTTCAAGGCATTGATTTGCTAAGTAATGATTGAATAGAAGAATTGAGGCTGGGGGCTAGTTCCTTTACCTAAATATGATATAATTTATCTGGGTGATAAGATGATTATTTTTAATAATGACTGGCAAAGCCTATTGTATGATGAGTTCAGTAAAGAATACTATCAAAAATTAAGGCAGTATTTGATAACGGAATACAAGACTAAGGTAATTTACCCGGATATGCATGATCTATTTAATGCCCTTCATTACACTGCTTATAAAGATATCAAGGTAGTTATTTTAGGACAAGACCCCTACCATGGACCCAATCAGGCCCATGGGCTAAGTTTTTCAGTAGAACCAGGAATAGCTCCGCCGCCATCCTTGCTAAATATTTTCAAAGAACTTAAGAGTGATTTGAATTGCTTTATTCCGAATAATGGCTATTTAAAAAAGTGGGCAGATCAAGGAGTGCTATTATTAAACACAGCACTGACCGTGAGGGCTGGACAGGCAAACTCGCATCGAAATATGGGGTGGGAGACCTTTACAGACCAGGTGATTACATTGTTAAACGAACGTCAGGATCCGATCGTCTTTATATTATGGGGAAACAATGCTCTTTCCAAGTCGGGCATAATAACTAACCCCAGCCACACTATCATAAAATCCCCCCACCCTAGTCCGCTCTCGGCGTCTCGCGGTTTTCTGGGGAGTAAACCCTTTTCTAGAACCAACAATTATTTAATTTCCATGGGGAAAACCCCCATAGACTGGCAAATTGAAAACCTATGACTCAACAAAGTTATGTAGGGGAACGCAATCATCCCCCACTTAAACACTGCGGAGTTTTGAAGTCGGGGTCTTCTTGCTGACTTTGATAAAATGAATGGAACGTACGACAACCCCTCAGAGCGAAAAGAAAGCATCTGAGGGGTTTGGTTTTTAACTGAATACAATTTTTCAGAAAGTTAGGAGCAGAATTTAGGGGTAAAATAGATTTTTGCAACGACAAAGAGCTCAAGGGCTTTGGATCGAGATTTGGAATTTCGGCAATTTTTAAGGAGATTTCTAATGCAAATCTGTACGTTACTGGTGATAGGGGAAGAAGAAAGGAGCCCTCACAGTCGATTTTCTTCAATAAAGCATTCTTTTGTCATGGTACGACAGTATAAGCTAAATTTCATAGCAGGAAAAGGAAGTTATAAGTAGAATTGAGTAAAAATGGAGAAACCGAAGGAGGGGTGCCTATCGAATGATAAATGCGCCATATCTGGGGTTCACTCTTTAGTAAGGGATGTTGCACTGTCATTAGAGATAGTTAAAGAAGAAATAATTGAAATATCTAAAATCCTTTAACCTTAAAAAATTAGGAAAATGAGTAAATGCTGTTTGTTAACAGAATAAGAAAGGGTGTTATGAAAAATGAGCTATGATAGTATTGCAGAACTGGTCAACGGCCTAGTCAAGAACCCGAAAAATTTGTTGTCGTTAGAAAACGGACTGCCTTCAACAGAACTAAAGACTCATGAATTTACGATCATTCAAAACGTATTTTCCAAGTACGAGGTATCAGAAGGCACCTTAACGATTGAAGCTTTTCCTTTGGTAAAGTGGGATTAAAAAAGATGAGCCTTCAGTTTGATCAAACTATTTCCACAGAAATAAATGAAATTCTGACCAGAGCTCAACTGAATGCAGAATTGTTACACCTGATCAAGTCCACGCTTAACGCTGAAGGCAAGACTGGTGAATTATTTCCGTGGGCAAACTTAACTTTATTAAGTTGTGAGTGTATAAGCGGGGAACCTGAATTTGCGCTGCCAGGAGCAATAGGGATGGAACTATTTGCACTGGCGGCAGATATTTTTGATGATATTCAGGATCAGGACAATGATGAGTTACCCTGGCGCAAACTCAGCAATGCTAACGCTCTAAACTTAGCCATTTGTCTACTTATGCTAAGCTATGAGGCAGTGTCCAATATACCAGATAATGGGCGATTTCGAGAAGTTAGCACAATCTTAAATCGTACGGGAATAAGTGCTATTGATGGTCAATTCCAGGAGTTCCAGTATGATAGTAGGGAGCAAGTTACTCTAGAACAATATTTTGAGCTAGTCAAGCGAAAGTCGGGAAGCTTAACGGCCTGTGCCTGTAAAATTGGGGCAACCTTAGGCGGTGCGTCAGAATCGTTAGTCTTGCAATTAGAGCAGTTTGGAACAAACCTTGGGATAATGAGCCAAATCAGAAACGATCTAAATGATTTCTTAGATTTCGAACAAAAAAAGATTTCCTTAATAATACGAAAACCCTGCCTTATGTCTATCTTTTAAGTATCCTCAAGAAGCAGCCCGAGCGGTTCCAGGCACTAACTCAACTGCAAGGCCAAGGATTACAAAGGTTTGGAGACGAAGAACGAGACTATCTAAAACAAATAGCCATCGATGAAGGAGTTGCCCATTACTGTAAAGTTATGTACGAAATCTTTCGCCAAAAAGCCATGGACATCATGATAGCAATACCTGTTATGGAAAAAGGCAAGGAGAAGTTGATCAAACTTGTTGAAGAATGTGTTTAGACGGCAAGCATATTACATTGCAAGTGTTGCTTTTATCGTATTAGGACTCGTATATTTTATAGTTACTATAAATCATCCTTATATTGGCCTTAACATCGAGAACGTTAATGGACAATGGCTTGTGATCGCCAGCGATCCGTATGGTGAAGGGTACCTAGCAGGGGTGAGAGTCGGAGACATAGTCCTAAAAATTAACGAAGATGTTCCAAGTAAATACAGCCTAGCCCAAAAATGGAGTCAAGTAGAAGGAGCATCTTCAATAGAATTCCGCAGGCCGGGTCAGCCAACAGATAACTTAATTAAATTACAAATTAGTACGGATCCGCTGAGAAACTTAAAAGAAGTACCTCTGCAAATTTTGGGCTTTGTTTTCTGGCTGTTGGGGTTTATGACATGGTTTAAGCGTCCTTTCCTGGCTCAAGCACGTTCAATATTTTGGTTTAACTGGATTATCGGTTTGGCGATAGTATTTGTTCCAGCTTCAGGTCGTTGTTTGTTTTTTGCTAGGGAGTTAGAGTATATGAGCATGTCATTAGTACCTATATTCCTTATTAATCTAGTCTCGATTTTTCCAAGAGAAAAAAGAAACCGAGTAAACCAGTTCAGCATTTATATGGTCACAATTATATCTATTATCATAATTATTTTTACTATTTTACAATCTATTGGTATCATCAACAATGTAAGTTTATTAAGAAAACTAGTATTATCAACTGTTATTATTGCCCTACTTTTAGCACTCTGGAATCTAGGTTCGCTAATAAAGCTGCCCAAAGAAAGCCCGGAAAGAAACCAAACGGGTATCCTTTTTATGAGTATGGTAATAGGGTTCTTTCCATTTGTTTTATTGACGGCTGTCCCTCAGTTATTTAACATTCAACCTATAAGGTACTCTGACTTCAGTTCCTTGTTTCTTTCCGTTGTGCCAGTCGCTTGGTATTATGTCATAGTCAATAAATATTTACCAGATAGCCGTCGGCTCTTAGGGACAATATTATCATTTTTCATTGTGGGAGTGATTATTAGTTTCGTTCTCTCGTATGTACTTTACTTTTTGAAAGTAGTAAAGACCTTAAATCTTGAGGTGTATATTGCTTCGCTATTTTTAACGATACTATTTATAGTCTGTATTAGCTTTATGCGAGCTATGATAAGAAATTTATTGGAAAAATTTGATTTTTTTTATGGAAACAAAGGTTTTAGAGAACGAGTTCTGAAGTTAAACGAAAGCCTGACTTCAATAAATGAAGAGGACAGAATATTAGAAGAAGTGGTGAAAAGCCTATCGATTGAGGGGGCTTTTATTGTCGTTGAAGATGGTAAAGGAGGATACCTAAAGAAGGCTCACGGAATGTTTTTGGAAAAACCAAGCCAACAAATCGAACTGGAGGAATTTTTCCAAGCGGATAATAGGGTTAACTTAGAAGCAAAAATACTTCCTGAGAGTTTTCCTGCTGAGATCTATATTCCCGTCGTTTCTGACGATTTTTATTGTGGTATATTTTTGGGCCATCATTATTCTCATGTCAAATTTGAACGAGATGAACTGCCCTTAATTACGCTAATCTCGAGTCAATTGGCCCAACGTTTAATAACGACGTTTGTCATCAAGGAACTGTCGAAAGAAATAGAATTCCTTGCTCAAAGATCACAAGACTCACAACGAAGGAATCAGGGGCTGCAAGGAATTACTACCTCTTTGGTTAGAAGTCTTGAGAAAGAGCGAAAATTAATAGCCAGCGATATAAACAATGGACCTTTGCAATTAGGGCTAGACTTGAATCGGTGGTTAAAATACCTTATTGAAGAATGCCCAACCGAAAGCAAAACGGCAAAGGCAATTTCTCATATGCGGGAGCTAGTAGAGAACTTGAATTTTGAACTTCGTGTAATATCGAATGATTTACGACCGCCCTCCTTAACTGATTTGGGATTGCTTACTGCCGTCGAATTAATGTGCGAAGAAATAATGCTGAAAGAACTATCTATTATTTCCTTAGAGACGGTAGGCTTTAACCGAGAAGACCGCTATAAGGAGGAGGTAGAATTAGCTGCCTACCGTTTTTTGCAGGAAGGGATTATGAATGCCGTGAAACACTCAGGTTCTAACAAGATAAAGCTGTTCATCGAGATGACCGAATCTAACCTTGAACTGACTGTTAGAGACTCGGGTAAAGGTTTCTATACTATCAAGATAGATGATTGGTCGCTGACGAGTGACCATTTTGGCATAGTTGGAATGAAAGAAAGAATAGAAAGCTTAGGTGGTAATCTTCAAATCAGTTCGGAAATTCATCGGGGCACGATGCTCAAAGCTGTCATCCCGATCATATAGGTTAAATAAACATGGAAGAAATAGTTGAAGAGCCCAAAAAGAAAATTAAAGAATTTTTGGATAGAGGAGGGGATAGAGATGTCCATTAATTCTGATGAATTACAAAAAGTAAAAGTAGTGATAGTCGATGATCATACGCTTTTTGCAGAAGGAACTGTCTCCTTGTTATCGTTTGAACCCCGTATTTTGGTAGTTGGAATTGCCAAGAACGGAATAGAATGTATGAAATTAATGAGTGGAACTAAACCGGACGTCGTATTGTTAGATATCAATCTCCCAGATACCTGGGGTACTGATTTAATAGATAAGATAAAAAAGGTTAATAACAGAGTAAAGATTCTTATGCTGACGGGACAGAAACCACAAGGATACGTTACTAAGTCAATTAGTAAGGGTGCCAATGGTTTTTTACTTAAAGACTGTTCTGTAAAGGAAATGATTCAGGGAATATTAAGGGTTTATCAAGATGGAGTCTATTTTTCCCAAGGATTAGAGGCCTTCCTTCAACCTGTAAATAAGAATAATAACTTGCATTTCCCGGTGCAGCCTGTAGAAACGCTACGTAATCTACTCACTAAAAGGGAAATAGAAGTAATAGAATTAGTATCAAAAGGCTTGCATAACAAAGAAATTGCTTCAGCTTTAGGCATTAATGTACGAACTGTAGAATTTCACGTTAATAATATTCTACTTAAATTTGGGGTAAGCACACGTTTGGAAGCTGTTTTAAATTGGGCATATGTTAATAGTTCGGGATTGTATTTATAGTATATCATCAGGTTCTCGCAATTAGAGTATGATGAATAGTGATAATTACAATTGACGATAGTATATACTATGTATATACTTATTAATAAGAGGTGATGCAAATGTATACTACAATCCAAAAGTGGGGAAATAGCCAGGCTATAAGACTTCCTAAGGCTATTCTCGAAATGGCTGAACTCCATGAAAATGATAAAGTAGAAATAAAAGTACAAGATGGCAACCTAGTTATTGTTCCCGTAAAAAAACACAGAACTTTAGAAGAAAGAATCGCTGAATATAGTGGTGGTGATTATAGGTGTAGTGAATGGGATACCGGGAAGACAGTAGCTGAAGAGGTATTCTAATGGGATATATACCAGAGCATGGGGACATTGTATTTTTAGAATTTGACCCTCAAGCAGGGCATGAACAAAGGGGGAAAAGGCCTGCATTGGTTGTTAGTAATAACACCTATAATCAATTTACTAATATTGCCATGGTATGCCCGATTACTAACACGAATAGAGAATTTCCCCTGCACGTAGAATTAGATGAAAGAACCAAAACAACAGGATTTATAATGTGCGAACAGGTAAAAGCTTTAGATATACAAGCTAGAAATGTATCCTTTCAGGAAAAAGCACCAAGAGACATCCTAGAAGAAGTAGTTGATATTTTAATAGGGTTTATCGAGATCAAAAACAGTAGTGGCAATTCATGAATTGCCACTACCTTTGTGTAGAATAAAAGGTCTAGGTTATACCGTGCTTCTAGAGTTTTGAAAAAATACAAAAGCCTTGTTGAAAGAGGGTTTCTGCTGTATTTGGTTTTAAAGAGTACTAATTGTACAAATCAAAATTAAACAATTATAATAAAGTTATTGTCCAGCCTTAGCAGAGATGGATATTTAAATATGTTCACATTGTAGAAACAGAGGAAGTAAATGACATGGATGAAATAATAAAAGAACAATCCCGACCGCTAGAGCTTTTGGCTCCGGCAGGTAGTTACGAAGCCTTTAAGGCGGCGGTAGAAAACGGCGCAGATGCGGTTTACCTCGGAGGGAAAAGCTTTAGTGCTAGGGCAAGTGCTGCAAATTTTGAGATAGAAGAGCTGCAAAAGGCCGTTCGTTATGCTCATGAACGGCAGGTTAAGGTGTATGTGACAGTCAATATCCTTATTGCAGACCAGGAGTTTCAGGAATTGATGAACTATCTTTACGCCTTACATGAAATAGGTGTCGATGCCGTGATCTTGCAAGATGTTGGGGTCGCGGAATTAATTCATACGATTCTTCCGGAAATGGAAACCCATGCGAGCACACAAATGACCGTGAATACAAGCTGGGGAGTTCAACATCTCGAGTCCCTTGGCTTTAGCCGTGTAGTCTTGGCAAGGGAGACCTCGGCGACTGAAATGCAGGAGATTGCTGAAAAGACGCCACTAGATCTTGAAGTGTTTGTGCATGGCGCACTTTGTATCGGTTATTCCGGACAATGCCTAATGTCGAGCTTTATTGGAGGGCGGAGCGGAAATCGCGGTACTTGCGCTCAACCCTGCCGGATGACGTATCAGCTCGTTAATGAAGGTAAAGAGAACCTTTTAGTCCAGAAAAACACTGGGGAACACTTATTAAGCCCTCGGGATTTGAATTTAGCTGAGGAATTGGCAGAATTAAAGCAAGTTGGGGTTCATTCTCTTAAAGTTGAGGGTAGAATGAAACGACCAGAGTATGTAGCGACTGTCATTCGTCTTTACCGGCAAGCTATAGATCGGCTCGGAGACCGGCGAGAAGGTAGTGCAGTTACTCCCTTGTTAACCACTGGTGAGCATCAGGAATTATTGCAGGTGTTTAATCGAGAGTTTACAAGCGGGTATTTAAGGCAAAACCTCGGCGCAGAACTTATGAGTTATAGCCGTCCGAACAATCGGGGGACACGTCTCGGTCGAGTGGCACGCTTAGATGCTGGGCGATTATCGCTCAAACTAGAGGCTGCTTTGCACCCTGGGGATGGAATCGAATTCTGGACAGGGCGTGGGCGAGAAGGGGTAACCGTTGGCCTGATCTGGAAGGATCAAACAGAGGTCATTGAAGGATTACCGGGGGAAACTGTCCAGATAGAATTTTCGGGAATTGCACAGCCGGGAGACCGTGTTTTTAAGACTAATGACGCCTTACTCATGGAAAAGGCTCGCTTAAGCTTTCAAGAGGGGCGAGAGCAACGCAAAAACCCGTTGAACCTGCGTCTGTCGGGGCAGCTTGGAGAAAAATTGCGTCTAGAGGTTATAGACAGCGATCGTAGCGCTACCGTTTATTCGACGAACCCTGCTCAAAAAGCCTTGAAAAGACCACTGACGTGGGACTACGCTTTCCAACAGTTAGGGCGATTAGGGACGACTCCCTTTTGGCTCGATAAGTTGGAGTTAGAAATCGATGAGGGCATCATGCTTCCAGTCAGTGACTTGAATGAAATGCGTCGCTTAGTGGTTGAAGAATTACTTCAGGACAGCCCTAGGCAAATGCTTGACCGACAAACCTATCGTCAAAGGGTAGAACGCTGGAAACATCGTCAAGCAGAGGAAAGGGCAGGCTTACAGACTAACGAGAGTGTCATTCCCCAGGTTTCGGTGGCTGTGAGCGATCCGGAAACACTGCAAGCGGCCATTCAAGCAGGAGCTAAACGAGTTCTCATTGGTGGAGAGCATTGGCGTTCTCGGCGAGGGTTTACGCTGGAAGAAATTCGAAATAGTTTTGAGAGGTGCCGTAAGCAGGGAATTGATTGTGTATGGCGGTTACCCCGTATCTTAAATCAGGATCAGAGTAAACAGCTTTTAGCAGCACTAAGAAAAGCGAAGGAATGGGTGGAAAAACCGAAAGTGATGGTTGCCAACCTCGGAGAACTGGAGATCCTGAAGGGGATAGATCCGGATTGGGAATTTGAAGTAGATTACTCTTTAAATGTGTTTAACGAAGCCAGCTTAGCTCATTTTTTGCGTCTGGGTGCCAAAAAGGTGACACTTTCCCCAGAACTGCACCACGAACAACTTGCTCCTTTAGCTAAATGGCCAGGGGTGGAAGTGATCTCCTTCGGAGATCTGGAAATGATGGTGAGCGAATATTGTCCGGTAGGGGCAACGCTGGGCGGAAAAAATGGAGAACACTGTGCCGGAACCTGCGTGAAAGAACCGCATTACCTCCGTGATCGCATGCGTTATGATTTTCCCGTGGAGACAGACCAGGAGTGTCGGATGCATCTTTTCAATGTTAAGATTCTTAATCTTTATGAAGAACTTGCTCAGATTCGGCGTATGGGGGTTTCGACCGTTCGTCTTCAATTGACTCGGCAATCTCCCAGCCAAGTTCGACAGATTGTGCGTCTATTTAGTGAGGCGTGGGATACCTTACAGGGAGGCAAGAGGGGCGCAGTGACGTCAGATGAAGGGATGAATGAGTTAGCGGCTCTTTTCCCAGAAGGTTTCACAAAAGGGCATTTCTTCAGGGGAGTGTTATAGGTTCATAGCGCTAACGATGGCTTGAGCATTCGTTGGACCGTCTGACCTGAATAATTGATTAATACGAGTTTTATATATTTATTATGGGTTTGAATGAATAGAGGAGGAACTATGGGAATCGAAGATAAAGTTCTAAGTAAACTGGATTTTCCAAAAGTATTGTCACGTTTGGCGGATTATTGTATCTTACCAAGGGCCAAGGAACTGGCTATTGGTTTAAAACCCTTTGTTGATTTGGAATTGGTTCGCTTGGGGTTACAAGAAACGGACGAGGGAAAGGATCTCTTACGTGGAAATCCTCTTTTTTCAGTTCGAGGGGCTAAAGAAATCCGTCCCTATATCGAGCGCTGTCTACGCGGTGGAGTAATACATGGAGAAGAACTACTTGAGATTCGCGATACATTAGGAGTAGGACGGAAAATAAAACAACTCCTTATGGAATCCAGAGAACAATTTTCTAGATTGTGGGATATTGCGTTACCCATTGAACCACAAAAGGATCTTGAGGATGAGATCTCCAGCTGCATCTCGGAAGATGGCAAGGTTGCTGATAATGCTTCCTCAGAACTAGCGGACTTTAGGCGAGCGGTAAACCGCCTGCAGCACCGCATTCGAGAAAGTTTGGAAGGGACTTTGCGCAACTCAAGCTATCAGAAGATGCTCCAAGACCCTATTATTACGCAACGTTCCGATCGTTACGTTGTACCGGTCAAGCAGGAATACCGCACCGCGTTTCCCGGTATTGTCCACGATCAATCGGCGAGCGGAGCAACCTTGTTTATCGAACCTATGCCTGTCGTTCAGTTGGGTAATGAGCTTCGTGAAGTTATTTTAAAAGAACAACGGGAAGTCCAGCGAATTCTGCAAATGCTTTCTGCTCAAATTGAGGTACGAGCGGATGCCGTTGCGGATATTCACGAAGTTTTGTCTCAATTAGATTTAGTGGTTGCCAAAGCGCATTTAAGTGTGGCGATGAACGCAGGTGCACCAGAATTGCTCTCAGGGCAACAAATGAAATTAGTTCAGGCAAGACATCCGTTAATCGGTGGAAAAGTTGTTCCGCTTTCTTTGGAATTGGGGCTTGATTTCGATACGTTAGTGATTACCGGGCCAAACACTGGGGGAAAAACGGTGGCCCTAAAGGTAGTCGGCCTTATGGCGGCCATGAATCAGTCTGGTCTCCACATTCCCGCGGAAAGTGACTCTCGCATGGGAGTATTTACCCAGATCTTTGCAGACATTGGGGATGAACAAAGTGTCGAGCAATCCTTAAGTACCTTCTCAGGGCACATGAAAAATATCGTCGAAATCATTAACTGCTCAGACGGATGTTCCTTGGTCTTGCTCGATGAG
>DOPS01000149.1:0-8590 GCA_003512645.1 Desulfosporosinus sp.
GAGGGTTTACTGAACACTTACAAAGAATCAATACGATCAATTCGTCCTTTACTGGAATACATATAAATCATTGATCCCTGCGATTATTAACGATGTAACTTTAAATAATTTAAACGTCGTTAAAATGGAAATTAAATCTTCTAATCAAGTTTGGACCTCGGTGAATAATACCCTTGTTGAATTGATGAAAGTTAACCAAGAACAAGCTAATATAGCTGCTCAAGGAAGTATTGTTGCTGCAATGACGGCAAGGTATTCTACCATTGCTCTATCAGGTGTTTCTACATTAGATGGCCGAAGCGAGCAGAGGTGTTGTAACTTCAATGGAATTAGTAGCAGACATTAGCAGAGAAACAGCAATGCAATTTGGTCATAACGGGTATAATAGAGTTGATTTAACCAATACACTTGAAACTTGCGGTTTTTTTAATGTACACAGTAATATTTGTTATGAAAAGGTGAAGACAACAAAACAAGGGAAACGATCATTTCCGATATTTTTTATGATTGGCCAAAAAAGAAAATAGCCTAGTGGTTTCACGTCAACAGGTGAAACCACTAGGCTATTTTGGGGATTTGGTTGTATACGCAGGCTATCTAGAGTGAGCCTATCAACTCTTTGCCGATGCACAGGGTATGTGAGAATCGTCAAAGCGGTTCAGACTGCCAGTTGTATTTTAAGAGCAAGATTTCCTATGTAGTTAAGATAGACAAGAAGTATGATTATTAAAACTATTTTAAATATTTTTAAAAAGTATTGATTAATGGATAGGGTTCAATTCTCGGGCAATTAACCCTTCAATAATACCAGTCACAGATTTGTCTTATGGATTTAAAAACAGTAAAGGTGTATTCAGTAATTTCCTTAGGGATAAAATCCAATTTTGTGAGCAAGATTACTTATTGTACGAAAATTCAGTCTTGTTATAATTATAAATAAATTTAAGTTATACATTCCGTAGAAGAAGGAGGCATAAAATGGCTTATACAGACTTGCGTGAATGGTTGGAGCTGGTTGAAGAAAAAGGGGAGTTAAAAAAGATTGATGGTGCACATTGGGATTTAGAGATGGGTGCCATGACCGAAATTATTTATAAAGAAGGGACACAAGCCGTACCCCCAGCAGTGTTGTTTGACAACGTACCGGGTTATCCGGAGGGCTTCCAGACACTATTTGGTTTGACCACTTCTCCTAATAGGATGGCCCTAACCTTAGGGTTGCCTGCAGTCAAAAACGACCTTGATGTAGTCAGAACGTACAGGGACAAACTCAAGGATTTTATGCCTATTCCCCCGCGTGTGGTCAAACACGGACCCATCTTGGAAAACATTGATCGTGGTGACGATGTTAATCTGCTAAAGTTTCCGGTACCTATGATGCATGAACTTGATGGTGGTAGATATATAGGTACAGCTTCCTTGGTCACCACGAAGGATCCAGATGAAGGTTGGGTCAACTTTGGGGCTTATCGTGGAATGGTCCATGACGAAAAATCAATGTTCTTTTATGTCTCACCAGGAAAACATGGTAATCTGCACAGACAAAAGTACTTTGATCGAGGACAGCCTTGTCCAGTGGTTGTTGTAGTTGGTTCGGACCCGTTGTTATTTCTCGCTTCAGGTAACGAAATTTCCTATGGCTTGTCAGAATATGATTATGCAGGCGGCTTTAAAGGGGAACCAATAGATGTAGTTTTAGGAGAGTACACAGGCCTCCCGATTCCGGCTAATGCCGAAATCGCAATCGAAGGGGAAGTCATCTTCGGGGATGTCGCGGAGGAAGGACCCTTTGGCGAATGGACAGGGTATTATGCCAGTGCAGGCCGTCCAGAACATTTAATCAGGGTGAAGAACGTCTACTACAGAAACAATCCTATTTTATGTTGTGCTCGCCCGGGTAGGCCGCCTTCGGACTACTCATACAGTAAGTGTGTAGTCAAGTCCGCCTTGATCTGGGATGAATTAGAAAAAATTGGTGTCCCAAATGTGCATGGAGTCTGGTGTCATGAAGCGGGCGGGGGCCGGATGTTTAATATTGTATCGATAAAACAGGCTTACCCTGGCCATTCCCGACAGGCTGGTCTGGTAGCAGCGGGAAGTCACGCAGGAAACTACCTGGGAAGGTATGTAGTGGTTGTAGACGAAGATATAGATCCTTCTAATACTTTCGATGTCTTATGGGCTATTGCCTCAAGATCCGAACCCACTGAATCAATCGAAATCATCCGTAAATGCTGGAGTGGTCCGTTGGATCCCCGCATGCCGATAGGACAAAAAGGCTTTAACTCAAGGGCCATTATTGATGCTTGCCGTCCCTACGACTGGAAAGATCAATTTCCACCTGTTGTGGAGTCTAGCCCGGAACTTAGGGAAAAGACGCTAGCTAAGTGGGGAGATTTCCTACTAAAGTAGAGACTGGGGAAATCCTAAGTCTGGTTTTGCTGGGCTTCTAGAATATTAGTTTCAGTGTTATAACATTATGGGAAAAGAGAGTGAAAGTAAGTTTGAATAGAGCTTGAAAGGGTACTCAAAGCTAAAGCTTATTTTAGAAATATTAAGAAAGGCGGACAGAAAGAAGATGCGTAAATACCGTAACTTATCAGAACATCTCCTTCATTTGGAGGAAAAAGGGCTATTGATCCGTGTCAAAAAGGAGATAGTCAAAGAAACCGAGTTGCATCCATTAGTGCGGTGGCAATACCGCGGTGGAATTCCTGAGAAAGAGAGGAAAGCGTTTCTTTTCGAGAATGTAATTGACGTAAAAGGTAAAAAGTACACAATTCCAGTAGCGGTAGCCGCCTTAGCTGGGAATAGAGAAATTTACACTAGTGGCTTAGGTTGTAATAGTTCAGAAGAAATTGGAGAAGCATGGAAGAAAGCTATGACTTCACCAATACCTCCAGTCAAAGTAGAGCAAGGTGCCATTCAGGAAGTCGTCTATATGGGTGATGACCTCACTAAAGAGGGCGGCGGGTTTGATATGTTTCCTGTGCCGATTTCTACGCCAGGTTTTGATAATGCCCCTTACACTACCTGTACTCATTGGGTAACCAAAGATCCTGATACGGGCATTCATAACCTGGGTAACTATCGTGGACATATCAAAGGGCGCAATAAAATTGGCGTGTTCCCGTGTGGTTTAGGTCAAGATATCTTTGTACACTGGGAGAAATGTAAAGAAAAGGGAATTCCGTTACAAGCAGCCTTAATCGTAGGAGCACCACCTGTAATTTCCTATGCAGCAGTACAAAAGATTCCTTACGGAATGGAAGAAGTAGCAGTAGCAGGAGGATTAGCCGGAGAAGCGATTGAGATTGTCAAATGCAAAACAGTGGACCTCTACGTTCCAGCTGAAGCAGAGATTGTTTTCGAAGGGATCATCAGGACGGATGTGATGGAGCCAGAAGGTCCCTTTGGGGAATCGCACGGTTATATGCACCCCCGCCAGTTAAATCCTTTTATGGAGATCACGTGCATCACTCATCGGAAGAATCCTACGTGGGTATCGTTTATCAGTCAAGTTACACCGAGTGAGAGCAGTATGATTAAAAAGGTCGGATATGAGCCCCTGTTCTTAGATTACCTAAGAAATACGCTTAGTATTAAGAGTGTGGTACGCGTATCAATGCATGAACCGTTAACCAACTTACGTAAAGTTATCATAATACAAATGAAGAAACCCAAAGAAGTGGATGTCTGGCGGGCTTTGCATGCCTCGGCAGTATTCAATCAGGGTGTAGGAAAGATTTGTATAGCGGTAGATGAGGATATTGATCCGGAAAATATGGATTCCGTGATGTGGGCGATGAGTTACCGGATGAAGCCTCATGAGGATATCGATATCATCAAAGGTATGGTCAAAGGACATGCGCCGCCGTTCAGTGGAGCGAGTGACAGTAAAGACGTAGCACTTCATGCAGATCCTGCCAACGAGTCTGCCTTGTTAATTAATGCTATCTTAAAAGAACCCTTCCCACCGGTATCACTACCGAAGAGGGAATATATGGAACGTGCTAAAGAAATCTGGGAGGAACTAGGACTTCCTACAATAAAGCCAGAAGCACCGTGGTTTGGCTATTCCTTAGGACAATGGGACGATGAACTGGAAGAAGAAGCGGATTTGGCCGTCCAAGGAAACCACTACAAAACTGGGGACAAACTGGTTGGACTTCAGGTTAAGGTTTGATTTAAGTTTGAAAATATGAACACAAGTCTAAATAAAGTTTAAATCATCACGAAACTCGGCATCGGATAATTTCGATGCCGGGGCTTGATGGGTTAACGTAGTTCTTTGAACGACTGGTTTAAAGATTTTATTATTAATTTTTATGTTGAAGGACTACGAAAAATTTTTAAAATTAGACCAAAGCGCTGCGGCTACTGGGGAATCTAAAAATAAAGTAAAGGTTAGGAAGGAAATTATTGCTTTTTCCTGGCTGGTAGTCTTTTTCTCTTGATCTACGTTGTCGGCTTTATAATAGCTATCCCTATCTATTTGTTTCTATATTTAAAAGTAAAATCGCACGAAAAGTTAGTTTTTTCAAGTCTTTTTTCTTTAATTTCTTGGGGAGCTTTATATGGGTTTTTTGGTCTAATCTTGCATATCCCACTCTACCCAGGGATCATCGTAGATAAGTTTTTTTAACACACTAATGTTGATGATAATGGAAAAAGTTTATTTTTCTCCTACCTGCTCAAATATAAATTTTGATCAGTATTTAAAACCGATCTAGTACTGGCACTTCCAATGCCAGTACTAGATCGGTTAAACTACTTAATTCAAGACATTATATTAATTTCTGAAAATTTCGAAGCAGGTCTTTCTCATGATCTACGTTATAGGCGTTATGGTACTATTCCAGTTGATTTGTTTTTCTACTTAAAAGTTATTCAAGTGAAAAGATAGTTTTGGTAAGAATGCAAGACCGGTTGTGAGGAAAGGAGTTTATCTTAAGTTTTCAAAATTGTGTCTTGAAATGGGCATATATCCATAATATTATGGGTAGGTGATTAAGTTGGACACAAATTCTATTGGCTTGTCCGTATCACGCGAAGAGGCTTGGGGTAAGGTAACAGGGGGAGCAGTGTATACCAGTGACTTGAAACTACCCGGTTGTTTGGAAGCAAAGATCTTACGCAGCCCCTATCCCTATGCTCGTATTGTGAAGATAGACACGAGACGTGCTAAGGAACTCCCCGGTGTCAAGGCAGTTATAACTGCGCAGGATTTGCCCAATCAACGATATGGTAACGGCTTACAGGATCAGCCAGTTTTGGCTAGGGAACTTGTACGTTTCGTGGGTGAACGGGTGGCTGCCGTTGCTGCAGATGATGTTGACACGGCTTTGGAAGCTCTCGGACTAATTCAAGTTGACTATGAAGAACTGTCAGGTTCTACCGATCCATTGGAGGCAATGAAACAGGGAGCAACAATTTTACATCCTGAACTTAATACTTATCGTAAGGATGATAGAGTTATGTTCATTCCCAATGTTGTTGATTATGTTACTTTTGGTATCGGTGATTTAGAGGCTGGTTTTGCCCAAGCGGAATTAATCTATGAACATACCTTCCGTACACAAGTTGTACACTCAGGCTATCTAGAACCTCATGTTTGCATGGTAGAAGTTGGTAGTGATAAAGAAGTTAAGGTTTGGAGTAATAATAAAGCTCCCTTTGAATTAAGAGGTAAGCTGGCAAAACTCTTTTCTTTACCCGTTTTTAAGATTGAGGTTATTTACGGGAATATTGGGGGAGATTTTGGTGGAAAAGGGACCATCATGGATGAACCCATCTGCTACTATCTTGCCATAGCCACTCGGAAACCGGTACGTCTGACCATGACAATGGAGGAAGAGCTGTTTGCAGCCAACCCAAGACATGCCACTATGATAACAGTGAAGAGCGGGATGTTAAAGGACGGGACTATAGTAGCGCGTCATGCTAAAGTAATTTTTGACGCGGGGGCCTATGCCGGAGCCAATAGTCACCCTATTGTCGGCGGTATACGCCGAGCATTAGGAGCGTACCGAATTCCTCATACCAGGATTGATGGTTATGCCGTCTATACAAATACTGTACCAGCAGGGCATTGCAGGGCACCAGGGGATCCACAAGTTTATTTCGCGGTCGAATCCCATACTGATATGCTTGCCCATGCTTTCGGCTTGGATCCTGTAGAGTTTCGCAGACGAAATGTTCTTCATCCGGGAGATATCTCTCCCAGTGACCTTAAATGGGAGGGAATCAATGCTTTGCAGGTCTTAGAACTGGCTGTGAAAAAAGCAAACTGGGACAACCGTCAGAAAACAGCCAATGTAGGTTACGGAATTGCTCTTACGGAACGCTCTTCAGGGTTAGGAGGGTCTGCTGCAACCGTAATGTTACATGCGGATGGTAGTGCCACAGTAGTAAGTGGTTTTACCGACCCAGGTACTGGAAGTTCAACAGTTTTGAGACAAATTGTGGCTTGTGAACTAGAAATTCCACTAGCCAAAGTTGGCATTGCCGGGGGAAGTACCGCCTTGGTCCCTTATGACAACGGTAGCGGTTCCAGCAGGGTAACCCATGTCACAGGTCATGCGGTGCGTCAGGCGACTCAAGATGCTCTTAGCCAAGCCAAGCAGTTGGCAGCAGCTTAGTTAGAGTCTGCGGTAGATAAGATAGTTTACAGGGATGGTTTGTTCATTGCGCCTGGCAAAGAGGGATTATCCCTCCAAGAAGTCCTGGACAAAGCAGGAAGAGCCAAAAATGTTATCGTTGGTCAGGGAAGTTTTGTAGCTGAAAAAAGTATGGATACCTGTTTCTCGGCCCAAGTTGCAAAAGTGGAGGTTGACATGGAAACGGGCACAATAGAAGGTTTGATTAGCCCTGCTTTAATTTTAACTAACAGGTCTGTTCCCCCTGCCATAATTGCCACATTCTCTTGCTCCATAAGAATTTCTCTGGCCTCAGTCAAACAGATTGGTTCCAATAACTTAAACCTCATGCCGATCACCTTCTGCTCTCTTGACAGCTAAGGCTTGGAGAATTTTTTCCGGAGTAATAGGTAGATCAAGTATTCGAACCCCAATTGCATCATAAATAGCATTGGCAATTGCCGGAGCTGTGGACGCTATACCTTGTTCCCCTATTGATTTGGCACCATAAGGCCCTGGTCCTAATTCCTCCTCCAATAAATAACTTTCTACTGGAGGTGCATCTAGGCTAATGCGTCTCCGGCAGCGGATACAGCTTCAGCTCTTTTAGCTTTGCGATCAGAGGTAATATTGTTCGGACCTAACGGAAGGCGCAGCATAGGATTGAATAGCTTTTTCAAGGGACCTGGGCTAACGGTTCTGGAACGTGGAGAGGTGATTGAGGAACTGATCGTTCCAGAACAAGAAGAAGGAACACTAAGCACGTATTGTAAAATTGGACGGCGCAAGGCACTGGAAATTGCCATATGCGGAGTGTCTTTGGTAGCAACACCGCAGGGGGGTTACTGGCGGGATGTTGCTCTGGGTCTGGGGGCTGTGGGACCAACCCCAATCTTAGAAATTCAAGCAAGTGCCCTTTTGGAGGGTCAGCCTTGGACAGAGTCCTTGATCAATGAGAGTGCAAGAATTGCAGCATCCCAATGTTTCCCAATAGACGATCTGCGAGCCACAGCCGATTATCGTCGAGCTATGGTAAAAGTTCTCGTGCAGCGGAATATTCGGGAGCTAATCTTAAGAGGGGAGAAGGGAGTCAATGCTTAGACAAATAACGCTTACTGTAAATGGGCATCAACATCAAATCTTCACCGATGACTGCCGGACTCTATTGGATGTTCTAAGGGAGGATTTGAATTTAACGGGTACAAAAAAGGGATGTGATGAGGGGGATTGTGGGGTTTGCACTGTCCTAGTCGATGGTCAGCCCATCAACTCTTGCTTATTCTTGGCAGTCAAGGCAGAGGGGCATGAAGTAACAACCATAGAGGGTTTGGAACAAGACGGTGTGCTCCACCCCATCCAAAAGGCTTTTGTCGAAGAAGGGGCAATCCAATGCGGTTTTTGTACCCCGGGTATGGTGATGTCTACTAAAGCCTTATTAGATGTTAACTCAAAACCATAGCCTCTCGGAATTCAGGGGGTGGGAACGGCGGATATATGGATAGACATTATTAAATGAGCTGGAAATTCGCGATTAACGAGGGTAATTCTTAAGACGGAAATGGATTCTTAATAATGAGCATAGCAAACAAACGTCACAGTCGCCCTTTTTAAAAACTAAAAAACGTTAAGCAGTCTGGGGAAAAATCAATGTTTTAAGATCCTTAAAGCTTTCCTTCTGATGAGAAAACCAAGCATCCATGTGCTGACAGATCATAATGGCATAAACGCGAACGTACCACATTTTCGTGGAGCGATGTCGTCCGGATTCCAGCTTGTAGTCGATCTTCTCTCGTTTATTGGAGCGTTCTATAGATGTTCGGCGTTTATAAATGACCTTCCACTTTTCCGAGTCGCGAGGAGTCTTGGTAAACAGTCGTAAGTTATCCTTAGAGTGGGTGTGGTAGGTACGACCATACTTTGCTTTAGAACATCAATATACGGCTCAACGTTCT
>DOPS01000044.1:0-2812 GCA_003512645.1 Desulfosporosinus sp.
CAAGGCAGAGATGTCAGCTTCCAGGTGGATATCGGATTCAGAGGGTTTAAGGCCTGCTTTTTGTACCGGTTCCATTTCCACAGGCTGGAGATATATCGGAGCTATGCTCATGCCCTCCACTTCTTGGGCATCTCCAATCGGGTATTCCCGGAAGGAAGCATCGCTTGCTTTGGCCTCCTCCTGCTTTTGGGCTGAGTCAGTTTGGGCAGTCTTCTGTTCAGCGGTGGCAGCTGGTTTATTTCCTGCTCCGCAACCTGCCAGGGTTAAAGTTCCTACAATTAGAATGGCTGCAAGGCTAAAGTGTTTATATTTTTTCATCGGTTTTTCCTCCAATTTCAATTCTAAATGATCTTCATATTCATTTGTTTATGGTCGATGATTGTTTTATCTCTTTCATTTCCTCAAATTGTAATGATATCCTTTCTCATTTCAACTAAGCCCTGCTTTTCTATTTTTGGCTTGATATGCAAATCCGGCGACAGCAATGGCCAAAAGTAGCANNAGGTAATAGAGCAGGAAGCTTGTCCCAAGGAAAAAGGGTTTCATGGGAAGCTTAACACTGGCGTAACGAATGATGGCAAAGATCATGCCCAAGGCCAGTATACCTACCCCAAAACCGGCTAAAACCATACTCAAGTCTGTAGTACCACTCATCATAGCTTGGTAAAACAACACGGTTTCCGCTCCCTCCCTGTATACTGCCAGGAAGGCTGCGCTCCATAGGGCAAACGTGCTGCCCTTATTCAGGGAACCCTGTACCTTGCCATTTATGTAGTTCTGCCAGCGTTGGGCTTCGGACTTACTTACCAACCAGTAGCTGACTGAAAACAGCACCACCACTGCCAGCAGCATGGTAGCTCCCTCCAACACTTCCCGGCTAGCCCCACTGATACTAAAAACCTTGGTCAGGACCCATGCGGTTAGCAAGCTTGCCACTAGCGCAGCAGCAGTACTCTGGTAAATTACCTTGACCTTTTCTTTGTATCCGGATTTAACCAGGTAGGCAATGATTGCTCCGATGACGAGGATCGCTTCAAACCCTTCCCTGACGATAATTAAGAAGGAAGCTAAAAACGCTCCGAATCCAGTGGAACTCTCGCTCAGATCACCGTCAAGGGTTTTGGCGTCAACCTGCAACCCGCTAACCAGCTGTTCAATCTGCTGCTTGATTTGGGAGGCAGGCACCCCTTTGACCATGTCCTTTTTTAGCTGTTTGAAAGCCGTCTCCACTTCCGCATTGCGCTTAGCGGAGATATTCAATCGGACTGCCTTCTCCATTTGACCACTTTCATAGGGTCCGAAGTAAGCCTCATCCACCAGGTTTTTCGCCCCAGCCATATCACCCTGCTTATAAGTGGTATAAGCATCCTGCAGATGTTTATCGATTTCCTCGACCACACCGCTAAAAGGCTGACCTGCTGCCATAGCCGCAGGCGCTAAACCCAAGATAAGTATTAAACCTAACAACACTACGGCTAACTTTTTTCTCAAATGTCAATCTCCTCCCCAAAATTTGATTTTGATATTCATTATCAATAAATGGTGAAAATGATGGGTCCTTTCGGACCCGATCTTTATGATTAATATATGATATTCATTCTCAGTTGTCAATGAACAATTTTTGGATATCAGTGCTCATTTTTTATTTTTCTCCTAACACCATTTCTAACTGGTTTAGCTGAGCCTGAATCTTTCTTTGCCGTAAATCCAGGTATACAATATAGCCAAATAATAATGTCCATATCACAGCATATCCCCAAAACAGATGATTCATTTTAGAACCTCCTTAATAGGCCTTCAGGGCCTCTCTTTTAAGATTTTGAATTTTGCGTTCCATCTGCTCGATAGTCTTGCATTGTAATAGTAGTACTAAATAAAGCAAAGTAAACGTTAATAAACACACCATTAAGGTAAAAATCATAGAGGGTGGCAGGCCAATTTTGTCGGCCTCAAAAACCACTGGATGGATGGTTCGCCACCACCGAGCCGCCATGAACACGATCGGCACGTCTACAAAGCCAATAATTCCAAAAACAGCAGCTAGCCTATAATTTTTTTCATTTCCTTTTGCCGAATTACGGATAATTAAATAAGCTAGGTAAATAAACCATAATATCAGTGTGGTAGTCAACCTAGGGTCCCATGTCCACCACGTACCCCAAGCAGCCCTTCCCCAGATCGGACCCGTAATCAACACGATTGCAGTAAAAACAACCCCTACCTGGGCTGAGCTTCCGGCAATAATATCATACACTTCTGCTTTTGTCTTCAAATACATAATGCTTGCTACAAAAACTACAAAAAACGCCAAAAAAGCTACCCATGCTGACGGAACATGAAAGTAAAATATTTTCTGGACAGGCCCCATTTGCCTCTCTACTGGGACCCATTCAAACACTAAATACAATGCAGTTAACATTGATACAAAGGTCGAACCTAAAAGGATTTTTTTCAGCAAAGGTATTAATATCATTAATCCACCTCCATAAGGTAATCAAACAGCAAGAACGGCATGATTAGAAAAACCAGATCGTAAACCAGGATTAGTTTGATCCACGGAAGATATTGATCAAGGGTTAATCCAGTAAAAACTGCCGAAGTTGCTTCTATCGCAGCCAATAATACTGGCATTAGTAACGGGAATAAGATAACGGGCAGCAACGCTTCATTTGCTCTGAGATTACTGGTTAAGGCTGCTAGAAAAGTTCCAACTAGAATAAAGCCAACCGAACCGATCAACATAATAATGATCAACATACCAAGGGATCCCGTAAGATTCAGATCATAAAAGATGAAGTACAAGGGAAAGGTT
>DOPS01000378.1:0-18959 GCA_003512645.1 Desulfosporosinus sp.
CTCTCGGAACTCCAGACTCGATATGAACTCCAAAGCCACCAGTGAATATCCAAGATGTCATTCCAGAGACGCGCCGACTCCTTCCGAAGGCGATCCACGAGATCGTGTTGCTCCAGCTTAAGCCTCAATGGGATCTTCGAGACGAGAACATCGTAATCATGCTTCATATCCTTTGATGGATCGCTTTTACGTTTGGCTTGCTTGATACCCACTCTCTATTCACCTCCCTTCAAGTTAGGGAATGATTTGATTAGATTATATCAGAGAGCCACGACAAAATTATGTAGAAGAACGCAATTCATCCCCCACTTAAACACTGCGGAGTTTTGAAGTCGGGGGTCTTCTTGCTGACTTTGATAAATCAACTTGGAATTCCTGGGAAGCTGGATGGTATGTACTTATGGTTGACAGGATAGTGCAAAATCAGTGGGATTTTTAAAACAAAAGAAGGCCCATTAACGATCTTATCAATCGGCAATGGGCCTTCTACTTCTTCGTTAACGTTTCAAACTTACTCCCTAGTAACACTGATACTAGCATTTTGGGGCAAAGCCAACCCTGCAGCCACTTCTATGGTTTTTATAATCCCGGAAACACCCGGGCAACTGGGATGTGGGCTATATTTGGCAAAAACTTCATACACTTTCCCCATATGAAGTTTTTTAAAAATCTCTTGGAAAGCATCGACTTCGACTAATTCTTGAGCAATCTTTTGGTAATTCGGACAGTCACTAGTAATCTCCAATTTTACTTTATGCCCGTCCTCGCTTAGCGCTTTTACATTAATTGTAAAACCACATGCCCCCGCTTTAATAACTCCTGTTGCCATCATATTCACCTCGAACTTTAAATTTAGATTCTGAATCAAAGGGAGCAATCGCAATTTGACCATTAAAGAAATAATTAATTAAATCAATTATTTCTTTAATTTACTTTCTGGGCGCTTGATACCTAAGATAGGTGCTGAATGGTCTTTTCCTAAGAAGAAATTAGACCATGAGGACGTCTGATAGAAATCCCAGTTAGCGGGTGGCACCGGAGGAACATCTAAAGATGCTTCTTCACCATATTTCTTGAGTCTGGCATAAGCTCTGACCCAGACACATTTCTTCTCTTTTGGATAAACCTCACACCAACCGTCCAGGCTCCCGCCACAAGCCCCATTACGCTGATTTTTTGGACATTGGGACATAGGGCAAAGATAGGCTAAATCCAACATAGCACAATCGCCGCAATCCTTGCAATCAAGCATGACGACTTTGGCAAGATGCTCAACAGCATGCAGCCTCTTTTCAGTTTTCTTCTTACCCTCTGCTGCACGGTACATACTGCGCATCATGGGGAACAACTTCTTATCAGGTGTGAACATGAGACCATGCATTCCACGCATCAACGAATACATCGCTCCAGCTGGGGCATCTAAGGGGAGATTGGCTCGATTTGTAGGTCGATCTGTGTTCAAACCAGTTTTCTCATCTTTTTCAAAGTAGTAGAATCCATTCGTTTGAGGATAATCAAACTCTTTGACAAGATCTTGCCAATTCGGGTAAAGTTCTTCCCCTTTGTCAAGAATGTATTCTAATTGTTCGTATTTAAGGTTATGCCCGCCAATATGAACTCCGGCACAGCCTATGCCTTTCAAGATCGCGTACAATTTGGCGGCCCTCAACATCCGTTGACCTACCCCTTTATCCGCGGCGCCCTTTTCCTCATTGAGTTCTGCCAAAAGTTTGTCTGTGACGACACAACCAGGCAACTTGTTTTGATTCATGACATTAGCTGCTCCATAAGGCAGCACGTAAATATTTCCCACAACCGGAATATCTAACTTATTAACCTTCAGGAATTGGATGACTTCATGACATTTCCGAGCATCATACCCTAGTTGAGTGACGACAAATTGAGCGCCGCCTTCGATTTTCTTTTTCAGCTTGTAGTATTGAACCATCAGTTCAGCCTCTGTAGACTTGAACGGGGAAACAGCCGCTCCGGCAAAAAAGTCACTGGGTGCGTGATAAGTTGGTCCCTTCATTCCTTGAACTTCTAAGCCCTTATTCATTTCAGCGATCAGTTGTAAGGTATTAGAGGGATCGAGATCAAAGACTGGTTTAGGGCGTCCTTTAAATCCAGAATAGGTGTAGTCTCCTGTCATCACTAAGAGATTGCGAACTTTTGCACGATCTAAAGCGTATAACTGACTTTCCATCTGATTACGATTCTTATCTTTACAAGTGAAATGTACCAAGGGTTCAATCCCCATTTTGAGAATCTCCATGCCCAAATAATCAGCTAGGATTGCCGGATTACCACCAGGGTTATCTGTAATGGTGAGTGCATGGACTCTACCACCTTTAGCAGCTTGTTCTGCCGATGCGATAGCACTCTCTTGGGCCTTTTCATTGGCACCTCTTCCGGGTACAAGTTCCCAAGTTACAGAAAGTGTGTTTTTGTCAAGTATCGACTCTTTAAACTTATTTAACATTTAACAGACCTCTCCCTTTTCTCCAATATCGATCTTGTTTTCTTATTTCATTATAACCCTTCTTGGACTATAATTTAAGATGTTTTCCGGCAATTTTAAAAGATTCAATCAACTTAGGCGCTCTAAATACATGCTATTCATGAAGTAACTGGAAAATGTGGAATTTCCGCCCAGTTCCACATGGCGAATTTTAAGATATAACTCCTTGGCCTTCGTTAATTCTTGGTAATTCAGAAGAGCTCGTATAGCTCCTACATGCGCCGCATTACCAACCGATTTAATCTTATCTGGGGATATATCTGGAACAAGACCAATATTTAAAATGTTATTTGCTTTAAGATAGGTTGCAAAGGTCCCTGATAAAATAACTGAATCAAGCTCAGGTACTGTAATATCAGCCATTTCAACTAAGGTTTTAATTCCTGCGCAGACAGCTCCTTTGGCTAACTGCATTTCGCTAATGTCTTTTTGACTTAAGGTCACATCTATTCCTTGATCCGTACCATAAGCCAAGACAAATTCACGCCCTTTTTCACCTTTGCGAATCCGATTGGCTAGTTCTAGGGAAAGCCCTTCTCCCTTTTCAGGATCATAAAGTTTCCCTTGTTTGTTGACAACACCAGACTTTCTCATCTCATCGATCCCCTCAATGAGACCTGAGCCGCAAATGCCGACTGGTTTATGTCTGCCGATCACTTCAAAGGTTACTCCATCGTCCGTGATCGTAACTCCTTCAATGGCTCCCTGTTTTGCTCTCATTCCATGGGCAATGCCAGCACCTTCGAAAGCTGGTCCTGCCGCCGTAGAGCAGGCAATCATCGTGTTCTCGGTTTTTAAGAACAGTTCGCAATTCGTACCTAAGTCAATGAGTAAATGATTCCCTTCTCCCAAAACTTCAGGCGCTCCTACAATAGCCCCCATGGTATCTCCCCCAACAAAGCTTCCGATGTTTGGGAAGAGATGAACCTTAGCTTGAGCATTGATTTCCAGTCCTAATTCCCTCGCCGTGAACGTCAAGGGTCGATTACAGACTGAAACAAAGGGAGAAACTGCAAGATGAGAAACATCCAAACCTAGAAGAAGATGTTGCATCGTCGTGTTACCCACGATCGTCATTTTATAGATCTCGCTTTGTTGGATATCCGTCTTAGAAGCGAGTTCTTCAAGTAAGTGATTAATCGTTCTCCTCACAGCACTGCGTAAAGTCAAGGCATTCTCTCGACTTTCCGTAGCAAAGGAAATACGAGAGATTACATCCGCACCATAAGCTGTCTGTTGATTTTCCGTAGATACAACTTTCAGGACATCTCCTTGTAATAGATCGACTAGGGCGACTGCTACGCTGGTGGTTCCAATATCAATGGCTACACCATAAAGTCGTTTTGTCGTATCTCCCGCTTCGATATCCATAATCTCATCGTCAGAAGCTGTAATCGTTAAGGCGTACTTATCTGCCCGTAAAACGTCCGGAACCTTACCTAGGACATACAAGCTGGCCTTAGTATAACTCTTACCTGTGATCGTGCTTAGGGTATCTACGATACGATCCCAGTCCCCTCGTTCATCAGCAAGGGTTGGCTTGCTGGCCTGAATATATACCTTTTCCACCTTGGCATCTAAGGCAGTCGCCTTCATTCCGAGGAGAGCCCCTTCTTTTCGATCCTGGCTCTCGACAAAGTCCAGTTCAATAACCATACCCTCAGCAGGTACAACGGTACAGGCAAGCCTTATACCTGTCTTTAATTCAATGTCATTGAGATGCGCTAAATCTCGCTCACTTGGCGAAGAGACATGCCCAGTCATTCGAACTTTACATTTACCACAGGTTCCTTTGCCATTACAAACATTTTGCACGGGAAGACGATTACGGATGAGGGCTTCCATTAAGGTTTCATTTTCCTCTGTTGTTATGACTTGATTGGGGTAAATTGTTATCTCCATGACGACCTCCTATTAGCATATCGACTATCTGTCTTCCCCCAAGGCAAACAGTTCACCTGTCCCCTTGTTCTCCCACAGATACTTTCTCCTATAATTAATATTCGCCTCGTTTCATGGTTATCCTTCAAGATAACTCAGACTTATCTGTCATTATTCTACCTTTTCTAAGAAATTCGCCAGTTCTTTAGGAGTATTAAAGAGATGATCTGGAGAACCTTCCTGGAGTTTAGCGGGTGAATGCCATCCCCACGTGACTGCAATGGTCTGGGTTCCAGCATGTTTACCTTCGATCATATCTCCTTTAGTATCCCCCACATAATAGGCGGGGATTCTGGGATGTAAGGACATTGTGTTTTGAATCTTTTTAATTTTACTCTTTTCCTTTTCTGCCCCAATGACATCGATAAAACAAGTAATTCCGTTTTGGCTTAATATCTTTATCGTAGCACTGGACAGATTTGAGGTTATGACATAAACTAAGTGTTTTTCAGAAATACGTTGTAATGCTTCTCCTATGTCAGCAAAGAGTTCAAGATCTGCCAATTGTTCACCTTGTAAAATTTCATATCGCTTTAAAATAGTGTCAATCGTTGATTCATCCATACCGCGCTGCATCATAGTTTCGTAGACATTCCCTTCAAAAAGCCCGATCACATCATGCGGCTCTTGGATCCCTGTGAACCCATTCTCCAGACAGGCTTGTGAAAAGCGAGCTATAAAAACCTCAAGGGAATCAACGATAACTCCATCATAATCAAACATTACAAGCGCCACGTTCTACCTCCTAGCTTGCCAGTAGAATTCCTACTATTCTTAAGCGTACTGACTTGTCCATCAAGCATAGTACCCCTATTAAAGATGATCCCCTCCTCAAGCGAGAGAAGGGGATCATTCACTGATTTGCAGTTTAAGATTAGCCTAAGAAATCGAATTGTTTATTGCGGAAGGCCTTAAGATATTTGACACAATAGTCATCTCGTCCAGCCAGAGCCTCGGCAGTCACCAAGCTCGCCATCATCATCTTATCCAGCGGGTTGATGATGAGTCCATCCAACCCTTTGCCGATGGCCATAATAGCAAAGGCATGGTTCATGAATTTTCGAACTGGCAAGCCATAAGACACATTGGAAAGTCCGCAAATCGTATGGACCCCTTTAAAGCGAGTCATGATGGCTTCCACAGAGTTAATGAACTCAACTGCAAAGGTACTGTTGGTAGAAACAGGCTGAACCAACGGGTCAACATAAATATTATTAAGCGGAACATTATTTTTGACTAAGCCGTCAATCAGTTTTTCGGCAATTCTAAGCCGAGCATCCATTGTTTCGGGCATCCCTTCGTCACTCATGCAAAGGGCCACAACTTTTAAGTCAGTTCCGGCAACGACAGGAATTAAGGCATTATAACGTTCTTTTTCCAAAGATATAGAGTTAATCATCGCGATGCCTTTGTGCACAGACAGAGCCGCCTCGATGGCCTTGGGATCTGGACTATCAATGCAGCAAGGGGCGTCAACTGCTTCTTGAACTGTTTTCACTAGCCATTGCAGGTATTCAGGTTCTTTGCCCACAAAGATACCGGCATTCACATCGATAAAGTCCGCTCCTGCTTCATATTCGTCCTTAGCCACCTGTTGGATATATGCAGCATCCTGTGCTTTGATGGCTTCCCCAACAGCCTTGCGGCTTGCATTAATTAATTCTCCAACTACTAACATTGACTTTTCCTCCTCATATTTCAGTTCAACTTAATCCTCTTAGTGAATACTGCAAATTCTATGCCAACAATTATACTGGCAACAATCCCTCTTAATGACCTGACTCAAGCAAAATATTATCCCAAAAGGTCACTAATTAAATGGATCGGTATAAATATTCACTAACTTGTTACATGTCTCCTAAGTCAGCATCGACTTAAGTCTATCTGACTTAGATCCACTTAAGTCATTCACCCATTGAAAGGTCGTCATTCAAACTCAGATAACGGTAATGACTTAGTCAAGAATAAACTATAGTATAAGCTGAGATAAAATTCAAATCTTTAAAAAATGTTTTTATTTAGCAGTAAGTCGGCGAGCCGTCTCCACTGCTCCGGGAGCGTCAGTGCTCCAACCATCTGCCCCAATTTTGTTAGCAAAATCTTCTGAAACAGGTGCGCCGCCGACCATCGTCTTAAGGCTTAAACCCTGTTCGCGGATTGCTTTAACCGTGACTTCCATAAACGGCATCGTGGTGGTTAAGAGTGCGGACATGCAGATCACATCGGCATTTTTCTCCTTAGCCGTGGCCAGGAATTTTTCTGTATCTACGTCTACACCGAGGTCATAGACTTCAAAGCCGGCACCTTCCATCATCATGGAAACCAGGTTTTTGCCAATGTCATGTAAGTCACCTTTGACAGTTCCGATAATAATGGTTCCCTTTTTCTCGTTTTCCCCTTGAGACAACAATGGCTTAAGTACTTCAAGTCCGGCTTTCATAGCTTTAGCCGCCATGAGCATTTCCGGCACAAAGAATTCTCCTTCAGAGTAGCGTTGGCCAACTTCATCCATGGCTGCGATCAGACCATCACTAAGAATTTCAGAAACGTCAGTCCCACTAGCTACCTCTGCATTAACGAGAGTCACCACTTTGTCGATATCAAATTCAACCACTGCAGCAAAAATGTCTTGTACGCTCATTATTCTCTCCCTTTCCTATCGGCCGCTCTTGGCCGTCACGTTAAATTTCATGATTATGAATTAGTGATAAACTATTTACAATTAAATTATAGGCTCCATTTAGCGTCTCCCGCGACTAGTCCCTTAAAATGGTCACGAACTTTAGCATCCATTTCGTCGGTGAAGCGCGACTTATTAGGTTTGCTCAGAATTTTATTAGCTTCTTTCATCGCTCGGCTATGGGCATCCGGCTTACCTTGATCTTCCCAACGACGACGCATTTCTCTCGTCGCAACTTTAGGGAGAACTGCGATAGTACGCATATTCTTCATAGTATGGTCGGTGTCCATATAACTACCACCAGGTCCAATTTTAGCAATTAGATCTAAGCAGAGGTTCTCTTCGCTGTATTCATAGCCCTTTTTCATTCGTTTGAGCATTAAGGCGATTTCATTATCGATAACCGCTTTAGCAAAGTCAAAGGCCATCAGACTTCCTAAGAGACCACCCATATTGAAGAGGTCTGCCCCTGCCAGCAAGGCACCTGTGGTATTCATACCCGTCTCATAGCCGGATTGAGCATCATTTGAATGAGCATTCGTCAAGCCAATGTATCCACCGGAAGGAACATTGTAAAATCTTGCCATCTCTGTATGAGCCATTTGCATCATTCCGGTCTCGATAGCACCAGGTGCATAAGCCCCTGTCCGCATATCAGCAACCGTTGACAATACCGCATAAATCATAGGGGCACCCGGACGAATCATTTGGATTAGAGTTGCCAATCCCAAGAACTCAGCATTACCAAGCGTTAATGTTCCCATCAAGCTAAGTGGTGAGGTCATCCCTGCATTAGGCACAATCGTTCCATAGACTGGTAAACCTTGTTCAATCAGGTAGATAACTGCTTCCGTCGACTCCACATCAAAGGTCAAGGGAGAAACAACTGGGCAGTAGTGGTGGTTGATGAAGGGACGCTTACGATATTCTTCTTCGCTTCCTGCGATCAGGGCGCCTAACTCTAAGACTGTTTTGAGGTCCTCCATGTTGGGAGTATTACTACGGACAGGTTTTTTGCAGTTTTTCAAAGCAGGGTAAAAACGAGATATACTGAACTGCCCTTCTGGGGCATCATCAGCTAAGGTAGAAATTGAAAAAACATCAAAGCCTGGCAGTTCATTAATCAAATAAGCAATATTGGCAATATCGTCAGATGTTGCTCGACGTTCTTCGCCTGTTTTAGGATCGATAATATTAGGTGCTGAACTTCCTGTTACGACGATCGGTCGGTCTCCGGGCATTGTGACATCGAATTTAGGATCTTGGGCCGTAAAAGTATAAGTAGGAACAAACGACTTTCTAGCGTTCTCGACTACTTCTCTTGGAAACTTGACCATCATTGTCTCCATGTCAACTTGGCAGCCATTCTTAGCAAAAATTGCAAGTGCTTTCTCATTGCGAACCAGCATCCCAACGTTTTCAAGAATTTCCAATGAGGCTTCGTGAACGCGTTCTACTTCTACCTGACTAAATAATTTTGTAAATTCCACAATACTGTCCCCTTTCCATACTATCAATTTTTCTTTTACATCTCATTTATCGAGTGTAAGGTCTCCCGTTTCTATATGCGGGAGAAAAATTGGCACAATTCAATTTAGTGGTAGGGCAAAGACCCTTACTATATTACCGAGTGAATTCACTCTAATATGATTTAAACCATTATAAGGAGTTAGCAACGTCTGCAATCTCTGCTTTATGGTTTTCAATCCAATTCATCAAACGAACATTATGCTGTAAATAAGCAATGTACTCATACTCGTTCAAATTCGTTCCGGCATAGTAGGCTAATACATCCCAGTTAATCAAATAGATATTGGCAGCGGCAATCATCGTTGGCAGATACTCTAACTCCACTGCATTGAGCGGTTCAAGTCCTTTCAATTTAACCAATCTTTGTTGATATGCTTTTAGAAAGATTGCACATTTATCGAGAAGTAATACACCATCCTCGTCATCTTTCCAGGAGCAACAACAATAGGCTAGAGCAAGCGAAACATCAAAGAGCCGATGATCAATTTTAGACCAATCAAAATCAAAGATTCCCACAACCTTGTTATCCTCGTATTTTAAGTTGCCGGCATGAAAGTCATTGTGACAAGGTGTGTATGGCATTTTTTCTAGTATTTCATTGGGGATTCGCGAACTCTCAATAACCTCTAATATTGAGTCAAGCTTACTTTTATAATAGGTGTGAAACTTTGTGTCAATATCGGTCTGTGCTAAAGTCTTATATTTTTCCGGTAGAGCCAAGAGTAAATCCATGATCTTAGGTTCTACCCGCTCTAAACCATGTGAATTAAAATCTCTGGCAGCGTTATGGAACGTTGCGAGAACTTCTCCAGCGCTGGCACATTCTTCATCATTTAAATTAGGAGTATCCCAGGTGTATAAGTCCTCTCCTTTCAGAAATTCATACACCGCAAAATAGATATCCTTCTTCTTTTCTTTCGCTCCCTCGACTTTCTTGACAAATGTTGAACCATCTTTAGTACGAATTAATCCTGCCGCAATATCTAAGCCATGAGCTTTTGAGTATTCAATCATTAAATGTTCAAATGTTATTTCTGACTCTGTAATTCCGTATTTATATTTCCTCACAAAATATTCGTTCTTCTGTCCGTCTTTTTCAGTATAAATGCCAAAACTACGATTAACATATCCACCAAAAATTTCGTAAACAGCAGTAACACTCCCAAGATTATAAGGTTGAAGAGCATCAACGATTTGATTTCGGAGCAGGACTGATTCCATAGACTCAAAGAAATGAGCAGCAGCTTTTTTTAGTTCTTGACTTTGGGTAAACATGGAAAACGTTTGATCCACACTAGGTTCTTTAAGAAGTCTCATCTTTTTTGTGTCCACAGGCACCCTCCTCAAAATTATTACTCTCTAAATCGCAACCCTTCTCTATTTAAATATTATTTACTCTTTAATGCGCGATTAGTTTGACTATTGTTATAATAATAGCATCTAATGAAAACTTTTTTATAACACATTCCTGCTCGTTTTGACGCATTACAACCAATTGAATATTCGTACTATTTAGTACATATTGCTATTCTTTGTTGATATTAGCCAAAGAAGACTCTACCCTCACCTAAGCAAACTACAAAACACCCACTTGCAAGAAGTGGGTGTCTTAATTGCGGCTAGAAATTTAGCGACTTTTTCTACTAATGATCTTAGCTAGATTTTCTTCTAAGAAGACTCGAACTTCAAAAGCATCTTCAAAATAATAATCAGCCCCGATTGTCTTAGCATAACCTGAGTCGACAGGTGCACCTCCCACAATGATGACCAAGTTTTTACGAATCCCCATTAGCTCTAATTCGTCAATCACTTCTTTCATCACCGTCATCGTGGTTGTAAGCAAGGCAGACATCATAAGAATATGGGGTTTTTCTTTGCGAACGACACTGGCAAACTTTTTGGGCGTTACATCCACTCCCAAATTAATAATCTCTGCTCCGGTGCTGATGACTAACATCTTCACTAAGCTTAAACCAATATCATGAAGATCCCCAGCTACCGTTCCCATGACAATTTTAGCGGCAATTTTTTTATCAGAATCCTTTAGCAAGGGTTCTACAAGGCTTAACCCGGCATGCATTGCCCGAGATGCCATGAGAACCTCGGGGACCATCACCCTTTGCTCACGAAACTTCTCAGCTACACGATCCATTCCTGCGATTAAACCCTTTTCCAGAACAGACTCTGCCGAAAAACCCTGAGCTAACGCTTGTTTCGTTAGGGCCATGGTATTTTCTGCTTCTCCAGAAATAATGGATTTAATGATAGCTAGAAAAACCATTCATACTCACCCTCTAATACAAACTGTTTTTGTAGATCAGGGGTGTAACCCCGATATACTTACGGAAGACCTTAGAAAAATAACTTTGGTTTTGAAAGCCAACTGCTTTCGAAACTTGAGCAACACTAAATTCGGGCTTCTTCATCATTTCAACCGCTTGCTCCACTCTCACTCTGGTTAAGTAATCATTAATCGTACAATCGAGTTCTTCTCGAAACAAGCGAGAGAGATGCGAAGTACTTACAAAGAGATGCTCAGCCACATCCGCAACAGTAAGGGGCAAGGCGTAATTTTCCATGATGAAATCCCGAGCATTTTTAACAATGGCCAGGTGTTTTTTATCTGCTAAGGTGAAAATTCCTTCTAAAAAAGTTTCAACAATATGCTGGATCTTGAAAAAAAACTTTTCTACTCGCTCAATACCTTCGATTTCCTTGTTAAATTCTTTTAGATGCATCATAATACGTTCCGCATTAGCTCCACCTTCGACGGCCGCCCTAGATGTTAAGGTTGCCAATTCCAAGATACGAACTTTGACCGTTTCCAGATCCCCTACAGTTTTAGTATAGAGGTCTGTTAAAAGACTCTGCAGCGTTTGGTTTGCTCTCGTTCGATCCCCAAGGCGTATATAGCGCAAAAATTTACGTTCTTTCTTTAGATAAGTGTCATAATCACTAATATCCGGTAAATTCTTCCGCTTTCTCTCCTCGATTTCCCGGCGTATCTGCTGTTGTTGCAAACGGGTGGCATCAATTTCTGCTAAGCTATTAATATTTCGTTTCACGATATGATTGACTACGACGAAAAGCATATCTGCAGCCGCTTGGGAACGAGCCGGAGAGACAACCTCAAGCTTACAGGCTTTGGACTTTAATTCCTCGAAGTTCTTGATCCCAACATTCAGCTTCTTCAGTTCTTGAAAGAAGAAGTGATCAGGTTCCCACATTAAAACTTGTCCACAGATAATGCTTCCCCTGGAAACCCCTTGAATCGTGATTGGAACGGCCCAAATCACCAATCCTGCATGACAACGAAAAAAATAGGGTTCCTCCCATTTTGCAGCTTCCAAGCTGGCTCGTTTATAGGAATCTTGACATTTTTTTTCTCCTTCAGGTTGGCAGCGAATATAACGACAAAAATCGCTGCGTTCTAATTCTCCAAGTACAGAAAAGGTTGCTCCCTCGTTATTAATCGCCTCGATATGCAAACCAGTAGCGTTGTGAAAACTACCTAGGATTTCTTCAAGATAGTTAGGGTCCAGTAGGTTAGCCTCAAATGTTTTGCGCATCGAACCCATCCTTACCTAAAGGGGTCAGTAATTCCCCTCAAGTTCATTGTTCATTATCTCTTCTATTCGTCAGAACTATTGCAAATCCTGCCCTAAACTGCACGATTTTAAAAGCGACTGAACATTGTTAAACTTCAGTCGCTTAGGAAATGTCACTTTAATATTATGTCAAATTTACGTCTAGTGAACTCGTTCAGTTAACGTCAAACCGAACATCGAGACTTCAAACTAAGATAGTCTCCAATAAAGGTTTGAAACTTGGCTCAACGATTGAAGACTAAGGTTTTCAAGACCACTGGAACAACTCTGCCACCCATAAGGGGTTTCCCAATATCAATATAATCACAATTCTCCACTTCCAGCTGATCAATGCAAACCAATTCTAAGTGGCGATTGGCTAAAGCATTAATACACTGTCCTAAGACTTTCCCACAGTCCGCTTCGATAACCAGAATAAGGGGTTTATCTGTACACAAGTAGTCTTCCAGCCCCCATAGCAGCCCTTGTGCCAAACCATTGATATCTGCAAAGGACATTGTGCGGGGACCTTTCATGGCTAGGGCTATGACTCCCTCTGAGTGATCCACTTGAAGGCGGAGAATCTCGTTTTTAACGACTTCAGCTATGCTTATTGGTGTATCGGGAATCCCGGCTGTGAAGGGAGAAATAACCATGACATTGCGCAATGGCAAGGTATTTTCCTGAAGATGGATGGTACTGCCACTTAAATTGACCGACTGAGTTCCAGTCCCAATGACGGTTGCTCGAACTGTTTCATTCGGCTTTTCTAAGACAAACCCAGCTGTTTCTAAGCTTACTTTAAGCTCCCAGCCTAAAAGCGGACCGAAATCTCCAAAAGCAGTCACTTCTGCCATAGTTGCAGGCCCATTTGAAGCATAGACATAGTCTGCTACCCCGCCAGAAATCATCACTTTTCGAATCGGATGTTCTAACTGCAAAGGAGGGGTCATCAGAAGTTCCTTGGTTAACCCAGCGTGTATAGAGGTCTTGAGCACCTCCACAACACACTCAGCCATTGCTTTAACCAAGGGGCGAAATTGAGCAAGGGTCACTCTCTCTCCTACTTGAAGCCTTTGTCCAGTGGCTTGTAAGGCAATTCTTGCCGGCTCAGAAATGTAAGTGATCCGGTCCCCTTGTCGTTCAAACTCGATTAAGTGTCCGCCGACGTTTAGGCATGAAGAATCGACTGCCTTGCCCTCCCGAAACGTAGCATAGTTGGAGGTTCCACCACCCACGTCGATATTGACGACGACTTGGTGTCTTTGGGCAGAGAATAACGCAGCACCCGATCCTTTGCCTGCAAAAATAGCCTCCAAATTGGCACCGGCAGTGGCCACTACAAAGTCTCCAGCAAACCCAGCTAAAGCATCAATAATTGCTTTAGCATTTTCCTTTTTTGCCGTCTCTCCAGTGATAATCACAGCTCCAGTGTCAATCATTTCTGGCGTTAGCCCAGCAGCCTGATATTCGCTTTCCACAATCTTGGAAACTGCAACCGCATTAATCAAGTCGCGGTCTAAAAGCGGCGTAAAATAGATCTGGCTGCGGTGGATCACTTCCTTATCCGTGATTTCCACACGAGGAACTAAGGTTCCGGAAGCCGTATTCTCAATGGTCAAGCGGCTGATCACCAGTTGTGTAGTCGTGGTTCCAATATCAATGCCCACACTCGTGATCTGTTGATTAGTCGATTCGGGCATTTTTCACCACCCCTATCTACCTCCGTGGCTCCCACTTCTATAAGTGGGAGTTCCATGCTCTGCTTCGGTGGGGGTAGACTCCCCCACCGAAGTCTCGATGTCCAGCTTTAGCTGGTCGAGTTCACTTTTGCTGGTTCAGCTTAACACCACTAGCTTTGGCAGCCAGAATTTGTTTAATGACATCCGTGAGGTGTGCCCCTGCTTCAGCAGGTGGGATTCCGCCCTTGTGAATATTGGAGATAACCGTACGGTCCGCTTCAACCGTGTTTTGATCGGGTCGGTAAATCATGTAGGCACTAAGGCTCTCCGCCGTTCCTAGTCCTGGACGCTCTCCAATCAAGGAAATGATCACATCTGAATTGACGATAGATGCTACATGGTCTTGAACCCATACCCTGCCATTCTTCACGAAGAACGGGGCTCCGACTTTGATTCCTGCAGCTTTCAATCCTTGCATTAAGGCAGGCAGTAAGTCGGGGATGTTGGCTTCAATCGCACTTGAACTCAGTCCGTCGACGATTAGAATCTGGACCTGGACATTCTTTTCACACTTCTCCGAAATCATTTTCACTGCTTCTGAGGATAAACGACGCCCCAGGTCTGGTCTTTGCAGAAACTCGTCCTTACTAGTAGCAGCACTTTGAACTGACATTAAGTTCATCCGTTGGAGAAATTGCTCAGAAACATCGAGGAATACGGCATCTTGGGCTACGGCATGATCCGCCAAAAACCTTAATAAGGCCATGGTCTTGGGTCGTGCTCCGGCTCTGCCAATTCCAATCCGGGCTGGGGTTGATTTCATCATAGCCTTTACCGCATCCGCATTGAACGGGTTGGAAATCTGCATTTCATCTAGGGGAGGGAACGTCACCATCTCCTCTGATTCTTTGCTAGGGAGTAGGGACGGATCCATCATCGCTGCCGACATCACGTGGTCTTTCCCCTTCTGTGAAAGCAGCCCTTTCTTAGCCAGTTCTTCCATAACACTTTGGATAATGACTTTTTCTAATTCGTTATTCGCAACTGCCACCTCGATTCGCCTCCCTATTTATCAAATATCGATGGGTCTCCGGCTCTCTCAGTCAGTTTGCCGTTTTCTAAAATCCCCATCTTCTCTAACCATTGCTCAAATTCAGGAAGCGGTCGCAAACCCAAAATTTCCCGGGTACTTGCATCATCATGGTAACTAGTATCCTGATAGCTCAACATGACATCATCACCGCCAGGAACTCCCATGAAGAAGTTCGAACCAGCCATGGCGCAAAGCAGGGTTCCCATTTCCTGATCATTCTGATCTGCTTTCATATGGTTGGTATAACAAGGTGCGATTCCCATCGGCAAACCATGCAGCTTACCCATAAATAGATCTTCCAAGTCTGCCCGGATCACTTCTCGACCTGAATAGATCGTCTCTGGTCCAATAAATCCAGAAACGTTGTTGGTCATAAATGGCCGATAACCACGTGCATACCCATAGGTTCTTGCTTCCAAGGTCATCATATCAACACCAAGATGGGCATCTAGAGAGACCTCGGAGCCTTGGCCAGTTTCAAAGTACATAAGATTAGGACCTGTCGCCGTTCCTTGGCGCTGTGCTAAAGCAAAAGCCTCATCCAGAATGGTCGCGCTTACACCAAAGGCATCATTCGCTTTTTGCGTTCCAGCGATACTTTGGAAAACCAAGTCAACAGGAGCCCCTTTTTCAATCGCTTTCATTTGGGTTGTCACATGAGCCAACACACAGTTTTGAGTTGGAATTGCCCATTTCACCATGAAATTTTTGACCGTATCTAAAAGTCGAGTAACCGTCTCTACATTGTCTTCCACAGGATTAATTCCAATTACGGCATCTCCCGAACCATACGATAACCCTTCTTTAAGGGATGCCAGCATTCCTTCGACATTGTCTGTGGGGTGATTGGGTTGACAACGAAAAGCAAGTGTTCCAGGTACACCGAGTGTGGTATTACAGTGTGACTGAATGCGCATCTTCTTCGAGCCAAAGACTAGGTCCATGGTGGACATTAACTTAGCTACTGCAGCAATCATTTCGCTCGTCAGCCCTCGACTGATATGAGCCAAGTCCTCTCCCGTTGTTTTATGGTCTAAGATATACTCACGCAAGTAGCCGACCGTCCAGCTTTTGATCTCTTGATAGATTCTCAAGTTAAGTCCGTCATAGATTGCTCGAGTGACTTCATCCTCTTCATAAGGAATGACAGGGTTATTATAAATATCCTCAAGGGTAAGATTACTCAAGACTAATTTTGCTGCCACTCGCTCAGAAGCAGATTTTGCGGCAATTCCGACCAATTCATCACCAGACTTCTCTTCATTGGCCTTAGACATAACTTCCTTGAGACTTTGGAATGCAAAAATTTTATTATAAACTTTTGCTTTTAAAATCATGGATCGATCCCCCAATCTGACTTAATGTCCTTAATCGCAAAAATCTGCCCAGTTCGCAGGGTAGGTAGCATAGAATACTTTACAAAACGTGGGAGAGGAAAAAACCACTTGGCTTCCCTTAGGAATATAGACCACATCTCCTGGTTTAGCGCGAAAGACTTGCCCCTCAACTTCTAAGACAAACTCGCCCTCTATAACATAATCGACTTCATCATAATTTAAAAACCAAGGCAATCTGGAATGATCAAAGGTCATAAAACCCGAGGCGAGGTTGCCCACCCGTGAGTCAATCACATCAACGAGTCCCACCTTTTGCCCTGGAGGAGCTTCCAGAAAAGGCTGGATGACTACGGTTTCCCCTTTGACATGAGTGGCTTTGGGATTCTCACAGGCTGGTTTGAGCACCTCACCCAGAATCTTCTGCACCGCTCTTTTCAGGTCTTCACTCTGGCTTCCTGCATCTGTTGAGTTTCCAGAGGAAATGCTGACTTCTTTAACACTAGACGGTTGATTCACCTGTTGTCCGACTGATTGACCAATAACACTGCGACTAACAATTTCCTGTCTCCCTTTGCTAATCGTGATCCCTAATTCTTTAGCAAGATCTTTGGCGGAGGGAGTTAGAACACTATCTTCTTCTAAAACTACATTTTTATCCAGCTTAGCCAAATCTCGTAATACGGCCGCCGAAATAAATCGTCCCATAACACACCTCCTTTTCGATGTTCGAAGTTCGAGGTTCGATGCTCGATTTTTAAGTTTTCGTTACTAGTTTTCTCTGGCTCAAACTTAGCGCTTCGCACCTCGTTTTAGTCTCCTTTAGTACTTCGTATTCAATAGATGCGTAGTTCAGGTCGCGTTTCGAGCCTCGAAACTCGCTTCAATTAGTCCTCGCGCCTCTTGTCTCCCACCTCATGCTTCGTTCTTCGCCATCCAGTTCGTTATCCTTGTTTCGAACCTCGTGCTTCGTATCTACCAGTTCGTGATCCTCGTTCGAACTTCGAACTTCAAACCTCGAACCTCGATTCAAGCCAGGCTTTCGATGAGTTGCTTCGCGGGCCTTGGGATGACAACTTGACGAATGAGGAGGCCCTTTTCACTGGCTATGGCGCTTCCCTCTTCGACCGCTGCTTTCACGGAGGCGACTTCTCCAGTCAGTACGGTATAGCTTTTGCCTCCGATTCCAAAGGCCAGATGGATCAGCATTGGCTCCACATCTCCTGCTTTTACCGCAGCATCGGCTGCTTCGATTAAGGATGCCACGCTGTATGTCTCGATAATTCCTAAGGCTTTTATATCATATAGCCGGTTGGCGTTGCCGATGGCTGGTAAGATGGAGGGATGAACATTGGGGATGACGAAAGAATCCACCACGGTCTCCGCTCCTAAGTCGATGCCGGCGTTCACGGATTGCTGGACTCCCGAGACGTCTCCACTCACCATGACGATATATTTTCCAGGGCAGATGGTTTTTGCTACCAAAATGGTCACGTCGGCTGTTTTGACCATGATATCGGCGCATTCAATCCCTTGCGCTATACTTGTTAATTCGACCAGCCCTATGGCATGGATCATTTGGCTGCACCACCTTTCCTTATCGTTATGGTTTGAGGGGTTATCTGTGTGACGGTTCCTCCGATGCTGGCGTGGACTCTTGCGCCAAGTACTTCTACTGGGATTTCCCCGACGAGTTGTCCTACACTCACGACGTCTCCAACCTTGACAACGGGTACTGCCGGTGCGCCAATATGCTGTTGGAGCTTGAGGGTGACTTCCTCCGGTTGATACACTTCTAAGGATAAGGGAGCTTCCTTATACCAGGGTCTTAGTCGCAAGCGATCCATTAAACGTGACGATGGGATTAAGCGATGCTTGGCCATCGGGTCAACCTTCCCGAGTTCTCCTTGATATTTGATGCCCTTGGCCCGAAGCTCAGCTTTCAAAGCCATATTCACTCTCAGCGGTGAGATTCCCACTGGACAAGCGTAGGCTTCACATACGCCACACTCTGAGCAAGTTAGGGTACTGGTTACTAAAGATGGATTTCCAACGTTTTTATAATTGACCGCTCGGATCAGGCGATGGGGAGAGAGTTCGTGACCGATGATATGCCTTGGGCAAAGCTCGGTGCAGAAACTGCACTGTTCGCAGACGGTTTTGGCGATTCTTAAGACGGTTTCAACGGTCATGCTTTTCCGCTTAATCAGTGGATGGTCCTTAGGAAGGCCGATCAATCCTCCGGTGGTTTTGGTCACGGGGGTCGAAAGGTCAGTGATTAAGGTTCCCATCATGGGGCCTCCGCTCAGATACGTGAGGTCCTGGTCGATGCCGCCGGCTAGTTCGAGAACGTCGCGCAGGGAGGTTCCGATCGGGACGGTGACGGTCTTCGGTACTTTGACGGCCCCTGTGACGGTAAGAGTTCGGGTGGTGACGGGGGTTCCCTTGACGGCTCTTGCTACATTGATCAGGGTTTGGACGTTATTGACGACAACTCCGATGTTTAAGGGTATTCCACCCGGTGGGACTCGTCTTCCCGTCGTTAGCCAGATGGTGATGACTTCGTCTCCGGCAGGATAGATATCCGGCAT
>DOPS01000378.1:19067-19227 GCA_003512645.1 Desulfosporosinus sp.
TCATTTTTTCACCCACTTAAGCTCACGCTTCAAAGGTTTCTTTATCGATGATGCCCACGATGATGGCATCGATGGGGATGCTATGATTCGCCAGCCCCTGCCTGGCTGAGGAACCGCCGGTGATCATGACAATCTCGTCTTCCCCTGCTCCGATTTGATC
>DOPS01000378.1:19263-21569 GCA_003512645.1 Desulfosporosinus sp.
GTGGACCATACATTTCCTATGACTCGAGCTAAGATCATCCGCGTCCCTCCTCCTTCTCCATCCACAGCTCAATTCGGCGTAACTTTAAGGTGTCTCGGGCCAGTGGGGAGATGACGGTCCCTTGCTTCACAAGAACTCTCGATTCTTCCGGAAATCCATAGGCCTGCTTGTCCCCTAGGAACTTCTTGAGAAAGTGGATTTCGTTGGGTTTGAAGGAACACTCTGCATAGGCAGCTGTTTTCTTCTGTTCGTCGATCACGGATGTCTGCTGATCAGGATGGGTTGGGTATTGTTGAACAGGATTTAGAGCAAAGGTGACGTCTTCTAGGTTAGCACATACCCTAACTCCGTAAGATTGGAGCGTCTGAATATACCCTTCATAGAGTTCTTTATAGGCCAGAGGGGTTTTGGCCGTCAAGCCAAGATACTCCATCACTAACTCGATGGAGTTCCCTTCAGTTATCCCACGCCCAATCATTTCACAGATGGGGTTATCTCGTATCCCTAAGGCTGCTTTTGCCAAGGTATTTGGAGAACACGTGGGGAGGATTAGTTTTTGCCAGTCTGACTTACTCAAGGCGTCTTGGGCCGTTATCCAGGTCATGCCAAGGGGGAGTTCTGGGTTTGCTGTATAGACCTGGTCACTCGGTAGAACGTTGAGGGTGTAGTTGGCTCCCCAGCGTTGTTGAACCTTGGTTAAGACGCGTGGGAAATCTGGGACATAGTTTAAAAGGACCAAGGCTTGGGATTTAACTGCCCTATCTCCTGCGGGGCTTAGGTTGCCTTGTAATAGCCCTTGCAAGGCAGGGTCAGACAGGATACGGCGCACGATTTGGTTAATTAATTCTTCATTCATGGTCATACCCCCATGAGTTTCCCCTGGCTCGAAGGATCGAGGAGGGCCGCATTGGCCTCATCGAGATCCAGGTGCATCTCTTTACGGTATTCGTCACTGACTCGGATCAACACGTCTTCATAGACCATCGGACGTTGACTTTCGACTTTGACACACACTCGGTCTCCATCCTTGAGTGACCACTCTTTAGCCTCGTCGGTGTGGAGGTGTATATGCCTGCTGGCTACTATGACGCCTGCTTCAAGCTCGACGCTTCCCACCGGACCAGCAATCCGAAGACCCGGGGTTCCTTCATGTTGCCCTGAATCTCGGATGACAGGGCTTATTCCTAATTTAAAGCAATCCGTGACACTAAGTTCTGCTTGAGTACTTTTTCTCACGGGACCTAATACGCGGACCTTCTCTAAGGTTCCTTTGGGTCCTTGTAAGGTCACTGTTTCTTGAGCTGCGAATTGTCCGGGTTGGGANNGAGAGGTGGATATGGCGATTTGAGGTTCCTAAAGGAACTAACTTTTCTGCGAGTGCTTGAGTTTTCCGTCCCCGTACTTCACAGGCCAGAATATAGAAGGCACTGGATAGCCGATTTAAGGCCTGAATCAGGTCGGTACGGCTACAGGCCCCAGTTTCATCATCCGTGAAAGCCCGGTTGGCATAGAGTTCGACTTCTCGTGACTTTGCTCTCAAATGATGGAGTTTGGCCACGATAGCTCCATGAGTATAGCTCAGCGGGGTATGATCAATTCCAAAATATTTTCTCGGATGATGGGATCGGTCCCGCAGTTCTTCTGCCGTCAAGCCGATCAATGTGGTCCATTGAAAGGGCTCTTGCTTAACTTCACTGACCATGAGTTGTCTGCAAAAGACGGAGATTTCTTCGAGTTTTAAAAGGAGTCCCTCTTCCCCTTCGTGGTGAAAGAAACTTTGGGCCTCAACGAGTTCACATTGAAACAAATCCAGTTGTCCTCGGTAGGCGATCACCGGATGTGTCTTGGTGACTAAGGCACCGGTGCGTAAATGGGTCATGTGTTCGGGTTTAACTCCTGAAGGAGTATTGGTATTGGTATTGGTATCAGTCTTGGTAGTGGTCTTCGTTTGAGTTTCCCAAAGGGCTTTCGGTTCTTCGAAGGATTTGTGGTTATATTTGTCTATGCTTTGGCTTGCACTGGAAAAGGTACTCTTATTGAGGTCCTGAAGCCCATTTCCTTCGATTTGGACCTCAATTCCCTTGGAGCGGATAAAGTCCCTTGCCGATGGGGTAATTACACTTCCGGGCGGCAAGCTCATCAATTTATCCTTGGTTTTGTGCCAATTGGCTCTTAGTTCATACTCTGTGACGATCAAGTCCTCACCTACCCTCTACAGAAGTCGGAGATCAGATGCCAGAGATCAGAGGATAGTTCTTAGTTTTCTGACCTCGAACATTTGAAGTTTGATTATTTTTCTCCATAAC
>DOPS01000378.1:21697-21971 GCA_003512645.1 Desulfosporosinus sp.
TTTTGTTCCCTCCCAATTTCGATGTTCGATGTTCGATGTTCGTGGTTCGAGGCTTATGCTTCATGCCCGGGTCATTGGAACTATGCACTATGACCTCTTTTTACGAACTTTGATCCATGCTAATCAAGAACGTTTATTAAGATTAAGATTAGCATTTCATGCCATTCAGATGCTGCATGACTTGTTTAATAATTTCTTGCACGAGCTGAGCATCGACTTGCGGCGCTTGAGCTTGAGCTTGAGTTTGGTTAACTTTCATAGGTTCAACGAGTTT
>DOPS01000374.1:0-3238 GCA_003512645.1 Desulfosporosinus sp.
GTTGTTTGAACGAAATGGAAATCAAAACAGGGAATGTTTATCATTAAAGGATGAGCGGTTTGAACACAATTTACGATTATCTTCGCAGAGGTCTCGATATTAAGGAGATCGACCTGTCGTTAAGCCATGGAGAATGGCCCCAAATGATTTATGACTTAACAGGAAGTCAAAAGGCAGCTTTTGTTGCTCAGCTTGTACAAAGGTCTAAACCAGGGCCAGGCTTGATTCTGACCTATTCGGAGGAGCAGGCTCAAAAGTGGACCAGCGATTTGCGGACCTGGTGTCCGCATCAAACTATCTTGCATTTGCCTTCGACAGAATGGCTTCCTTTTGAAGTGTTAGGTAAAAGCAGGGAGACAACCTCAGAACGCATTCGCGTATTGAATCGACTGGCTCAAGATCCCAAGTGTACGGTTGTAGCTTCAGTACTTGCTTTAGAACGACGTGTATTCCCAGTCGAACGCTTTAAAGAGTATACGTTGGTTTTCCAAGTGGGGCAGGGGTACGGCTTGTCCGAGATTCTCCATACCCTAACTGCCGGAGGGTACGAGCGAGTTGAAACGATTGAAGGGATAGGGCAGTTTGCTTTACGAGGGGGAATCTTGGATATAGCTCCCTTAGATGGAGAGGCAGTGCGAATTGAGTTTTTCGATGATGAAGTTGACTCGATACGGACGATTGACCTAGGGACACAGAAATCCATCGCCTCTCAGGACAAGGTCTTTATACCCCCTGTTATGGAGTATATTGTAACGAAGGAAGAACTAGGGAAACTTTGCTTTGCAATACGGGCAGAAGCTCGCAAAATAATGGGCCGCCATCAGCGCGCTGGAAGGAAAGAAGCGGCAGATCGTCTCCAAAACAAAGTAGATAGTCTGGTCGAAAGGCTTGAGCGGGGGATATTGGATGAAAATGTCTATCCCTTTTTAAGCTTAGTTAACACTCCGCTCGTACCCTTTTTCTCATACCTCTCAGATGCACATTGTGTTTTTCTGGATGAGCCACTCCGCTTAAAGGAGTTGTTAGAGTTTCAAGCCAACGAACGCTTATTGGAGTTCACGCAACAACTGGAACGCGGTGAAGGGTTTGTTCATCCTGAAGCTCAATTTATCAACTATGAGGATATTCTAAGCTACGGAAAGAAACACCCGCTGATTGGTCTTTCAACTCTTTTGAGACAGGCACCGGGAATTTCACCCAAGCAAATTTTTAGCTTAAACGCCCGCCCATTGACGGGCTTCATGGGGAAAACCAGTATGTTGGTGGATGAAATTATACACCGCAAGGATGCAAATTATGTTGTGGCCCTGTTTGTAGGGGATGAGGCTCATGCGGAGCGATTAATCCAGGGTTTGAAAGATCGTGGACTTTCAGCATCCAGCAAAGGGCTTGAGGATTCTATTGAGGCGGGTCGGGTCTATGTTTATCCGTTTTCCCTTGATCAAGGGTTTGAGTTACCGCTTGCAAAATTAGTGATTCTTACAGAAACAGAAATCTATAAAAGAGAGAGCAAGGCTGTTGCCAAGAAGCCTAAGACGCCCACCAAAAAAAATCTTTTTATTTCGGATCTTAAACCTGGAGACTTTGTAGTCCATGTACACCATGGGATTGGACAATTTACGGGGATTGACCGCTTGGAAGTTGGTGGAATTGCCAAGGATTATTTTGGGATTCGTTATGCGGGGGAAGACCGATTATATGTTCCGCTGGATCAGCTTCACCTTTTGCAAAAGTATTTAGGTAGTGCAGGGGAAACTCTGCCTAAACTTTACAAACTCGGAGGGACTGACTGGTACAAGGTAAAGAATAAGACCCGTAGTGCTGTTAAAGAAATGGCCATTGATTTAGTAAAACTTTATGCTCAGAGAGAGGCAATCCAAGGGTTTGCTTTCTCACAGGACAATGCCTGGCAAACTGAATTTGAGGAGAAGTTTCCTTATGTGGAGACCCCTGATCAACTCCAAAGTATCGAGGATGTAAAAGCGGATATGATACGCCCACGTCCCATGGATCGCTTGCTTTGTGGCGATGTAGGGTATGGTAAAACGGAAGTTGCTCTCCGAGCTGCTTTCAAAGCGGTCATGGATAGCAAGCAAGTAGCGGTTCTTGTCCCCACGACTATATTAGCCCAGCAACATTTTAATACCTTCAGAGAACGATTTATGGGGTATCCCATTAAAATTGAAATGCTAAGTCGCTTTCGTTCTCAGAAGGAGCAAAAGGAGATAATTAGAGGCATTAAGGAAGGGCAAATTGATGTTGTTGTGGGCACACATCGCCTTCTCTCCGAGGCCATCAAATTTAGTGATTTAGGGTTATTGGTGATTGACGAAGAGCAGCGCTTCGGGGTTACGCATAAGGAAAAACTGAAAACCTTAAAAGGGAACATCGATGTACTGACCTTGTCAGCAACTCCGATTCCAAGGACCTTACATATGTCTTTGGTGGGAGTTCGGGATATGAGTATCATCGAAACCCCGCCGGAGGGGCGGTACCCTGTGCAAACCTATGTCACGGAGTTTCGCCCAGATGTGGTTCGAGAGGCTATACGGCGTGAAATTCAACGTGGAGGGCAAGTATTCTATGTGCACAACAGAGTAGAGGATATGGATCAAGTGATCCATTTTCTAAGTCAATTAGTGCCTGAAGCACGGTTCGGGGTTGCTCATGGACAAATGCGTGAAACAGCCTTAGAACGAGTAATGCTTGATTTTCTAGAGCATGAAATGGACGTCTTAGTTTCTACAACAATTATCGAAACAGGACTTGATATGCCTAATGTGAATACCCTGATTATCGATGAATCCGATCGTTTTGGCTTATCCCAACTCTATCAATTGCGTGGGCGAGTGGGGCGTTCTAACCGCAAAGCCTATACCTACCTTTTATATAAACCGCAAAAGGTTCTGACAGAAATTGCTGAAAAACGTCTTGCAGCAATCCGAGAGTTTACGGAATTTGGGGCGGGATTTAAAATAGCGATGCGGGATTTGGAAATTCGTGGTGCAGGAAACCTCATTGGTGCCCAACAACATGGGCATTTATCGGCAGTAGGATTTGAAATGTACAGTCAAATGCTTAAAGAAGCTGTCCAGGAACTTCGGGGAGAGAAGGTTGAAGAGGTTGTCGAACCGAGCATTGAACTACAAGTAGATGCCTTCTTACCGGACTCTTACGTTGTGGACCGCCAATCCAAGGCGTCTTTATATCAACGGTTATCGATGGTTCATGATGAAGG
>DOPS01000373.1:0-2271 GCA_003512645.1 Desulfosporosinus sp.
GCGAATGCCGAGAGTCTATTTAAGTATGAGGAGGGACGCATGAACCTTGTTTTTTGGCGCTACGTACTTATTTTAAGCTTGCTCTATATTTTTTGGGGCGAGTTTTTCGTTTCGGGTGGTATACTCAATCAATTGGGCATCAATTTTGCTCTTTTTTATCCACTGGGTTTTCTAGTAGGTTATTGCCGCCAATATGAAAATTGGCGTTCCGCATACCTTGCGGCTTTGATATTTAACCTATTATCTTATGTAATTGCTAGTTTGCTAGAAATTCCTATTGAAAGCTTAATCATGATTGTAATAGATTATGTCAGCCTCTTCGTTTTTCTTAAAGCTGGAAGGTATATAGGGCAACGTGCTCAATCTAAGGAGTGATAAGTAAGTATGCGAATTGTTATAGCCCCAGACTCTTTCAAGGGTTGTTTAAATGCCAATGACGTGGCGGCTGCAATGAGTAGGGGGGTCCAGCGAGTTTACCCAGAAAGTGTGATTGATATGATCCCTATGGCAGACGGTGGGGAAGGTACGGTCGAGGCGATCCTTAGCGCAGCGGATGGGGTCAAGGTCAAAGTCAAGGTGACAGATCCGCTGGGACGACCGATTGAAACGTCTTATGGTCTTATCGACTGTGGAGCGACAGCCATTATTGAAATGGCAGCAGCTTCAGGGCTTCCTCTTTTGCGCGATGATGAACGTAATCCTCTCGTGACCTCAACCTACGGAACCGGCCTACTGATACGGGACGCGTTGGAGCGTGGAGTCACTAAAATTCTTCTCGGTATCGGCGGAAGTGCTACGAACGATGGTGGTGCCGGGGTGGCAACCGCGTTGGGGGTTAAACTTTTGGATGCTCAAGGACAAGAGTTACCTCAAGGAGGGGCTGCCCTTGCCAAGCTTGTTAGCCTAGATATGTCTGGCATAAATCCCCGTCTATCTCAGGTAAAGATTGAGGTGGCCTGTGATGTTCAAAATCCGTTGTGTGGTCCAGAGGGCGCGAGTGCAGTTTATGGTCCGCAAAAGGGCGCTCAGCCTGAAGATGTAAAAGTTTTGGATGCTGCATTGCAAAACTTTGGGCAGCGCTTGAGCAAAGTGGTGGGGATGAACCTTCTGGAATTAGCCGGTGGGGGCGCAGCAGGAGGACTTGGTGCTGGGGTGGTTGGATTTCTGGGAGCGAAATTACGACCAGGGTCACAGATTGTCTTAGAGGTGGCCAAGGCAGATGAGAAAATTAGGCAAGCAGATTTAGTGCTCACGGGCGAGGGAAGGACAGACTTTCAGACGGCATATGGTAAGGTACCAGTCGGAGTTGCCGCCTTAGCGAAGAACTATAAGGTGCCAGTACTTGCAATCTCGGGATCGGTGGAGGGGCCTCCGGATTTTTTAGCAGAACTGGGGGTTACTTGTTGTTTCAGCGTTTCTGAAGGGATTACGACTTTAGAGGAAGCTTTCTTAAAAGCAGAAGAACAGTTGGAGAGGGCAGTATGGAGGATTCTTTTGGTATGGAAGCTCGGGTATGAGGTTGCCCAAAAGAACCAAAAAGCGTAAATATTTATTGTTAAGCCCCCTTTGTAGGCAGGAAAAATATGGTATACGGAGAATGACTGACATAGAAGTTCATTTGTCCGCTAACATGGATAAAGGGGGGGATTTATAGTGACGGAAATGTCTCGAAGAGAACGTAAGAAAAAAGAGACACGCGAAAAGATTTTCTCAAATGCTATGCAACTTTTCCGTTTGCAAGGATTTACAGCCACCTCAGTCGATCAAATTACTCAGCAAGCTGATGTGGGAAAGGGAACGTTCTATAATTATTTTTCAACAAAGGAAGCTGTAGTGCTGGAATTTTCACGTCGTTCTTGGCAAGATCTTGTCAATGAGGGGCGTCAACAGGTATGTATGGATACTCGCCAGCGGTTAGGAAACCTTCTGCAAGATTGGGCTGGGTTCATGATAAAAGATCGTGAAATTGCTTGGGTTACTGTGCGAAATCGCGATGGGGCAGATTATGATTTGAGTTTACATTATGCCCTGATGGCTATTATAACGGTAGGACAACAAAACGGCGAAATCAGTCGTGAGTTCGAACCCGCTTTTTTAGCTGAAAGTCTAGAAGGTATGATGGTTCAACATTTCATGCGCTGGTTTGTTTCAGGTTCAGGCAATTTACATGAAGAATTAAATCATGCGCTGATGGTCTTTTTAGACGGTCTTTCGGAAAAGAAGCAAGAGGCGTGACATTCATATCCCTCCATTGTTGCTCATAGAGTACAG